>JBIKTV010000267.1:0-7843 GCA_044347905.1 Myxococcota bacterium
ATCTGGGCAGCGTCTCTCCTTCCATGGCCGGCGCCGCCGCGGCGAATGCTGGACGCCGGATTTGGCTCGGCACCCTGAACCGGACTGCCAGGTTGCTGGCGCTGCACAAAATCACCAACAGCAATAAAGGTTTGGGCGCGTCGCCTGCGGCGACCAGGCTCGGATTTTTTGGCCGTCCGCGCCGCCCCCTTGGGGCGCCCTTGGACACGGCCAAAAAACAGCGTCGGACGCTGCCCCTTCCGGGGTCTCGATCCTTCGCGCTTTGGGCCGCGGGCGGCCGGGCGGCAAGGCCATCAACCGCTCGCGCTGGCCCTGGGCGCGCCAGGTACGCGTGGCGAGGTCGTGGGTTAGGGTAAACGGAAGGTGTCGCGATTGCATGGGAACCGTCTGGGTAGGGCGGGCACGCTTGCTGCGTCCGGCTCTCAGGTGAGGGACACCACCAGTCGCCGACCCAAGACCTGCGCGGCGCGCTCTAGGGTAAGCAGCGTCACTGATGGGCTATTCGGGTCGAGCAACCGGTCCACGGCGGCACGGCTGGTGTGCATCTGCTTGGCCAGCGCGGCCTTGCTGAGGCCGCGCGCCTGCATCGCCTGCTCCAACTGCCAGGCGATGACGCGCTTGGTGGCGACGGCTTCGGTTTCGGGTAATAGGCCTTGCTCGTTGAGGAAGTCGTCGAGGTCGCTGCCTAGATGTTGGGGGTTCAGGTCGGTGGTCATGGTTGGGGCTCCTTGCGTAGCTGGGCGAAGGAATAGGAGATCGATATCATGCCCTGCTTTGAGGAGTATGTCGTCATTGGGCCTTGCTTGGGCAGGGTCGGTGGCCGGCAATCCGGTCGTCGATCAGTGGCGGGTGGGTTGGCAGCTCAGTTGCCATGGGCGATGACCTGCAGATCGGCACCTTAACGATAGGGAGCTTTGCGAACGGCCGATTCGCGTGCGTTGAGGCGTTGAGCACCATGGTCGCCCAGGTGTGGGCCAAGTTGTTGCGCGCTCCGCGGGGTGCGTTGGACGTGGTGCCGCGCCGCGTGGCCGGCGTGAGCGCTGACGTACCGGCAGTGCCGTGGAACTCGGGTCGATTGTAAAATAACGTAATATCAGCCAACTACCTTGCATCTTTGCAGTCAGATATGCTATCTACCCGATTGCCGTGCTTGGCGCATCGGTGCCGGTCTAGATGTGCGCGCGGCTATAACAACTTGGCTATACATGGATATTTGGCTTTATCTGGTCAATGAGGTACTCTGCCAACTCCTCGGCGCACATCTTCTTGGAGTCCTTAGGGACGACGACCTGCAGGTTCTTCGTGCCACTTCCGGCTGCGGCCGGCTGCTCGACCCAGTACCTCGAGCCCACCTTGTGTACCGAGATGATCCCGGGCACTGTTCTGCGCAGTATGTCCTCAACGAGCAACTCCCTTCTTCTGCTAGTTTTCATTGATTCATCTCCATAGTCGACTTCAAGTAGTGCCCGCTTGCGGGTACTTTGCGGGCGACCGTCGCCGCGAGAAATTTTAGCAGCAGCCTCAATCGGCCATTTCACCGGAGTGACGACCGAACCCGCGTACTGCGAGGCGGTTCCGCCTTCACTTGCGCCGCCAACTCGAGTGCACAAATTCGACGACCCTGTCGGCAGCCTGTTTTCGGCCGCAATTTCGCGGCGAATTGGGCGGATTTGTGATCGGGGCCGTCGTCGGCTGCGGCGGCGCTTCTGCCCAGGCAGCCTAACATCTTGGTAACATGAGCTTTACCTGGAGTCGGAGGCCGCGCGACAGTGCCACTGCTGGGCCCAAACGGCCCGCTGGATGGCCGCGTTCCGGCCGGTTCTTGACCAAAAAATTGCCCGCGGGCTCCGTGTGCTGCGACCATCAACTGTGCAAGAAAACGTGGCGTTACGGGGTGGCGACCCCGGCAGCGCCACGAAGCCCGCGGGCGGCTGTAGCATGGTGCTTCATCGCTTCGCAGGCAAGCCCTCAGGGGGAACTGTGCAACAAGAAGCAACTATTCGCCTGACCCGTCGGATGATCGGCCAGATCACTGCGCGGACGGCCGAGATGAGAATCGAAAGTCGCCTGACGGACCCGCGGACGAAGACCGGAAACGTCAAGCTGCCCATGCGCCGTGCAATTACCGCGGTGGTGACGGCAATCGCCAGCGGCTGCAAGGGCTTTGGCGAGATGGAGCACCTGACCAAGGGACTTGGCGCGGGGGCCAGGAGCAAGCTCAACCTGACCAAGCGGATACCAGACACGACGGCGGGAGATTTGCTGGCACGACTGAATCCTGCAGAGGTTCAGCAAGTTATCTACGACCAGGTCCGCCAAGCCCGTGATCGCAAGCAACTCGACCACGACCTGCCGGTGCGCGCCGTCGCCGTGGATGGCAAGTACACGACAACGTTCATCTTTGATCCGTCGGACGCCAAAGTGAAATACGGACAGGTGAACAGCACTGGGCTGTGCAAAGTCGGCACACTGACAGCGTGCTTGGTTTCGACGCCGTCCCGAGCTTGCCTAGACGCCTACCCAATACCGCCCACCACAAATGAAATGGGGACTTACGTCGACGCGGTGGATGCGCTGCTCGGAGCCTACGGCCGAACGCTCTTTGACGTCGTCATGTTTGACGCTGGCGGCTGCAGCCTCGCCAACGCGACCGCCACCATTGAGCGCGGTCTGGACTACGTCTTTTGTCTTCGCGATAACCAATCGGAATTGCTAAAGGAGACCGAGCGAGTGCTGGCTTGCCGCAAGCTTGAGACCGCCGACGCAGTCTCGTACGACCTGGACGGCGACGAAGTCGTAATTCGACGCCTGTGGCGAACCAGCAGCTTGGCGGGGTGGCTGGATTGGACCCATCTGCGCACGGTTCTGCGCCTCCACACCACACGGACCGACAAGACCACAGGGGAAGTAAAGACCGAAAATCGGTACTACATCTCAAGTCTTGCTATGGACCGACTGACTGCGGAGCAGTGGCAAGAGCTCATCCGCCGTCGCTGGTCAGTGGAGAACCAAAACCACAACATCTGGGACCGGATTTTCCAAGAGGATGACCGGCCTTGGCTACGCCGTCCGCAGGGCATGGTGGTGATGATGCTGCTGAGGCGATTGACCTACAACGTGCTGGCGATCTACCGGTCGGTGACGACTCGGTCCGAGCGCAAGCGGGCGCAACCGTGGAAGGAATTGATGCAGGACCTCCGCGACGCGCTGATCCGCGCCACGCACCAGCTGCTGGAGGGCCTCAGACGGCGAGCCACCGCGACCGTCTGAGACCGCCGGAGTCGCCACTCCGCACGCTAGCGCCTCGTTTTCTTGCCGAATATAGCCCGCCTGTCCCAAGCTACGTCCCGCCGGTGCCGACTGGCGTGCATTGGCGTAGCCTTAGCGGCAGGTTAGGGCAGAAGCACCGATGACGAAAAAAGTCGGCGCTGAGAGGGCGACGGCGATTTTTCTTGGCGTGACCGATCCGGTCTGAGCCCTCGAAGCGGGATGTTGACGTGACTTTGCACGAGATGGTACATAGGCACCGCTGGTCGGGGGAACGGCCCCTGCGAATGTCCCACTCCAGCAGGCGGCTGAAGAAGGCTTTGTTTCGTCCAGGCGCAAGGGACCGCGGCTGGGCTCCCCTCGGATTCCTTGGGAATCCCTCGCCCCAAACGTGACGCCTTGTCGGCAGACGGCTGAGTACCACAGGACCAGAAGATGAACAAGCCGACTCGTTTGTTTAGGTCATCCTCCACAGACGTGCACGGCCAGCAGAAGTCGCCCTTGGACATCGCTCTGCCGCCGAGCAAGCTAGGACAGGCTGCGGGCCTTTGCTTGGTGTTTCTCGCCATCGTCTCGTGCGGACGGAGCTCCGCCGCTGCTGTTGAGTCTCCGGAAGCTAGGGAGGTCGCGGAGAGCGCGACTCGGGACAGGAAGGGCAGCGCCGGCTGGACGAAGGAGAAGATCGCTGCTGATCCAATTGGCTACATCGACTGGTCCCTCGCGGAGCTTGACAGACTTGAGAACAAGCTCAAAGGACACCGGCTCGCCGCAGACGCAGTCGATATCAAGTTCAAGCGGGAGACGGCTGCTGACGCAGCGCTCTCCGCTGCGCGCAAGACGCAACTCGCCGACATGATCGAGGTCTACAAAGTACACGAGAAGTCAGGAACTTGGCCCGCTAAGTTTCGCGGCGTCCCGGTCGATCAGGCCAAGTTGAAGCGGCTGATCCTAGACACCAGCGCTTCGCTGCAGCAAAGCGAGGCCCGTGCCGGCACGGCCCCACACGTCGCCGTCGTTGCGGGGAAGCAGTCGCGTGACGTTGATGAACAGTTGGCGCACATCCAGGCTCAGCGAGCAAGGTTGATCGAGGCACGCCGGCTCATGGAGCTCAACCGAGACGTATCGCAACTGAACAGTCTGGTTCAAGAAACAAACGAACTGATAGATCTCAACGAGGCGGTGGCGAGGGTAGGCAAGGTGGAAGCCAAGTCCGGCGACTTCATGCCGACGGCGCAGGAAGTTACCGACGAGGATCGATTGAATCAGATTCTTGGAAAGTAGGGAGGATTGTGAGCCATGCTGTCCATCAAGAAAGAAACCACTCGCTGGTTGTTCTCGGTAGCCGGCGTTGTCCTGTTCTCGATGGGGGCCGCCGGAAGCGCGAAGTCGGAGGAGCAAAAGGCCGCGGAGGAGAAAGAAGCCTCGATGAAGAAGCGCATCGCGGACGACTTCGCCCTCTTTGTGTCCTCGAACTGTCCGGAACTCAAGTCTACGCGCGACCAAGCGGACGAGCTCATCGCCAAACAGGAGGCAGCCCTCGCGGAGATTGA
Organism: Myxococcota bacterium; assembly: GCA_044347905.1. Taxonomy (GTDB): domain Bacteria; phylum Myxococcota_A; class UBA9042; order UBA9042; family UBA9042; genus SXRM01. The sequence goes on from JBIKTV010000267.1 coordinate 4,818, forward strand.
AGCGGTTCTCCGCAGCCGCAACATGGAACCAGACAAAGACAAAGACGTAAAGCGGTCGCGTGCTGCGCTTGCCAAGATGACCAAGATCCGGAACGACTTGAGTCGACAGATTGACGAGTTGTTCGTGAGGCAGCAGAAAATCCGCCTCTCACCGGACCAAAGCGAAATCGCCGGGCTTCAGCTTGACGCGAAGCTTGCAAACGAGCTAGCGAAGTCCTCGCAGAAGGCGCTTGACAAGACGATGTCGGAAATGAAGTGACCGCGGTACTGCAGAGTTTCCTTTGGCATGTCGGTGCTCCGCTGGTTACAGGCCTGCTATGTTATGCGTTTGCGCGCCCAGCCCACCTCAGGATGCATGATTGGGTTGCGAACTGGGTGATGCTCCCGACCCCTGAAGTCCCGCCAGCTTGGGGGGGATGGATATCCGGGTGGCTTCCCGACGCAGCGTGGGCCTATGCGGGAACTTGGTACTATTGTCACATCTGGCGAGGAATCGATTCCCTGGCCGCACGGGTGTGGCGAGGCCTGATTCCCACGGTCGCCGTCTGCGCCGAAATCGGGCAGTGGGTTCGTCTCCTTCCAGGGACGTTTGACGGCTGGGACCTGCTGTTTACGGGGATGGCCATCATCTGGGCGACACGAAACGCGGCCGCGCCCCTTCACCCCTCGGCCTGATCGCCATCGTCAGGTCGCCGTCGCCACCGACCTGCGGCGCCGGAATCAGGCAACGGGCACAAAGCGCAGTGTATAGGCCCCCCAAACGCCCCAAACGCCCATTGGCCCACCCCAGCAGCGCCGCGTCACCCCGACCAAGACCATCCCAGCCGTCAGCGACGACCATACGCCGCCAATTTCGCAGCGTCAACCGCGAAATTTCACGTCCGTTCACGCTGATCTGCCCTGTCAGGGCAAGGCTTCGCCTGCCGGCAGACTTTGCGGTCCCCAGCTACGCTGCCCAGTCGTCGGCCGGCAGTTCGTCAAAGAACGGCTCGCTCAGGTCCTCGTCGACGGCATCGAGCTCTACAGGCAACCCAGCTTCATCGACATCCGGCGAGAACAGCGCGTCCGGCGGCCCACGCAGTGTCGACTTTTTTGGCAGCCAGATGGGATCCTCAGGCTTTGTAAACGCCTCCGTGGCCAGGCCAAGATGAGAGAGGATCTTCTTGATCGCCGTCGGCTGGTCAATCACCGCCACCAGACGACGCCGACCCCCACAATCGCACTGCAAAACATCGACTTTGCACGCCGGCCTCATGGCCACCGACCAAGCCAGCCTGCCAGAGGTCTGGCCGGCCTGGGTAACCGAGTGGTGGGCCAGCGCCGCATCCGTCAGCGCCAACTGGCAGTCGTGAGCTGCTGCCTGCGGCTTGTAGCGCCGCCGCCCGGAGCGAGGGCTGCGGACAGGAAGAATAGGAACAAGGTGTTACCTATGCTCCCGGTCGGACAGACTCACAGCCCCCTCCCGACCGCCCACTGAAGCGTTGGCCTAGCCTCCTTGGTCCCTGTCACCGCCGACGCCGCGGCCGATGGCACCGCCAGGCTCCTAGGCCAAAGCCTGCAGCGGCGGTGGGCCCAACACGCCGTCCCACGGCTGCCAGGTGGAGCACAGACTGCCGTTGGGGTGCAGCACCAGCTCGTGGATCACGTGGGGCCACAGCTGCTTGGTGTCTTCCAGCCGGGCCAGGTCGGCCTCTTCAAAGACCACGTCCACGTCGCGCCAGCGCCACACCTCTACGTAGTAGTAGTAGCCGACCACCTGGCGCACAAACGTGAATTCCGGATGCTCGCTCACGGCTTGCCAGATGGGCGCGAGCGGGGCGCGGTGCTCTTCGCTAAAGCGCAGTACCGGGCCTTGGCGGTGGGTGCGCGCGTCGGTGGCCATCAGCTGGCGGAAAATGACGTTGTCGATGCCCAGGCTGCGGGCAAAGGCCAGGTAGTCCAGCACGCCCGCCAGGTCGTCGATCTCGCCGCGCAGCAGGGCGCACGACAGCCGCAGCCGGGCGCCGGCGCGCTGGCAGGCCTGGGCGATGTCCTGGATCTGACTGGGGTTGGGGCCGTCGTCCAGCTGCATGAGCCTGCGATTGTGGGACTCGTCTGGGCTGGCGCGGCTGATGTTGAGGTGGCACAGCCCGGCCGTCAGCAGCTGATCGAGGAGCACGGGACCCGTGTCCGGCCGTACCAGCCCCGTGCCGTTGGTCGTCATGGTCAGGCGCCGGGCGCCGCGCACGCGCTGGAGGATCCCGGGCAGGCGCGGGTCCAGGCTCGGCTCGCCGCCGGTGACGGAGATCGACGGGTTCAGCGGGCGCAGGGTCTGCAAGACCGCTTGCAGGCTGGCGAAGTAGCGCTCGTCGTCGGGCTCCACGCGCCGCTGCTGGGCCAGGGCCAAGCCGCGCGAGGCCGGGCGCAGCTCCTCCACGCAAAAGCCGCAGCGGGCGTTGCACTTGGCGCCGCTGTAGATCGACAGGTTGGCGTTGGCGTACACCGGTCGGGTCGTGCCCCAGAATTCGACGGGCAGGGTGCGGCGCGCCGTAGAGTTGCCGGGCAGGTCGTAGGCCAGGCAGCGCCGCTCGCGCCAGGCGGGCACGAAGGCGGCGGTCACGGCAGCCTGCCCATGGCCGCCGAGCGGGCGACCAGGTCGGTGCCCCAATTGCTGCCGTCGGGGTTGATGAGGTCAAAGGCGTCCCATACCGGCGCCGGCGGCTCCCAGGAGCTCTCGCTGGTGGCAAGACCATAGCGCTGCAAAAAGAAGAAGTTGGCGTGATCGGCGAGCCCGGCCTGCTCCACGGCCTCGCGCACGCGCCGGTCGTCGTATTCCACGCCGCGGCGCAGGCGCACGTTCAGCACCAGCAGGCGGTCGCCGCCCAGCTCTTGAAACTGCCGCAGCAGCTCGGCCGCCAGAGCCAGCAGGCCGGGGTCGCGGTCCAGCAGGTAGTGGTTGACGGAGAGCTTGAGCGTGAGCGGAGTTCCCAGCTTTGTCAGCCACTTGCGCAGGCGGGCGGGCTGGCGCGGCACCACCACGCCGTTGC
>JBIKTV010000268.1:0-7832 GCA_044347905.1 Myxococcota bacterium
CGCCGGGGTCGCCGCGCACAGGTCGGCCGCGTCCAAAACCTTGTCATTGTCGTCATCCGCGTCACAGGCATCGCCTTGGCCGTCGCCGTCGGTGTTGACCTGGGTGCTGTTGGCGATGAGCTGGCAGTTGTCGGCGCCGTCGATCACGCCGTCGTTGTCGTCGTCGCTGTCGCAGGCGTCGCCTTGGCCGTCGCCGTCGGTGTTGATCTGGTCCGCGTTGGCCACGACCCAGCAGTTGTCGCTGTTGTTGTTGACGTTGTCGCCGTCGATGTCCGGATCGCAGGGATCGCCCAGGCCATCGCTGTCCTGATCGATCTGCGCGCCGTTGGCCGCCACCGGGCAGTTGTCCAGGGCGTTGTCCACGCCGTCGCCGTCCCAGTCGCCGTCGCAGGCATCGCCCAAGCCGTCGGCGTCCAGGTCAGCCTGATCGCTGTTCAGCGTCGCCGAACAGTTGTCCAGGGCGTTGACCACGCCGTCGCCGTCTAGGTCCGGGTCGCACGCGTCGCCCAGGGTGTCGCCGTCGGTGTTCTGCTGATTGCTGTTGCCCACAAAGCCGCAGTTGTCCACCGCATCGGCCACGGTGTCGTTGTCGTCGTCGTCGTCGCACAGGTCGCCCTGGGCGTCGCCTTCGTTGTTGGCCTGGTCGGCGTTGGCCGTCAGCGGGCAGTTGTCCGCGGTGTCGACCACGCTGTCATTGTCGTCGTCGGTGTCGCAGGCATCGCCCTGGCCGTCGCTGTCGTTGTCCGCCTGGCCGGCGTTGGCGCTGGTCGGGCAGTTGTCCACGTCGTTGTCCAGGCTGTCGCCGTCGATGTCCAGGTCGCACTGGTCGCCGATGTTGTCAAAGTCCTGGTCGGCCTGGTTGGCGTTGACGATGAAGGGGCAGTTGTCTGCGGTGTCGGCGACGCCATCGCTGTCGTCGTCCGGGTCGCAGGCATCGCCCTCGCCGTTGCCGTTCAGATCGGCCTGGTCCGGGTTGGCGGCGTTGACGCAGTTGTCGCTCTCGTCGGCCACGCCGTCGTTGTCGTCGTCGCCGTCGCAAGCGTCGCCCTGGCCGTCGCTGTCGTTGTCGGCCTGATTGGCATTGGCCGCCATCGCGCAGTTGTCGCTGAGGTCGGCCACGCCGTCGTTGTCGTCATCGCCGTCGCAGACGTCGCCGCTGTCGTCCTTGTCATTGTTGGCCTGGTCGGCATTGCTGACGGCCGGGCAGTTGTCGCTGGCATCGGCCACGCTGTCGTTGTCGTCGTCGCTGTCGCAGGCGTCGCCCAGGCCGTCGGTCTCGTTGTCGGCCTGATCGGCATTGGCCTCGAGCGGGCAGTTGTCGTTGGCGTCGGCGATGTTGTCGTTGTCATCGTCGCTGTCGCAGGCGTCGCCTTGGCCGTCCTTGTCGCTGTCGACCTGGTCGGCGTTGGCCACCGCGGGGCAGTTGTCGGCCTTGGGGCAGAGCACGTAAGCCGAGGACACGCCGCCGATGCCGTTGTCATTGGTGTTGGCGTCGTCGGCCGTGAACGAGGCGTGGGCCCCGGTGAACGTCTGGCCGTTGTACGGCGTGTAGTGCTGCCACAGCTCGACCACCTGGGCGCCGTTGACCTTGACCGACTGGGTCATGTCATTGCCGACGGTGTTGAGCGCCGGAAAGTCGTGAATGCCTTCGCCAATCGTCTGGCACACGCCGCTGAAGTTGGTGCCGCGGCAGAGCGTCGCCGTGCAACCGGGGTTGCCCACATCGGGCGTGCCGTCGTTGTCATCGTCGCCGTCGCAGGCATCGCCCTGGCCGTCGCTGTCCAGGTTGGCCTGGTCGGCGTTGGCGAGGTCCTTGCAGTTGTCGCTGCAGTCGAGCACGCCGTCGGTGTCGCTGTCCGGACCGGTGGCAAATACGCAGCCGCTGGCCGGGTCGCAGGCGTCCGCCGTGCACGGGTTGCCGTCGTCACAGCTGATCGCGCCGCCGCCCAGGCACAGGCCCGCGCTGCAGCTGTCGCCCTGGGTGCAAGCGCTGCCGTCGCTGCAAGAAGCGCCGTTGTTGTCGCTGTGGATGCATTCGCCGGCGTCGGTGCACGATTCGGTGGTGCAGGCGTTGTTGTCGTCGCAGTCGCTGGGCTTGCAGGCCACGATGCAGGAGTAACCGTCGCCGCTGAAGCCGGCCTTGCACTTGCAGACGTGCTTGCCCGGGCCGGTCTTGGAGCAGGTCGCCTCCGCCGCGCAGCCGCCGTTGTCGGTCGCGCAGTTGTCGATCGGGCTGGTGATGGCAAAGGTCGACAGGCTCGAGGTCACGCCGCAGATGACGTTGCCCGCGGTGTCGGGGGAGTCGCCGCCCTGGAGGGTGCCGGTGATGACCTGCCAGGCGCAGACATTTTGCGCATTGCAGACGTACTGTTGCAGGTCAAGCTCGCCCTCTTCATCGGCGCTCAGGCCCATCGCCGCCGGGTCGTAGCTCAGGCACACTTCCACCTGGCCGGCAAACGTGGCGCTGGAGCTGATGTTGAGGTAGTTGTTGTCGGCCACCACGCTCTGCAGCACGTAGCCTTCCGGGGCCGCAGGGCCAAAGGACGCCGAGCCAGCCGTGGTGTTGCCCGCGCCGGTCACCGACACAAAGGTCAGGTCCACGCCGCTGTCGTTGCCGTTGGCGTCGGTCGGGCTGACGACCACATTGCTGCCCGTAGGCGTGCCCACCGCTTCGCCCAACGTGATGGTGGCGTTGCCAAAGGTCGTCCACGAGCCGTTGACGTAACCCTGGGTGTTGATGGTGTACGTGCCCGGGGCGCCCACAATGCGCACCGCGTGGGTCGGCTGGAGCACCCACGGGCTGTAGGCGTAGATCTGGTAGCTGGTGCCCGTCGCCGAGTCGTAGCGGCTGCCGCTGATGTAGGCGTACTGGATGTCAATCGGCGCCTGGCCCGGCTGCTCGATCACGTCAAACACCACGGAAGTCTCAGAGGTATTGACCGCGGTGGTGCCCATATCCTGCGCCGTGCCGACCGCAGACGCGAACGCCGGGGACGACTGGCTCACGTACATCTGGGCGTTGACCGGGGTCTGGCCCGGGGCGTTCTCACTGAACTGGAGGCGAATGTTGTTGCGCTGCCACTGGCCCGGGGTCAGATAGGCCGTAAAGGCGCCATTGCTGCCCGTTTGCGCTTCGGCATAGCCGCCGTAAGTCGGGCCGCCGTTGGTCTGGCCGTTCTGGTACTGGCCAGAGAACGTCGCCGCGCCGCTGCTGAGCCGACCAGCCCAAACACCAGCGACTTCGATCGTGCCAATGGCCGTGGTGGCGTCAAAGATGAAGTCCCGCGTGACCATGCCGGAATCGGCGGTCAAGGTGATATAGGGCGGGTTCTGGTTGGGGAACTGCAGGTAGTTCTTGTAGTTGTTGAAGTACATGACGACGGCCTGGTACCAGTTGCCCGCCGCCAGACCGTCGATCTTGTAGGTCGTGTCGCTCGAAGTGATCGGCTTGTTGATGTAGTTCGGGCCTGAGGCGTACACGTAGCCGTAGTTGAACACCGCGTCGCTGGGCTGGCCGGCGTACTGGATGGTGCCCTGCAGGCCGCGCTCGCAGTTGGCCGCGCCCACGGTCAGGTCATAGCTGACCACGGTGTCCGTGTTGGCCGCCACGGTGACGGTCTTGGTCGGCAGCAGCACGTCCGTGCGGCACAGCACCGCAGAGGGGTTGGCCGGATCGGCGACGTCCACCGTGACCCGCGCCTGGTACAGGTTGATGTCAGCCGCGGCGACCATCGGGATCTTGGGCAGGGTGGCGCTGCTGCCAGATGCGCTGCCGTAAGCGTAATTGTTGGCCACATTGACGTTGGCAGAGAACTGCGAGCCGGCGATCGCCCCGCCCGTCAGGTTCACCACCGGCGCGATAAAGCCCGCGTCGCGCTGGAAGGTCACGTCAACGCTGCCGCCGGAAGGCACGGCCACGTCGATGTTGGGGTAAAACGTCGCCTGCTGCTGGGTAGCCGTGGCGTTGTCGTACTTGTACATGCTGATGTACTGCGACTTGTAGGTCAGGCCACCCGGCAAAACCAGGGCAAAGGTAGAACCGTTGAAGCTCGTGCTGCCGTACGAACCATTGGCGTCCCCAGCGCCGCTGATCTGCACGTTGCCACTGGTAAAGGGCCAATTGCCAAAGCTCACCGTGCCGTTGACGGTGCCCGGCACCAGCACCACGTCGGCCTGAGCCGCGCCCGCCACCAAGCTCAGCGCCAAGCCGACCGCGGCTCTGAGCCAAACCCTGTTATTTCTCCAAGCTTTCGTATTCATTGGTCCCCCAAATTGTATTTGGGCCCGTAGGGCCCCACCCATGGACCGGACCGGGGCTCTCCACCCGATCCTTCGCGAACTTCGGTCCACGCCGTTCAGCGCTCCGCGGCCAAGGCCACAGCAAGCGCAACGGTCGTCGTAAATAGCTCGTCTTCCGCCAGATCGCCCGGGGCCACCTGCAGCGGAACACTGCGCAAAGCCTCGACACAGCCGCGGCTGCGCCCCTCCACCGCCCCAGTGGCCGGCCGCAAATCTACCGCGTGGTACACCAGTTCTTGGCCCTTGCCGGCATCGCGGCGAAAGGTCACCTGAAACGGCGTCGCCGCGGTCGAAGGATTCGCGGGGGCACAAGAGCGCAGCAGCGCTTGGGCCTGCTCAGCAAAGGCCTGCACCGCCACGGCCCGGCGAAGTTCGCGGCCCAACAACTGCTTGCCGCGGGCGTCTTCTTCTGCAGTTGGCGTCCTGACTTCTGGCACTAACACCGCGGCGGGGCCCGGAGTCGCTCCGCCGGCGCGGCCAGTTGGCGCACGCGACGGGTTTTGTCCGGCTGCGAGCTGAGCTTGGGCGGCCTTGGCCTGGGGCTTTTCGCCTTCTGCGGGGCCATCTTGGGCGGGGTTGCCGGCCGAGCCGCTTGGGCCCCACCAGAGCCACAGGCTCAGCCCTGCCGCCAGCGCCACGGCCACCGCCAGCGCCCAGCGCATCGCCCTGCTTGGGTTCGCGCCGGCCACGGGCCCCTGGGGTAGTTCGGAATTCGCCAATCTGACTCCTGCGCACGGCGACTGAACTCGAGCAGCGCGGGCAGAACCGTGCACCGCGGCCGCCCAAACGGGTCGCCGCAGCGCCGTGCTCACAAGCCGGCTCGCATCCATGTCTCGCTGGCGATGCAGCCCCTGGCCCCCGCCAGTACGCCGCGCCCCCGTTCCTCTGATTCGATCCCGTAGGTCGATCCAACCGCGCTCCGGCCCCACGCCAGAACCCGCTTGCCCACAGCCGCTGCCCGACTCCGTTGGAGGGGAGTTGGAAGGAAGCTGGACTGATTCATCGATCTTTCAATCGACTTATTTAGTGTATCCCGGCTGAAAACTGCGGTCAACTGCCGGTTCTCTCTAATGACTGCCCGGCCTCTCAATCGACTCGGGCCCGATTCCCTTCAAAGCCAGTGCTTTCATGTGGCCAAGCTGTGACGCAACGCCCGGGCGATTGGACCCGCGGGCAGCGATGGGCTCTCGACGCGGCCTCTTGGCCGGCCTATTGTCCCCGCACCAAATCAGCGCCCTCCATTGCGTCGGGTGGTCGCGCAGGGTCCGCTGCAAGGAGGTCCCGTGCGCTACATCCTCGCTCTGGTATTTGGGCAATTCATCGTGGTTGCGCCTGCTTTGGCGCAGTCCGCGGAATCGCTAAAGAAAGATGCAGAAGAGCTACAGGCCGCCGCCAAGCTGCTGGACGGCATCGGCACCAGTGAAGACTGGCAGGTGCCCAGCGGCTCGCAGGACGCGATTGGCAAGAATGCGCCCAAGCTGCTGGGATATCTCGACAAACAGCGCGCGGCCCAACAGGTTCTGCGGGTGGCAGAGCCCGTGTGGGCTGGTTTTGTCGCGCGCCACCTGGCGTCGATGCCTGCCGGTGAAGGGGCGGGAAACTACTTGCGTCTGCGCTTTGCGCCTTTGGGGCCTGAAGTTGCCCAGGCGGTGGGTCGCGACCACGAGCGCCTGGAGATCGCCGCCGAGCAGTTGCGCAAGGTTCCGGCAGCCAATGGAGCCGCGTGTGTCGAATTGCTCGTGCGCAACGGCACCCAGCAGGAGTTTGTCCAGAACTTGGCGGAGATTTACCGGACCAAGGCGGTGGCCGAAGCGCGCTCCATGCTGCAGATCTGCCCGCAATTCTCTCCAGGTGATGCGGCGCTGCAGGCCAGCGTCGAGGCACAGCGGCCCAAAGTTGAAGCGCTGCTCACCGCTTTTCGCGCCGCCGAATTGCAGGCGGCCCAGGCCCGCAAGTGGGACGGCGATGTGGCCAAGCTGTCGGCCGGCTCGCCCGCGGCCCTGGCCCAAGCTGGCCTTGCCTTCCTGCGCGCAGAAAAGTCCTGGGGCCAGGACAAAGCCCGCGGCACCACCGTGATCGCCGTCGCCGTGCGGGGCGATTGGTTTGTCGCCGAACGCACGCTGCTGGGCGCGCCTAGCCGCTACGGCCTACCCGTCCATGTCGCGGTGCGCACCAATGACCTGGCGGCGGGGCTGGTCCAGGTGTTTAGCCTCTCGCTCATCACCCCAGGCCCCAAGACTGCAGCGCCGTTTAGCGATTTCTGGGTGGGCGACACCTGGCTGCTGGCCGCGGCGAACCTGCCGGCGGGCAAGGGCAAATAGCGGCGGCTGCCGCCAGGGTCAGCCATCGAACTGCCCGTCAAGACCGACCGCTCATCGAGTCCCGCCCAGCTGCTGGCCTGAGGCCTGTTCCGGCCCAGCGCCCGGCCCGGTCGCCAGGGGCTCCACCTCGTCGATCCTCTCCAACTCCACCGCACGCAAGCCGTTTGGCAAGAAGCGAATCATGTCCACATAGCGGTGGTCAAACAGGATCTCGTCTGCCAGATACGACCAACGGGCGTGCACGGTCTGGGCCATCGTCTCGTCTGTGCCCACCAGCGACACCACAAGCTCGGCCTCCGCGTCGCGCAAGCTCGCCTGGGTTTGGCCGTAGAGAGGGCTATCGGGCTCAATCGCGTGCATCGCCGTCCAACTCAGGGCAAACATCATGTTCTGGGCGCGCACCGGCTTGAGGTCAAAAAAGCGCCGCATCAGCTCGCCTTCGCTGGTGCGCTCCCATAGGGCCATCGCCAGCTGCACCCGCGCCTCGACGATCTGGTTGCCGCGCTCATTGGCCATGCGAAACATGAAGTGGGGCTGGCCGTTGCGCGGCTGCACCACCGCCACCTTGGCAAAGCGCACCCGCGCGGTGGGGCGAGAGAACTTGGCAAAAACCGCCCCCGTCACCAGCGCGGTGGTGAGCATGCCCACAAAAGCCTCTAGCACCATCAGCACGTGGCCGGCGCGGCTCGCCGGGGCCATGGCGCCATAGCCGATGGTGGCAAAGGTCTGGACACTGAAAGAAAAGGCGTCGGCAAAACTGCCCGGCTCGGCATTGGCGATGCTGCCCGGAAGCAGGGTGAATCCAAGGGCAAACAACAGGTTGAGCAGCAAATAGGTGGCCAAGAACCCGGCGATGAGCCGCGGCCACGTCAGGATCATCAGGGTGTGGTACAGGTCGGTCCACGGCGCCGTGGCCAGCTGCGCGGCGGGCGTGCTGCGGTTGGCATCGCGCGACACAATGCGCGCCCGCGGCGATCCGGGCGGGAGCTTGGGCGCTGCCGTCATGGGCGGGTCACCTTGACTTCATAGCTGCCGATCGCGCCATACTCGCCAGAACTGCGGATTCGCAAGATGTAATTGCCCGCTGGCAGCTCCCAAGCCGCGCCACCGCTGCCGACCACGCTGTCGCCCGAAAGGACCTCTGCGACCGGCAAAGCCGCCGAGGTGTCGATGGCCCGCGCGTCGATGGCGATCGTTCCCCCTGGCCAAGCC
>JBIKTV010000270.1:0-7824 GCA_044347905.1 Myxococcota bacterium
CTTGAGCCCGTGCCAATCGCAGATCTGACTTCGGGCGAGTTGGACGCGGCGCAACTACAGGCGTGGGCAGGTGAATTGCACGCACTGGCGGAAGGGCTTGAGGTGCGGCTCAAAGGCCCGGGGGTCCAGCGGGCGGCAAACACCGCGTTTGCACTGGCAGAGGCTCTGGAGGCGCTGACCTCAGGCGCGGCTGTGGCGATGCAAGTGCGCTATCGCTATGACGATCGCCAGTGGGCCGACACACTGACGCCGCTTACGGGTGGCCGGACGCGGGTGTTGCGCGCCGCCCTGCCCGATCAACCGTAGGCCAGCCGCTGGGGGCTTTGCAGCTCGACAAGCCGAGCTACGGCGCTTTGGCCTCGGCGGCCAGCTCAATCGACAGGCGCGGCTTGCGACCGCGGCGCTTGCGCCCATCCGGATCGCGCAGGCTGCGGCCCAAAACGTCAGCCATGCCGGGCACTTCGCCGGAGACGATCTGCGCTGGTGCCGGCAAGCCACCGGGCACTGCGACATCGGCCAGGGTAACCCGCGCGGCCCAGTCGCAGAGCGCTTCATTCAACCGCGCCCACGCGGGGTGCATCGGGCACGGCTTGGTGGAGTTGCAGGTGCCCCAGCCAAAAGCGCAGTGCTTGGGGTCAATGTCGTAGTCGGCGGCGACCATGACATCCAGAAAGCGAATGAATCGTGCAGACTTGGCCAGCACAAAGCCGCCGCCGTGGCCCTTTTGCGAGGCGAGCAGGCCTGCGACGACCATGCGCCGCAGCAGCTTGGACAGGTAGGGACCCGGCACGTTTGTGACGACGCTGAGGTCCTTGGCGCGCGCCGCCTGGCCTTCCGGCAGGTTGGCGATGTAACTCATGGCGCGCAGTGCGTATTCAACAGTCTGTGGCAGATGCATGGGGTGCCTTGTGGGGTCGGGCGAGCGAATCCGCTAGTCAATAGATAATAAAGTCGATTGGGTAGCCTTGTCAAGCGCCGATCAGGTCGCTCATGCCGTAGAGCCCGTGCGGGGTCGAACGGTTCGACTTGAACAGCCAACGGCCGGCGCGTAGGGCGCCATGGGCGAACACTTTGCGGTCGCGGGCATCGTGTTTGAGCACCAGGCGCTCGGCCGGCCAGCCAAAAATCACCTCGTGTTCACCGACGATGTCCGCCGTGCGCACGGCGTGAATGCCGATCTCACCGCGCGGCCGCTCGCCCACCAAGCCGCTGCGGCCATCGGTTCGCACCGCCTGCAGGTCCTGGTGGCGGGCCGTGGCGACCGCCTTGGCCAGCGTCAGTGCGGTGCCCGAGGGCGAGTCGCGCTTGAGGCGGTGATGGGTCTCGACGATCTCGACATCGGCGTCCAGCCCCAGCACCTTGGCCGCGCGCGCCGCCAGGTCTGCCAGCAGTGCCACGCCGATCGAGTAGTTGCTGGCCTGAAATACCGCAGTCTCTTGAGCAGCTTTGGCGACCCAAGCCTGCTCCGCCGCGTCCAGGCCGGTGGTCCCCAGCACCCAGGCGATGCGGTGTTCTGCGCACCAACGGGCGTGGACGGGTACGGCTTCGCGGGCGCTGAAGTCGACCAACAGCTGCACGAGCGCCGGGTCCACATCTTCCAGCTCAAGACCGCCGGCCTGCCCCGGCTCTACAACCCGGGCAGCCAAAGACAGATCACTTGACTCTTCAATGAGTTCGCAGAGAACCTTGCCCATTCGCCCCTGCGCACCGGCCACTGCCACCTGAATCGCCATCGCCATCTCCTGAGCCCGTGTGGGCCCGGCCAGGGTCAGCCCCTCGCCAGAACTTCCTGCCCCGCCAGATCTTCTGGCGCTATCGGCCCTTGCGACTCGGCCAGAGATACCGCGTCGCAGCCGCCCATCAGGGTGATTTCGTGTTTGTCGTTAAAAAAGTGCTTGGCGCGCATCCACCACCCCGCCTGACGCGCCGTGGCGATGGCCTGGTCGATCAGCGCAAAGTCGGGTGAACCCTTGAATTTCATCTGCACCACCAGGCGCCGAGCCCAGGGCTGCGGACACCAGGCGGCCAGGAGCTCGGGCACGCGCTGCGGATAGGCGATGACATCGCTGACCATCCACGCCACGGCTTGGTCGGGCATCCAGCGAAAGGCGTCTGCTTCGTGCCAATGGATATGTGGGTCCGCCATCAGCCGCTTGTCTAGCGGTGCCCGGTCTACGGCGTGGACCTCAGCGCCGCATTCGCGCAAGACATGGCTCCAGCCGCCGGGGCTCGCGCCCAGATCCACCGCGACATCGCCGGGGCCGGGCTGATCACCCATGCACGCTAAAGCCTCGCGGAGCTTACGGAATGCGCTAGACGGTGCGCGAGCATCGTCGGGCGGGTCGCAGAGCCCCGCGGGCAGGAGGCTCGGCCAATTCATCGCCCCGGCTGGGTGTACCACCGGGGCCGCAGAGACCCAGGCGACTTCATTATCCACTAACAATATCTGAAGCAGCCGCCCTACCGGCTCGGTCTTGAGGGGCTTGTGGCGCTCCTCTTTGAAGACCCTCTGCTTAACCGCCTGCGCCAACAGCTCCGCGCGGCGCTGCATCAGCGGACGCGGCTGTCCTTTGAGCTGCCCAGGCACCAAGACGTGCACGGCAAAGCGCCCGGCGCCGCTGGCGGCCCCCAGCTCAAGCCAGCGCGGCAACAGGCTGTTGAGGGCCGCATCCGCCAGACCGGCGATCGACGGCGCTTCAATTTGCACTGCTTCAGGAAGCACTTGCAGGGCATACACCGGGTCAAGCGCGATCAGGCGCTCGCGCAGCTCTGCTAGGTCACCGCAGTCAGGAACCTGGGTCAACACCGCGCCGGGCATGGCAATTTCGCTGACACTGAGGCCCATCCGCGCAATTTCATCGCGCAGCTCGCCCTCATAGTCGTGGCGACATGTCAGCAGCCATTGCGCCACAGTCACCTACCTTGGCGCTTGAAGCCGACGCAGCGCTGCTTCCAGCCGGTCCAGGGCATCGCTCAGCTCGGCGAGGCCACACGCGCCCACGGACAGGCGGTACCAGTCCGTCGCATGGCGCGCACCAAAGGCGTCAAAAGGCACAACCGCCATGCCCGCCTGCTCCAACAGCCACGATCGCACATCCGCCGATGACGCCAGCTCTTGATCGCCATCGCGCCAGCCGCGCAGGGCAAACTCGGCGGACAGGTAGATAGCGCCCTGGGGCACCAAGGCCCGCAACGGGAAGCCCTGATCGGCTAACTCACTGATACGGGAATGCAAAAGCTGCAGCCGCGACTCAGCCGCGTGGCGAATAAACGCCAAGTACGCGTCTACCGCAGCGCTATCGCCCAGCAACTGCGCCGCCGCCACCTGCTCCGCTTTGGGCGCCCAGGCCCCCACATGCCCCAGCACGCGGTTCATGGCATCGCAAACGGCCTTGGGGGCGATGGTCCAGCCTACGCGCAGCCCCGTCGCGGCAAAACACTTTGAAATACCGTCGACATAGATGGTGTAGTCCGCCATCTCTGGCATGACCGCCACAGGGTCCGCGTGGACGGTCTCGCCAAAGGTCAGCAGCCAGTAGATCTGGTCATAGCAAAGAAAAAGCGGCCGCCGTCCCTCTGAACGACGCTGGTGATTCTCGGCGACGATGCGCTCGCACAGGGCCCGCAGCGCCGCGGTGTCAATGCAAGTGCCGGACGGATTGAGCGGCGAATTCACCACGATCATGGTGGCTTCGCTGAGGTGAGGCTCGATCTGGTCCAACCTGGGGAAGAAGTTGTCCTCTGCCGTCACCGCAATCTCAACGGGCATCGCCCCAACCAAATGCGCGTAATGATTGTTGTTCCACGAAGGAGTCCCGTACACCACCTTGTCGCCAGGGTTGACCACCGCGCGATAGGCGCCGTACAGCACCGGCCTCGCGCCCCCGGCAATGAGCACGTTGTCCAGCGGCGGCGTCCAGCCCAAGCGGTCGCGGCAAAACCGCTGCACCGCCTGGCGCAACTCCAAAATCCCATTGGCCGGCGGATAGTTACTGTGGCCCGCCTTTAGCGCAGCGTAAGTCCCTTCCAGCAACACCTCCGGCAGCGGATAGTGTCGGGGGTCAAAATCGCCAATCGTCAGATTGCAGATCGTCTTGCCCGTTGCGGCCAGCGCCCTCACCTGAGCCGCGATGGCCAAAATGCTCGACCCCTGCAGATTTGCAGCCATATCCGCAACACCGGTGGCCAACCACTCGCTCATGAATCGCCTACCTTGCCGAGAATGCCTTCGCGCGCGGCAAGAGCGTACAAGAGAAGTCGCTTTCCGCAAAGCACCAGCGTCCGCCGCCGCGCCGCCAGCGAAGCGAGCGGCAAGCCCCCGCCGCCAGCGGAGCGAGCGGCGGTACCCACAGGCGACCCTTCCGCAAGAGATTGATCAGGGGGTTGGAGGGCAAAGGAGGGGGAGTGCAGAGGGGGAAACACTGGGGTAGAAGGGGGCGGAACGCCCCAACGTCCCCACCGGAAGAGCCCGCAGGGCTCTTCCGAGGCCCGGCCCTTGGCCGAGCCCCGCGGGGGCCCCTCTATGGTTCCCCCTTTGCATCCACCCTTAAGGGAAGAAAAAGCCCCTCTTCCCGCTCAAACCCTTGCCCGCAAAAAACCCAATCTCAGTAGCGATAATGATCCGGCTTGTACGGGCCTTCGACAGGCAAGCCCAGATAATCCGCTTGACCCTGCGTCAGCTTCGTCAGCTTGACCCCGAGCTGGCCCAAGTGAAGCCGGGCGACCTCTTCATCCAGGTGCTTGGGCAGCACGTGCACGCCCAGCTCAAACGCCTGAGTCCACAGCGCAATCTGCGCCAGCGTCTGGTTGGTGAAGCTGGACGACATGACAAACGACGGGTGGCCCGCGGCGCAGCCCAAGTTCACCAAGCGACCGCGCGCGAGCACGATGAGCGCCTTCTGCTCCGAGCCGTCGACGTTGTCAAAGTGAAACAGGTCCACCTGCGGCTTGACGTTCTCTTCGCGGATGCCGGGGGTCGTCTCGAGCCAGCGCATGTCGACTTCCGAGTCGAAGTGGCCGATATTGCAGACGATCGCGTGATCCTTCATCTTCTTCATGTGCTCGCCGGTCACGACGTCACAGCAGCCCGTCGCGGTCACCACGATGTCGGCCAGGGGCGCCGCTTCGTCCATCGTGACCACTTCATAGCCTTCCATCGACGCCTGCAGCGCGCAGATCGGGTCGATTTCCGTGATCAGCACGCGGGCGCCAAAGCCGCGCACCGACTGCGCCGAGCCCTTGCCCACATCGCCGTAGCCGCAAACGACCACGGTCTTTCCGGCCATCATCACGCCAGTCGCGCGCTTGATGCCGTCGAGGAGCGACTCGCGGCAGCCGTACAGGTTGTCGAACTTGCTCTTGGTGACCGAGTCGTTGACGTTGATCGCCGGCACCTTGAGCTCGCCGCGGGCGTGGGCCTGGTACAGCCGGTGCACGCCGGTGGTGGTCTCTTCGGAGAGGCCCTTGATGTCCGCCAGCAATTGCGGGTACTTCTGGTGAATCCACCAGGTCAAGTCGCCGCCGTCGTCCAGAATCAGGTTGGGGGCCAAGCCGCCCTCAAAGGCGTAGATCTGCTGGTCCAGGCACCAGTCGTACTCGCTCAGGGTCTCGCCCTTCCACGCGTACACCGGGATGCCAGCGGCGGCGATGGCGGCGGCGGCGTGGTCCTGGGTCGAGTAGATGTTGCAGGAGGTCCAAGTCACGTCAGCGCCAAGGATTTTCAGCGTCTCGATCAGCACGGCGGTCTGGATGGTCATGTGCAGGCAGCCGGCGATGCGCGCGCCCTTGAGCGGCTGGCTGACGGCGTACTTGGCGCGCAGGGCCATCAGGCCGGGCATTTCCTTCTCAGCAATGCGGATTTCTTTGCGACCCCACTCGGCCAGGCTGATGTCGGCGACCTTGAAGGGCAGGCGACCGCTGCTGGCGGTGGCGGCGGTGGCAGAGACAGGGGTGGTGGCGACGTTCATAAGGCAGAGCTCCTAAATAGAGGGGGCAGCGACAAAATTGGGATGCGCGATACCGACGAAGAGATGCGCGCCCCTGGGCTCAAATCCGCGCTCGGGTGGCGTCCCGGGCGCTGTGGGGCGCAAGATTTTGCCAGATAGCCGGCGGATTGTCCAAACTGCCGCGGGGCGGCCCGGCTTAGCGGGTGGAACCCTCACGGCCCTCGCGTTCTTCCCGCGGCCATTTGGAGGGCCGGCCGATCCAGCCAAAATGGCGAAACACCAAAAGCATGCTGGCCGCGGTGGCGAGCATCAAGAACAGAGAAAACTCGTAGCCATACGGCCACTTGAGCTCCGGCATGTTCCACGGTGAGGCAGACGTGTCAAAGTTCATGCCGTAGATGCCGGCGATAAACGACAGGGGCAAAAAGATCGTTGAGATGATCGTGAGGACCTTGACCACCTCGTTCATGCGGTTGTTCACCGACGACAGGTAGACGTCCATCAGACTCGCGGCGAACTCGCGATACGTCTCGATCATGTCGACGATCTGCACGGAATGGTCATACACATCGCGCAGGTAGACGAGGGTGGCCTCATTCATCGGCGAAGTGCCGTCCTCCAGCTCGTCGCCGCGCATGAGGTTGCTCAGGGCGTCGCGCATCGGCCAGATCCCGCGGCGCAGCAGCAAAAGCGTGCGCTTGAGGTTGTGGATCTGCTGGCCGCTGACCTGCGACGGCCTAGAAAGAACCCGCATTTCCAGCTCTTCTAGCCCCTGCCCCAGCTCTTCGAGCACCGGATAGTAGCCGTCGACCACCGCGTCCAGCAGGGCGTAGGCCAGGTAATCCGCACCGCTGTGGCGAATCTTGCCGCGCGACTGGCGGATGCGCTGGCGCACAGGTTCCAGAACATCGCCATTTTCATCGCTTTCCTGAAACGTCACCACCCAACCGCGGCCGAGCACGATCGTCACCTGTTCCATGCCCAGGCGGTGGCGATCCTGAGCTTCGTCCTGCAGGGTCTCCAGCTGGGCCATTTGCGAGATGATCAGCAGGTGGTTGTCGTAGTGCTCGGTCTTTGGCCGCTGAGGGGCATTGACCACGTCCGCCAGAGCCAAGGCGTGAATATCAAATCGCTTGCCGACTTGCTCGAGCACCTCCTGCGTGCCCAAGCCGCGCACATCCAGCCAACCGATCCACGGCTGCGGCACCACGGCCAATTCGTCGAGTTCGTTGAGATTCTCTAGCTTTTGCTCCACATGCCCGGCCGGCCCGTACTGAAGGTAGTAGAGCGCGGTCGGCTCCGCATCCGGGGCGACGAACATGGTACCGGGCGAAGCGCCGGCTTGGTTGCGCCTGGTGTGCAGCCGCTGGGTCGTCTGTTGGGGATCGCGAAGAATGTCCGCCGTTGTGCGCATGACCAAAGCATGACCGGCCTGGACCGGCTGTCAAGCTTGCGAAGCGACGGCCTGGCCCCTACACTGGAAGATCGTGCCCAACAACCTGCCAAACCGGGAAAAATCTATGCGCTCAGTCCTCAGAACCCGCTTGCCCGCCCTGTTCGCTGTCTCGCTCCTTGCCTCGGCGGCCACCGCCTGCAGCTCGGACGACGGCACGACCACCACCGCCAAGACCGACACCAGCTCCGACACCAGCACGGACGCCAGCGGCGACAGCAGCGGCATCGCCGCCGACGCAACGGGCGACTCCTCAGCCGACACGAGTGGCAGTGGCAGCGACGCCGCCGACAGCGGCTCGACCGAGGACGTGGTCGCCGGCCCCAACGACCTCCTGACGGACGGCGATTGGTTCTTGGGCGTGCAGGCTGCGCCGTTTGGCGACCTAAAGTTGCCCTTTAAAGTCAAGCTGATCGCCGAGGGTAA
>JBIKTV010000272.1:0-7800 GCA_044347905.1 Myxococcota bacterium
CGGGCCCACAGCCGGGCCCAGACCCAGGCCTACAGCCAAACCCGCCGTCAGCACCCCCCGCGCCAAAGATGCCAATCGCGGAGCGACGGCGTCCGACGCCGCTTTCGGCGCCGCCTGCAAAGGGAATTCGCCGTCCGCCCCGTCGCCGAAAGTCGCAGCTTGGTCGCCGCAGGCGAGGCGCCCAAACACAGCCCCAGTTCCGCCATCGCCCAGGCCAGCCCAGTCCAACCCCCAAGCCCCTCCAAAATGATTTAGGCGCCTAAATCTTTTTGCCGCCGCCGCCCCTGGCCCAGACCATCCGCATCGGCCCCATTGCCTCCACCCCAACCCTTCCCCCATCCTACCCGTGTACAATGACCACCCACCCGCCACAGAGGACCCCATGAGCGCTGAATTGCCCCAGGATCTCCACTCCGCCGCCTACTTTGGCGATCAACGCGACTTCTGGTGGAACCCAGACTTTGTAGCGCTTTGCCTGCAGCGCGTGGGTCTCCGCGGGCCCCTGCGGCTGCTGGACGCCGGCTGCGGGGTCGGCCACTGGGGTCGGGTGCTGCTGCCCCACCTGCCTTTGGCCCACCTGACCGGGGTCGACAGAGAGCCGCGCTGGGTCCAGGAGGCGGCCGAGCGCGCCCAGGCCCAAGGGCTCAGCGGCCAGACGCACTACCAGACCGGCGATGTCCAAGCGCTTCCGTTCGCCGACGCGACTTTTGACGCGGTGACCTGCCAGACCGTGCTCATCCACGTGCCCGATGTCAGCTTGGTCCTTCGCGAATTTGTCCGCGTGCTGCGTCCCGGCGGGGTGCTGCTGGTCGCCGAGCCCAACAACTTGGCCGGCACCCAGAGCGTCGGCAGCGTGCGCCACGATGAGCCGATCGAGCGGCGCCTAGCGCTCCTTCGCCTGCACATGGCCATCGAGCGCGGCAAAATTGCCCTTGGCGAAGGCGACAATAGCGTGGCCGACCGGCTGCCGGGTCTAATCGCCCAGGCCGGCATGAGCCAGATCCGCGCGTGGATCGCCGACCGCCCGCCCCTGGTGGTGCCGCCGTACAGTTCAGCCGACCAGCAGGCGTTTATTCGCGACTTTGTAGAGCAATTTGACCGCGGCTGGTGGGGCTGGAGCCGCGAAGACACCCTGCGCTACTACCTGGCCTCTGGGCAGAATCCCGCGGAGTTTGATGGGCTGTGGCACATCGCCCGCGAGGCCATGGCCCAGGACGCGGCGGCCATGAAGGCGGGGCAGTTCTCTGCGGCCTGGGGCGGCTTGCAGTATGTGTTTGCCGCGGTCAAGCCGGGTGGGAGCTCAGGGCTCGGCGCAGGCTAAGCTGCGGAGAGGGCGGGACAAACGCTGCAGGGGCCGGCAGTTGACGGGGCAATTCCGCTGGCGTAGCCTCTGGCCTACCGGTTGGTTTGGTCAGGGCAGGGGGCGGCCGAGGGGGCTGCGCTGGGGCACTGACGGCGGGTTGGGCGTCGTTGGGGCGCGGGTTTTGGGGGGATCATGAGCAGTCTATTTGGTTTGTCGAGCGTTCTTATCAACACTGACAAGAACGGCACCCCTCTGGTGGTCGGCTGCATCACGGAGGCGACCGTTGGGGAACTGAGCACCCAAACGTGGACTCTGCTGGCCGGATTTGACCCCCTGGTCACCGAGAAGATGACGTTCTCGAACGCGGACCCCGGCGATATCATGCGGGTGAATGACCTAGCTCTTTGCTTCGGCAAGACGGTTGTGACGAGCTTTTCTCAGGACATTGTCGACTCGCCTACCGGCACCGATAAGGAGATTGAGGCAGACTGGGCGACACTTGCCGCGAGAATCATCGATGCGCAGTGCCCCAACCCACCCGGGCCCCTCCACATTGCGTCGCAGGTGACCATCCGCCAAATCAGTCCCAACTTCAAGCCGGCGCCGGACCAGAACACGACGAAACCATGGTTAAAAGTTATCCCGTTTGACTATCGCGACCGCTCCTTCACCGCAGAGGTGTGGTTCACCGCAGGCATCAGCGTCGGTCCAGGCCAATCCCTTGAGATTCAGGCCTGTGCCAGTTGCGCTCCGCCCTATGGACCTGGCCGCTACACTCTGATTGTCGCCCCGTCACAGCCTCACAGGCCGACGGTCGCAATCCCCGACCCAGCCCCCCCGGCCTAACCAAAACCCCCAGATGCAAGACCTTTCCCCCGCTGAGACCGACCCGACGCAGGACGCGCCGCAGCCCATCGCCGGCCACGTCATCGGCGCCCGCTACCGCATCACGGACCTCATCGGCCGGGGCGGTTTTGGCTCGGTGTTTCGGGCTATCGACGGCCTGAGCGGCCAGGTGGTGGCGGTCAAGTGGCTCCACCAGCTTCACGAGCGCGATGCGGCGCGGTTGCGGCGAGAGGTGGCGGCGCTGCGGCTGTTGCGCTTGCCCGGCGTGGTCCGCTTGCTGGATGAGGGCGAGCACCACGGCCACCGCTACCTGGTGATGGAGTACATCGAGGGCCGCCACTTCCCCGGTACGGCGCCGCGCTGCAGCTGGGTTGACCTGGCTAAACCTGCTGTTTCGCTTCTGGAAGCTGTGGCGCGCATCCACGAGTCTGGGGTGGTCCACCGCGACCTCAAGCCGGCCAATGTGCTGGTGCAGGCCGATGGCTCGGTGGTGGTGCTCGATTTTGGCATCGTCACGGGCGGGCCGGTGGGCCAGACGGTCTCTGGCGAGGCGGGGGTGGTGGGCACGCCCGGCTACCTGGCGCCTGAGCTGGTGATGGGCTATCGCGCCGATCCGCGCGCCGACCTTTACGCATGCGGCGTGATGCTCTACGAGGCCTTGGCCGGAAAGCGGCCGCTGCGGGCGGGCAACGCCTTGGCCATGCTGCGGGCAGCGGTTTTTGACGAGCCCGATCCCCTGCTGACCACCGGCGCCGACGTACCCCCAGAGGTCGCCAGGTGTATCGACCGGCTGTTGGCCAGCAACCCTGCGCAGCGGCCGGCCACAGCTCTGGAGGTCGCGCGGATTCTGGGAGGAAAAGACGCCATTGGTGCCGCCGAGTTCCCCTGGCTGGGCGGGCGGGCTCTGGCCCAGGACCTCGCCGAGGCGCTGCTGGCGGGCCGTTCCGCAGAGCTGGTGGGCGCAGAAGGCTCGGGCAAGTCGGCCGCGGCGGCGCAGGTCACCGCGCTTTTGCAGGCCCGCGGCGTGGCGGTGGTCGCGTTGGTGGCGGGCAAGTCGCCTTTGGCCTCGCTTGGGCCGTTGGCGCCTGCCGCGGCGGACCTGCAGCAGCTGGAATTACCGGCGGCGATGGCGGCGGCGCTGAGCCTGGCGCGGGCCGCGCTGAATGGCGGTGCCGTCCTGGTTTTTGACGACGCCGACCACTGCGACCGCTGGACCGCGCAGATCCTCAGCCAATTGCAGAGCGAGCGAGCCCTGCCCATCCTCCGGACCGCCAAAGCCTCGGGGCCGGGCGCCTGGGTGCTTGAACCGCTGACGGAAGGCCAATTGGCCGAGCTCTTTGCCGGGCCGGAGCGCTTGCTTCACCTGCCCTCAGACGGCGCGCGCCTGCTTTACCTCCGCACCGGCGGCAACCCAGCGCGTGTTCAGCGCGAAGTGGCAGCCTGGGTGCGCGCGGGTCTGGCCCATTGGCGCGACGGGCGCGTGGTGGTGGCGCGCGGCGACCTGACCCGCCTGCGCAATGAGGCGGCTCTGCCCGTGGCTGCGGCGGGTGCTGACGCGGGGGCGCAATTGCTGTTTGCCCAGCTCGACACGGCGCCCATGCGCGGGCCCACGCCGCAGACCAAAGAGCGCGAGAGGGAGTCGGGGCGCGACTGGCAAAACGCCACCAGCAGCAGTGAGATTCTGGCCTGGGTGCATCTGGCGTGGCCGCACACCCATCTGCGCACCCTGGCCCCGCTGCTGGAGCAACCGCCGTGGCGCCTGCAGGCGGCCCTGGAAGAACTGGTGGAACGCGGCGCAGTGGCGCTCTTGGCCGACGGCCGCTACGAGCCGCGCTGGCAGCTGCCGCCCCTGGGCATGTGGCTCGCCGATGAATTGGCTGATATCCATCGCAAAATTGCCCATTCTCTGGTCCCAGGAGCGGAGCGACGCCTGTTCCACCTTGTGGCCGCCGACGCAGTGGCTGAAGTGGCCCAGGAAGCGGTGCAGGTCGCGACGGCGCAGTGGCACGACGGGCGGCTCGCCTCGGCCCAGGCGACCGTGGTCGACTCGCTGTTGGTGGTGCGCCGCGAGCCGGATGCGCCGGGCGAGGCGCTTCTGTTGTGCCTGCTGACAAAACTGGCCCTGGCTGAGCTGACCTTGCCCGCGGTTGAGCGCGCCCAGTACGAAATTAGCCGCGCGCGGGCCCCGGGGCCCCTGCAGGGCGTGTGCAAGCGCTTGCTGGCCCTGGGCCTAGAAGTGGTGAGGCAGCGCGCAGAAGGCCTGCTTGAAGCCCTCTGTACGCCGCTTGGCTGCGGGGACGATGAGTTAGAGCTGGCCCGCTGCTCCATGGCCCTGCTCGTCGGCCGGTCCGCCCCGCTGCAGCGCGAGCGCCAGGTGGCAGAGCAAGTGGTCGCCTGGGCCGCCAGCGCCGGTTCGCCTCTCTTGGGCGCTACCGCCGACCACTGGCTGGGCCGGCTGCGCTACGGCGAGGCGCGCTACCGCGAGGCGGCGGACCTGCAACTGCCGGCCATCGCTTTGGGTCGCCCGCAGTCGCTGGTGGTGCAAGCACAGCTGACGCGCGCCGATTGCCTTTTGGAACTCAGGGAGTTTGCCGAGGCCGAACAGCTCGCCCGGCTGGCAGCCCAAGCGGCGCGCGAGCGCTTTTTGCCCTCGGTTGAAGCCCATGCGGAGTGGCTGATGCGCGCGTGTGCTTACCGGCAAGGCGCGGCTCTGGCGCCGGACGCGGAGCTGGCCGCCGCTGCCGCAGTGGCGAGCGTCGGCCACTGGGAAGCCGTCATTTGCCTGACCGAATCGGCGTTTGCCTGGCGCAGCGGTGCCTTGGAACTAGCCAAGCGCCTGGCCCAGCAGAGCCGCGCTTCGGCCGACCGCTCTGGCCTTGCCACCGCAGCGGTGCTCGCCGCCCTGGTCGGCGCCTTGGTCGACGGCCAGCTGGACCCCGCCGATGCCCAGCGGACCGCAGACCAGGCGCGGGCCTCGGCAGATCCCCGCACCGCCTATGAGCTATTTGGCATCCTCGCCGCCTATTCGCCCGCCTGGCGCCAAGAGGCCCTTGGCCAAGCCCTGGCGCTCCAGCCCGCCTTGGACCCTGCGGATTGGCACGCCCGCCTGGACCTTTTGGCCCCGGCTGAGGTTTTTGGGCTGGTGAGCGAAGTGCAGGGGGTGTCCGGCCTCACCGCTCCATTCGCAACAACGGGCGCAGACAGAAGAACCCGCCCAAGCAGGTGACGGCGGCCACCGGACCTGCCATGCTGTCCCCTCAACGCTCGGCGGCCGATTAGGGGCGCTCGCAGCCCCCGACCAAGGAGCGAACCGCGGTGTATTCACGAGCAAAATCTGGCAAATCCCTGGCAAATGCAAGCGCTTGGCCGCTTGTGGCAGCGCTGCTTTGCGCTTGCGGGGCAGAGACCGCTGCGCCCACGGGGGGCTCTGTAGCCACCGTTGCGGACAGCCTCGCCGCGGATGCCATGGCCACGGAAACCTCAACGGATACAGCGGAAAGTGACGCCTCGGCCTCTCTCGACACCACTTCCCCCGACACGGCGTCCCCCGACACCGCCTCTCTCGACACCGCCTCTGTCGACGCCTCCCCCCTCGACACCGAGTCGCCCGACACCGCCCCTCTCGACACCGAGTCGCCCGACAGCGGCTCTCTCGACACCGCTTCCCTCGACACAGCTTCCCTCGACACCGCCTCTCTCGACACCACCTCCGTCGACACCGAGTCGCCCGACGCCACGGCTCCGGACACCGCCTCCCCCGACACCGCTGGCCCGCCGGTCTGTGTGCCCACCGCGCCTACCGCAGAGGTCTGCGACGGTCTGGACAACGACTGCGACGGCACGACCGACCTGCAGCTGGACGGTCAGCCGCCGCTGTGCGAAGACGGCAACGTGTGCACCACCGATATTTGCGACAAGGCCAAGGGCTGCGTGCAGTTACCCGTCGCAAGCGGCAAGGGCAATTGCAGTGACAGCGACCCGTGCACCCTGGGCGAGACCTGCAGTGCCGGCGCGTGCATGAACGGCAAGCCCGCCTGCAATGACAGCGACCCGTGCACTGCCGACGCCTGCGACCCCCAAAGCGGCGCTTGCAGCCACGCGCCAATCGCCAACTGCAAGGCCTGCAAGCTCGCAGCGGACTGCGGCGATGGCAATGACTGCACCACCGACGCCTGCACCGGCGGGCTGTGCGGCTGGAAGCCCGTCGCCGGCTGCATCGGCCCCACCGACCCCTACATCAAGGAACTGACCCTCTTGGCGCCGTCGGTCCAAGCGCCCGGTGGGGTCAGTGCCAAGCTCTGGCTAGAAAACCTGGGCAAATCGGTCATCAAGACCGGCACTCTGGCCCTGGAATTCAGCCTCTACCAGTCCGCGGACGCCAAGATCGACGCGGGCGACCTGTGGATCGGCGGCGCCAATTGGTCGGGCGACCCGATCGGCGGTCCAGTGAACATCAAAGATTACATGGATATTCAGTTTGGCTATGAGGACCTGGCCAAAGCCAAGCCCGGCAAGCAGTTCGCCTGCGTGCGCATCCAAGGCGGCGGCGACGTCAACCCCGCCAACAATGAGGCCTGCGCGCCCCTGGAGGTCAAGTTCCCGGCGTGGAAGCTGGTGGAGCTCACCCCTCCCAGTGGCGAGGTTTTTGCCAAAGCGGAGATCAACGTCGGCCTGAAGATCCAGAACGGCGCTGGCACAGACCTCAAGGCGCCCGTGGCCATTTACCTCTCTCAAGACGCCAATTGGGACGATAAAGACACCAAAATCAGCGTGCTCTATGACAACGTGGGCATGGGCATTGGCACGGTCAAGGCCGGGGCAACGGCCAGCTTCAGCGCCAAGGCCACCATCCCCGCGGCGTATGCACCGGGCAAACCTTGGCTCTGCGCCGTCGTCGCCGTGGCCTCGCACCAGCTTGAAGAGCTCCCTGCGGACAACATCCTCTGCAAACAACTGGACAATTTGCGCAACCCGGCCGACCTCGGCGTTTCAGCCGTCAACGTTGGCTTTGCGGTGCCTGCGCCCAGCCCGGCCTTTGTCGGCAACCCCGTTTACGGCCAGCCCTACCAGTGTATGATTAAGCAAATCGCCAACTTTGGTGACCTGCCGGTGACCTCGCCGATCGCGGCGCGCTGCTGGGTCGATGTGGCCGGAGCCGCTTTCCCCGGCACAGCAGGCTGGAGCGTGGCGTGGAGCATCGACAGCGACATCGGCGCCGGCTATTGGCAGAACAACGCCCAAAAGCCCGCGGTGATCAACAACATCCTCTCTGGCAGCGTCCCGGCGCCCAGCCTGTTCCGCCCCAACCACCTTGGCGTGTCGTACGTCTGCGCCCACCTCAACCACGACGGCGCGCAGGATGAAATCGCCTTGGCCAACAACAAAGTGTGCATGAAGGTCAACATCTCCGGCCACGACCTGTACCCAGACGCGCCGTGGACCTGGATCGGCGCCGCGCCAGCCAACAACACCAAGCTCAAGCGCGGCGTGGCGTATCCCATGCAGTTTCGCGTCTGCAACAAGGGCAACGCCAACCTCACCAACCCCGCCAAGCTCAAGACGCGGATCTTCCTCGACCAAGACGGCAAGATCTCCGAGTCCGACCCGCTCATCTACACCGGCACGGGCATCCCCGGCTATCTGGACATCCC
>JBIKTV010000271.1:0-7800 GCA_044347905.1 Myxococcota bacterium
TCAAGAAATCGGGCGACGCGGCGCCGGTGGTGGGGGTGCGCGGCCTGCTGCTGTTCAACCTCCTGACCGATGGCGCGGTGCGGCCGTTTGCCCGCCTGGGCGTGGGCAGCGACATCTTGATGACCAGCTCCAAAAACGTCACCCAGCAGACCGATGCCGACGGCCAGACGCTGTTGGGCGTGGGCTCGCGCTTTGCCCTGACCGATGAGCTGGGGGCGCGCTTGGACCTGGTGGGGCTGGTTGTCCCGGGGCGCGGCGCCAGCATGGTCCTAGAGGCCGAGGCGTGGCTGGGGCTGTACTACACGCTGGGCGGCATTCCCAAGGACACGGACGGCGACGGCATCATCGACAAGCTGGATAAGTGCTTGACGGAGAAAGAAGACAAGGACGGCTGGCAGGACAGCGACGGTTGCCCCGACCCGGACAACGACGGCGACGGCCTGCCGGACGGCATCGACAAGTGCGTCGACGAGGCCGAGGTCAAGAACGGCCTCAAAGACAGCGATGGCTGCCCGGACGGGGACAAGGACGGCGATCGCATTGAGGACGGCGACGACAAGTGCCCCGAAAAGCCAGAGAACGTCAACGGATTTGAGGACACGGACGGCTGCCCAGACAACCCCGACGCGGATAAGGACGGCTTGTTTGACAGCGTGGACAAGTGCCCCAAAGAGCCCGAGACCAAGAACGGCTTTCAGGACGGCGACGGTTGCCCGGACAGCGAGCCAGACACGGACGGCGACGGTCTGGTAGACAGCCAGGATAAGTGCCCGGAAAAGCCAGAGACGGTCAATAGTTACCAAGATGACGACGGCTGCCCGGACGTGATCCCGGAGAAGCTCAAGAAATTCTCTGGCGCCATCAAGGGCATCGAGTTTGAGACGGGATCCGCCAAGATCATTGCAAAATCCTTTGTGATTCTGGATGGCGCTGTGGCGATGCTCCAGGAGTTCAAGGACACGACGATCGAGGTGCAGGGCCACACGGACAACGCGGGCGATGCGGTTCTGAACAAGAAGCTGTCGCTGGAGCGGGCCGAGTCGGTCAAGGCGTATTTTGTCGCCAAGGGCGTGTTTGCAGAGCGGATTTCCACGGTGGGCCTGGGCGCGGATAAGCCCGTGGCCGACAACGCCAAGCCCGCGGGCCGGGCCAAGAATCGGCGCATCGAGTTCAAGCTGCTCTAGCAGGACCGGGGGGCGCGGATGGTGGATCCTCAACAGGCCAGCGCTAGGCCCCGCAGCGTGTGCGTTTTTTTGGGCTCACAGCGCGGGGCAGATCCTCAGTTTATCCAGGCGGCGCAAGAGCTTGGCCGTGGCCTGGCCCAAGCCGGTGTGGCGGTGGTGTACGGCGGCGCGCGCATCGGCTGCATGGGCGCCCTGGCGGACGCGGCGCTGCAGGCGGGCGGCGAAGTCCTGGGGGTCATGCCGCAGCGGCTGATCGACCGCGAAGTGGCGCACCTGGGCCTCAGCGATTTTGAGGTGGTGCAGTCGATGGCCGAGCGCAAGGCGCGCATGCACCAACTCTGCGAGGCGTATGCTGTATTGCCGGGCGGTTATGGAACCCTGGACGAACTTTTTGAAGTCTTGACGGCGCGCCAGCTGGGCGAGCATCAGCACCGGGTGGTGGTCATCGACATCGCCGGTTACTGGCGCGGGCTGGCGGCTCAGCTGCAGGTGATGGGCGATCAGGGGTTTAGCCGTATGGAATTCCTCGCGTTTATTGAGTGGGCCGTGGATGTGCCCGCCGCCCTCGCCCTGCTCACCTAGCGCATCGGAGGAGGGGCAGACATGGACAAACACCTTCAAATGCAAGCGGATCGTCCAGCAGCGCTGCTGCGCGGGCGGCACTGGCCTGCTGGGCCTTCTCTGCTGGCGGGGTTTTCTCGACTGGATCGGCCTGCTCTGCTGGTTGGGCTTGCGGCGGTGGCGCTTGTCGCCGCTAGTCTGTTCGGCTGTGCTTCGGCGCCGGTGGTGCCCGGGCCCAAGGTCACCAGCGACCGCGGCCAGATGGAATTGTTGCCCGGCGAAGCGCAGTTGTTAGTTCGTTCCGGTATCGCCCGCGATCAGCTGCGCTGCCAGGCTGAAAACCGCTGGAGCACCACCTTGCGCGGCGACGCCCGCTTTACCGCCGATCAGATCCTGGACGAGCTGGCGCGCCTGGGGGTGCAGCTGCCCAGCGATCAGCTCAAAGAGGCGCGAAAACGCATCATCGAAGCGGTGTTTTGGCGGGTGATCCTCACCCAGATCGTCGAGGGGCGCTTGCACAACCTGGGCGCCAGCGCTCTGCCGGGGGTTACTTTGGCCGATGGGCGGCCGGCGCTGTTGTTTCGCACGGGATTTAGCGCCGATCCCGGCGATCCCGACTCGTGTGTGCAGAGCCTGCTGGACGCCGGGGTGCGCCACATCGTCAACCTCTACGCCGGGCCCATGCCGACGCAGGCGCTAGAAGAGGCGGAAAAGCGAGCCGTTGAGGCCCGCGGGGGCAGCTATTTCAGCGCGCGCAGCGACCCGCAGGCCGGCAGTTGGCGCGAAGACATCCGCGAAGGCGATGGTCCAGAGGTGCGCCAGGCGGCCTACCGCGCGGTCGCTGAGCTCATCCGCAACCACATTCTGCGGCCCGGCGGCGCGCCACCCCGCGGCCATGTGCAGTTGCATTGCGGCGGCGGCATGCACCGCACCGGCATGGTTGTGGGGGTGATCGAGCGCTGTTTGGCCAACCTGCCGAGTCAAGAGGTGGCCGAGCGCTACAAACGCCACGTGGGCTGGCGCTCTGAGGCTCAGCCCGGCGGCTTTGAGGCGGCCAACCTCAGCTTCATCGAAGGATTTGACTGCGCGCTGCTGCGCTAACCGCCGCGGCGCCGATCCCCGACTGGGGTATGGCAACCCCACCGTTTTGGCACGGATGCAGAGGGTTGGTTGACAGTGGCGGCGCTCTGCCGCACCTTGAAGGGCGGATGCGGCACCTTGGCAGGCCACGCTGGTCGATGAGCTGGGAGTGCTGGGTGTGCAGGTTGTACAGAGCCGGTGGTACAGGTCGCGCCGGGCCGGATGTGCAGGGAGGTCTCCACCATGGACGCTGCGTCAATCAAGAACAAGGGCAAGAACGCCATCCAGCAGAAGAAGGCGGACGGCGTTGCTGACGTAAAAGCCGCTAAGAAGAAGGGCGAAACCGCGGTCAAGTCGGCCAAGAAGGCCAAGCAAGACGCTGCGGCCCAGGCCAAGAACGAGATCAAGGCGGCGGGCGACAAGGCCAAGAAAGAGGTCAAAGTCGTCGGCGATCAGGCCGTTCAAGAGATCAAGGCGACCAAAGACGCCTATGCGGCGATCAAGAACGCGGGCGATCAGCTCAAGGCGGACGTCGAAGAGCTGGGCAAGGCCGTAGAAGACGCCGTGAGCGAAGTCGCAGACGCCGTGGATGCGGCCGTGGCGGCGATCGGCGAGCTGTTGGGCTTTGGCGCTCCCAAGCCGGCCAAGGGCGGGGCGTCGTCGAGCCGGCCGTTTGACCACCGCGGCAATTTCCGCTTCCGCGTCGAGATCGGCGGAATCGCGGCGGGCCACTTCAAAGCGGTGGACGGGCTGTCGACCACGGTTGAGCTCATCGAGTACCAGGGCGGCGGCGACATGTTTGCCCGTCCCATCCCCGGACGTCCCAAGATCGCCCCGGTGACCCTCAAGAAAGGCTACATCGCCAGCAATGAGCTGTGGGCCTGGATGCAGGACACAATGAACGGCAACTTCCACGACCACCAGCTGACGGTGGTGCTGATGGACGACGACGGCCAGACCGACTTGGTGCGCTACGACCTCAACGACTGCTGGCCGAGCTCCTGGAAGGGCCTGCAGTTGGACGGCATGGGCAGCGAAGCGCTGGTCGAAGAGCTGGAACTGCAAGTGCGGTTCATCCAGCGCGCCGCGGCTTGATCTGCTGATTCGGTAAGGAATTTACATCGCCATGGCTACGCTCAGCGAACAGGACCGCGCGGACATTGCCGCGGCCGTCGCTTATCTGGAGCAGCCGAGCTTCCTGTTTCGCATTGCCGATACCGTTGGCCAGCCCGCCCACGCGCTGATGGGGCGGGTGCCGGCGCGGGTGCAGCAGGTGGTAGCCAAAGCGACGGAAAAAGCCTTGCAGCAGGCGCTGAACCTGGCCATTTTCAGTCTGGGCGAACAGAAGAGTCAGGCGCCGTCGCCCGGGCTCCACGCGGCTTCTGCGGCGGCGGTGGGCGGGCTGGGTGGGCTGCTGGGCCTTGCGACCCTGCCGCTGGAATTGCCGGTGTCCACGGCGCTTATGCTGCGCTCGATCGCTGAGATTGCCCGCACGGAGGGCGCCGACCTGAGCGACCCGGAGGTGCGGCTCGAGTGCCTGAGCGTGCTGGCCCTGGGCGGCAAGATGCCGGCGCCGATCGATGCCCAGGTGATCGAAGAAGGCGGCACGGTGCAAGGGGAATCTGGCTATTGGCAGACGCGGTTGGGCCTGAGCCTGGCGCTGCGATCGGCGGCCCATGCCCTGGGCGGCGCGGCGGGGCGCGGGGTGGTGACGCGGTTGGCGGTCGAGTCGTCGCCGGTGCTGATGCGGCTGCTGGGGATGTTGGCGGCGCGCTTTCAGGTGGTGGTGGGCGAAAAGGCCATGGCCCAAGCGCTGCCGGTGCTGGGGGCGGCCACCGGCGCCATGCTGAACGCGGCGTTTGCCGATCACTACAATCAGGTGGCGCGCCACCACTTTAGGCTGCGGCGGCTGGAGCGCTTTGCCGGGGCAGGGGCGGTGCAGCAGGCCTATCTGCAGGCGCTGCGCGACCGCCAGAGCCGGCTGCCGAACAAGTGATTGACGAGACGGCAGGTTGACGGTACGCTACTGAACAGATGTTCACAGGTGTGCCATGAAGCCGACCCCGCTCAATCCGCCGACCCAGCTCGATCCAGCGAACCAGCTCGATCCAGCGAACCAGGTCAATCCTGCGACTCCGGCCCGTCCTGCGACTCCGGCCCGTCCTGCGACTGGGCCGTCCGCTCTGGCCAGCGCCAAGCCGGCGACTGCTGAAGCACCGGCGGGCAATGACGCCCCCGCGCTGACGGAGCGGCAGGAGAAGATCCTGGGCTATGTGCAGTCGTTTCAGGAAGAGCGGGGCTATCCGCCGTCGATCCGCGAGATCGGTGAGCATTTTGGCATTCGTTCGACCAACGGCGTGTCCGACCACCTGCGGGCGCTGGAGCGCAAGGGGGTGCTGCAGCGCTCGGGGCACTTGTCGCGCAGCCTGCGGGTGGTGCCGAGTGATGAGACCCAGGCGGCCTCGGAACAGGCGCGGATCAAGACGGAAGCTCGCTTGGCAACGCGGGAATTGGTGCGCGAAGCTTATGCGCCCAGCGAACCGGAGCTGATGGAGCGAGAGATTCAACGCGAACCGCGCAGCAATGTGCTGCCCCTGACTCAGCGGCAGGTCGCGGGGCGTCAGGCGTCGGTGCGCGACAAATTGCAGCGGGATCAGGGTCAGCGGGATCAGGCACTTGTGCGGCGCGACCGCCCGGATGCCCGCGGTCAGTCGGCCCTGGTGCCGGTGCTGGGCCGGGTGGCGGCGGGGCAGCCGCTGCTGGCGGTGGAAGATGCCGAAGAGACCTTGGTGGTCGATCAGTACCTGCTGGGCGGGCCGGGCGAGGTATTTGCCCTGCGGGTGGTCGGCGAGTCGATGATTGAAGCTGGCATTCTTCCTGGCGATTTTGTGTTCGTCAAGAAGCGCGATGCGGCGCGGCCCGGCGAGATCGTGGTGGCGCTGCTGGCGGGCGAGGCGACGGTCAAGCGCTGGTTCCCTGAGGGCGACACCATCCGGCTGCAGCCAGAAAACCGCGCGATGCAGCCCATTTACGTGCGCAAGGGCGACGCCACCCAGTGCCAGATGCTCGGCGTGGTCGTGGGCGTGTATCGGCGGCTGTAGCGCGGCCAGGGACCTCTAGGCCGCGGCGATGGCCGGCGTCTCGTCCTTGCGCTCAATGATCTTGCGGAATGCGACGATGGCAATCGGGCCGACCAAGGTCGTCAGGCCGATCACCAGCCACATCAAGCTGGGGTTGCGCTCGCCGACCTCTGGGCACCAGGTGGCGAGCATCCAGCCGGAGACCCAGCCGACCGCAGGTTTGGCAAAGAACATGGGGATTTGCGAGAGACCCATGTAGGAGGCCTCGCGGCCCGGCGGCGCCACCACCGCGGTGTACTCGTAGAGGCGCGGCGACCAGATGCACTCGCCGATCGACAAGAGCACGACAAAGCCCACTTGCGCCTCAATGCTGCTGGACAAGACTAGGAAAAACACAGAGCTGGCGGTAATGACGCTGCCGCCGACGATGCACCAGAAGGCCGACAGGCTGCGGGTCAGCGTGGTGATAAAGGGCGTGAGGATCATCACCATCAGCGGGTTGATCGACCAGTAGAAGGCCCAGTCGAAGTCCTTGTCGATGACGCGCATGGTGTATTTGGGCCAGGTCTGGTGGGCGTGCTGGAAGATCAGCCGGACCAGCACCAACAGCGACACAAAGATCATAAAGCCCCAAAAGGCCTTCTCTTTGCTCACTTCTTTGAAGATGCCCAGGGGGTTTTGCTTGGGCTTGTCGGGCGCTGCTGGGGCATCGGGGCTGAGGCGGGTGACCAAGATGGCGGCGAGCAAGGTGGCGATGGTGGCGATGGTGTAGATGACTTGACTGGTGGTCAAATGGACGCTGGCGATGTCGAGGCCGCCCTTGAGCCATTTGCGCAGGGAGCCGACCGTGAGCGGGGCGACAAAAGCGCCGAGGTTCATGACGACGTAGAACAGCGAAAAGCCAAAGGCGACCGTGTCTTTGGTGGTGTAGCGCCGCACCGCCGCGGTCATGGTGGGGATCATCGAGGCCACGCCCCACGTGGAGATGGCGAGGCCGACGATCGGCATGATCGGGTCGTGGGTGGCGGCCATGATGGCGCGGCCGATGAGCACGGAGAGCACGGATGTGAGCATCGCGCGGCGGATACCCATGGAATCAGCGACAAATCCTGAGAAGAACATCACCACAGAGACGGCGGTGAGCCAGGTGCCGGTGATGCCGCCGGCCTGCTTGTCGGTGTAGCCCAGGTCTTCTGAGAGGTAGACGGTGAGCAGGTTGTAGATCGCGAAATGGGCAACGCTTTCAAGGAACTTGATGCCAAAGACCACCCAAAGTTCCTTGGGGCTTTTGGCAAGGGCGCCCAGATCCTCGCGCAGGCGCTGGCCAAAGGGCCGGGTATCGGCGCCAGCGGGGGTGGAAGAGTTCGGTGCGGCGGTGGCCATGGGTGCTCCAAAAAGCGGTCGCGGGGTCCGGCTTATTGACACAAGGAGGCCGCGGCGGCAAGGTCCAAGGCCGTTGCGCTGCGCCGCTGGGCGAAATTTCTGACCGCTTGGGCCAAAGGCGGTCGGCCACGGCCCGGTGGAGAGCCGGCGCACCACGGGAGGTCTGGCCATGACTGATCGGCAAACTCCACCGCCGCTGGGCGATGATCTGAGCGAAGGGGACTACCAGCGGCTGAAGGCGGCGCTGGAGCTCGTGGCCCAAGGCCAAGCGCGGGCGGCGGTGCCGGTGTTGCAGGAGCTGCGCGAGCGGGCCCATCAGATCGACGCCGGGCTGGGGGCGCTGGTGGGCAGCCATTTGGCGGAGGCGTTCGTCGCAAGCGGGCAGCGCAGCCAAGCGGTGCAAGTGCTGGGCGAAGATGCCGCCAAGGTGCGCGATCCCAGCTACGCCGACGTGCGCGCGCGCTTGCTGGCCCAGGCGGCGCCGCTGCATCCCGATGAAGAATTTGCCTTGC
>JBIKTV010000038.1:0-22264 GCA_044347905.1 Myxococcota bacterium
CAGCTTTGAACAGCTCGACCACCTGAGTCATTTTGGCGACATAGCTGGCTTCGGACATGTTGTCCTGGCGCTCATTGCCGCCGTAGTTGAGGATCAGCAGGTCCGGTTTGCGCAGCTGCATGGTCTGGCGCATCGCCTCCGCGTCCGCTTGGGTCCAGCGGGTGCCGCGCGCGCCGACCTCGCCCAGGCTGTCGTACACCAAGCCGCGCTCTCGCTCAAAAGCCACGCCGTGGACGCGCATTCGCCCGCCCGCCACCCGCCAGGTGGTGCTGTGTTTGCCTTCTGGCACCTGCCACACGCGGGCGGCCTCGGTGCCGTTGGCTTCGGCGACCTCGAGCTTGTCCTGGGCCTTGCCGTCCACCTTCAGGGTCAGCGATCCCTTGCCAAGACTGCGGTAATACAAGTGCAATTGACTCGCCGGTTGCTTGGCGCTGACGCTGAGGCTGAACTGCTCGCCCGCGCCGCCCTCCACCGTGACGCCGCCGTAGCCGTAGGATCCGTCGCGGGCGTTGCCGCTGAGGAAGTTGTAGTCCTTCCAGCCGGCGCTGACGCTGCGGTCGATGCCCTTGTGGGCGTACCACTCCGTGCGGCCCTGCACCAAGGTAAAGCCATGACCGCCATCGCCAAATCGCGCATGGAGCAGCAGCCGGGCCACGTGGGTCAGGCCGTCATTGGCCAGGTGCGAGTCGCCCCAGTGACCGATGCGCACCTTGGCGCGTTTGCCCAGGGCAAGGTCAGTCAGGGCCTGGGCAAAAGGCGTGAGCAGGCGGATGTCCCCCTCCAGCCAAGTCTTCTGCTTGCCCAGCAAATCATCGGTAATTACCAGAGCTTCACTGCTCGTCACCTCAGCGGCCAGCGGCGCTTCCTCCTCCTCTGTGGCGGATCCCGGCAGCCCTGCGGCGGCCCGGCCAGCGGGAATGCCCGCCAGAGCGGCCACATCGCCGTCGGACAGGTCGTCCTCTGCCGAATTGGGCTTGGGGCCTTGGCCTTCTGGCTCGGCGCGGCTCGGCGGAGTCAGGGTGGCGGCGCGCAGCAGAGGGTCGGCGTCCAAGCGATCCCAATAGCGATAATCTGCCCAGCTGCTGTGGAGATACGGCACCAGGCTCCCCAGCACCAACACGCCTGCGATCACGGCCAACCGCGCCAGCGGCCCGGCCGGAAACACCGCGGGATCGCCGATCGGCTCGCCAGGCGCCGCAGCAAACGCCGCAGAGTCAGCCGACCTCAAGGTCGACGAAGCGGGAATCTCAGGGGATGATGCGGCACTCACAGTCTCTCAACCTCCGGATCTAAGGACAGGATCACGGCAATCTCAAACACGCGGCTCTAGAACTGAAAGTAGATGAACGGCACGGCGTCCGTCTCCGCCACTGCGCCCATCGCCACGGCCACGCCGGCCAGCGCCGCACCTTGGGCCACGGCGGGCCACTGCTTGAACTGCCGGTGCAGCCGCTCCGCCCAGCCCGGTGGGGCAAAGTGCGCGACATAACCCACGATCAGCACCGCCCAGGTGCCGTTGTCGATGCGCGCCAGGCCCCAGCCGTTGCCCAGCATCGCCCGGGTCACGTCACCCGCCGCCTCCAGGCTGGGGGCGCGAAACAGGATGCGCGCCAGCACCACAAAGTGGAAGGTCACCGCAATGCGCCACAGGTTTTGCTGCCACGGCAAGGCGTCGTGGGTCCAGCCGCGGGGGTAGTTGCGGTGCTGCGTGCGGTTCCAGGCGATGGCGATGCCGTGGATGAGGCCGTAGAGCACAAAAGTCCAGTTGGCGCCGTGCCACAAACCGATAAGCACCAGGGTAATCAGGGTGTTGCGGTGGGCCATCCACACCGACCCTTTGGAGCCTCCCAGCGGAAAGAACACGTAGTGCCGCAGCCAGGTCGACAGGGTGATATGCCATTTGCGCCAGAATTCCGCGACGGTGCGGGCGCGATAGGGCCGGTCAAAATTCTCTGGCAGGCGCACGCCCAGCAGCCGCGCGGAGCCGATGGCTACGTCGGTATAACCAGAAAAATCGCAGTAAATCTGCAGCGTATAGGCGTACAGGCCGATCAGCACCTCCGGCCCCGAGTACAGGTGCGGCTGCGAAAACACCCGGTCCACCAGGTTGAGCGCCAGCCAATCGGCGATCGCCACTTTCTTGACCAGGCCCTTGGCGATGCGGAACAGCGCCTCGCTCACGTCATCGTGGTCCAGCTTGGGCGTGCGGTGCAGCTGCGGCAACAGGATGTGCGCCCGCGAGATCGGCCCCGCGACCAGCTGCGGAAAAAACGTGGCAAACAGGAAGAAGCGCAGGAGGTTGCGCTCCGCAGGCATCTCGCGGCGGTAGACATCAATGACGTAGGCCATCGACTGGAACGTAAAGAAGCTGATGCCCACCGGCAGGGCCACCTTGATCGCCGGGGCCACCAGCTCCAAGCCCAGCAGATTGAGCCCGGCGACGGCGTTTTCGACAAAAAAGCCCAGGTATTTGTAGTAGCACAGCAGGCCCAGGTTGATGCCCACAGAGCCGAGCATGATCAGCTTGCGCCGCAGGGGCTTGTCTTCTGGCGTGGCGTCTAGCACCCGCCCCATCGCCCAGTCCCAGGTCGCAGCGCCCAGAATCAGCAGGATATAGCGCGGGTCCCAGGCCATGTAGAACAGGCACGAGGCCACGAGCAGCCACAGCGCCCGCCCCCAACGCCAGCGCAGCAGCAGCCAGAAACCGGCGACCACGATCGCAAGAAACACCATGTACAAGAGTGAGTTGAACAGCATGGGCGCCGGATCGGTGCGATCATCAGGGGGCCGGGCGGGAGGCTACGGCATCGGCCGGGTCCGCCTCCGCGCCAGCCAGCGGAGACAGGGCTGAACCCCAACCAAAATACGGCGCGGTTACGCGATCTTGAGCCCCTGGGCTACCCACTGGCGCATCTCGTCGCGCACCGGGGCCCAGCTGGCTTCGTCCTTGCGCAGGCGCACAAAACCGACAAACAGCGCGTCCATCACCGCTTCGAGCTCGTCGAGCAGCGCGAGCCGCTCATCCAAGGCGTTGGCCTCGCCTTTGCCCAGCAAGACCGGGAGCTTGGCGTTGCCAAAGGTCAGGGTCTCCGCGTCCAGGCCGACCTGGTACTGCCGCTCGCCCACTTCCAGAAACAGCCGCGCCCGCGCCACTTTTTTGCCGGTGCGAAGGGCGGTGCGGGCCTCTTCTGCCTCCGCCGGGGCGTCCGACTGCACGGTGCTGCCCTCGCGCACGCCGCCGCCGGTCTCCAGGCTCAAGCGCTGGCCAAAAGTCACGCCGATATCGCCCAGCTCGCCGGCCGCGACCTTGCCG
This sequence comes from Myxococcota bacterium, assembly GCA_044347905.1. GTDB lineage: Bacteria > Myxococcota_A > UBA9042 > UBA9042 > UBA9042 > SXRM01. The sequence continues at coordinate 3,314 of JBIKTV010000038.1, forward strand.
CCGTTGCGCTCGGCCTCAAACCACAGCCAGGTGAGGAACTCGCGGCCCAGAAAGGAGAAGCGGTCTTTGGAGGTGTCCATCGGGGCCTCGCGATCGGCAAAAAGGGAAGGGGCGATTAGAGGGCGGTTGCGGCGAGGCGGGGGCAGAGAGGCCAAGCGCTTGGCGAGTCTCCGGCAACGTCCGGGCCGCGGAGTCTAAAGGGCTTAGGTGCGGCTCAGGTGAAAAGCGTCGGGTTCGACCAGCGCTAGGCCGTCGATCTCCTCTTCGCTCATGCCGCGCAGCCACAGCACCGTCAATAGACCCACAGGTCGCAAACTCAGCTCAAAGGTCTTCTCAAACAGGTCTACAAAGCGCCCAGCAACCGACTTGGAAGTCGAAATCAGCCGCACTTCGCCGGTCTGCACATTCCACACCACGTCGGTCAGGCCCAGCTTGGGCAGCGACCGCAGCCGCAGCTGCTTCTTGATCTCGAGCTTGAGCACGTCGAGCTCTTTCTTGGACAGCTTTTCGCGGCCTTGGGCCTTGGCGCGCTGGTTGGCGGCCTGGTCCACGTAGACCTTGAGCGTGCCGGCGGGGACCTTGAGCGTGTCCGTGCGCAGGCGAAAGGCAAAGTTGCCGGTGGCCGAGATCAGCGTCGCGGGGTCGAACTCGGCGGAGAAGGCGTCGTCGGCGCGCACCCAACCCTCCACCTGGTCCTCTTCTGTGTGCGGATCGATCTCGCGAAAGCCTTTGGCGGCCAGCTGTTCGCAGGCGCGCTCTTCAAAGCCCTCGCTAATCGGCGCGGCGACAAAGCGGAGGTAACTGACGGTGCCGCTGAAAAGACCCATGCTGGCCTCGACTGGGGGCAAAGGGGGCGCCGAGAGGGAGCCCAAGAGAGAGGCCCTCAAGGGGCTGGCCGGGGGAGTTGGACTTGGACACAGAGAATTGGCCAGGGCGTGTTGCCGCGGGCGCCGCTGAGTCAGAGGCCGGCCGGTGCAGCAAGGGGCGACGATCTAGACCCCTCTGCAGGCCGTGTCAACGACGCTTCGCAAGGTCGGCGAAGCTAGGCAGAGATAGGTGCTTGAATTCCGCCCCCTGCTCCCGCACAATCTCGCCTCTCCGCGGCCCCTGCCGCCGCACCAATTGAGGATTTATGCGCACTTATCGCTCTCTGTCCGCCGCGGTCGCGCCGATCGCCCTGGCCGCTCTGATCGCCACCGCGGGCTGCAACAAGACTCCGCCTGCCCCCGTCGCCGAGCCCACCAAGGCCGCGGAAGCCCCCAAGGCGGCAGAAGCCAAGCCCGCAGGCCCCGCGGAGGCCGCCGCTGTGCCGCCCGCCGCTGCCCCGAGCCCGACGGCTGCCCCCGCCGCGGTGATGACCGACCCCTGCCCGGCCGAGGGCGAGGATCCGGCCTCCTGCCCCAAGAAGCCTGAGAAGATCGACGATCAGATCAAGGTTGCGCACATCCTGATCGGCTGGGCCGGCTCGCTGCCTGGCAAGACCGTGACGCGCACCAAGGACGAGGCCAAGAAGCTGGCCATTGACGTCGCCCACCAGGCGCGCAAGCAGGGCGCCGACTTCATCCCGCTGATGTGGCAGCACACCCAGGACCCGGGGCCAGGCGTGTACGAGGCGACGCCGGAGATGCGCAAGCGCTTTGTCCCCGAGTTTGGCGCGATGGCCACCTCGCTGGGCCTGGGCCAGGTCGACATCGTGGAGAGCCGCTTTGGCTTTCACGTCATGAAGCGCTTGGCGTTTGACTTTGTCGCCCCGGAAAAGCCGTTGGAAGTCATCGTGACCGACGCCTGCCCCGGCGAAGGCGAGGATCCGGCGGCCTGCCCCAGCAAGCAGGATCCGGCGCCCAAAGAGGTCGAAGTCACGCACATCCTGGTGGCTTATGAGGGCGCGATGCGCGCGGCCCCGGAAGTCAAGCGCACCAAGGAAGAGGCCAAGAAGCTGTCGATCGAGCTCGCCCACAAGGGCCGCAAGAAAGGCGCGGACTTTGGCAAGATCAAAGACGAAGCCAAGAGCGACGATCCGGGCCCGGGGACCTATCCCGTCAGCGCCGACGCGCCGATGGTGCCGCCGTTCAAGGCCATGGCGCTGCGCTTGGGCGCCGGCCAGGTCGATGTGGTCGAGACCGACTTTGGCTACCACGTGATGAAGCGCACGAAGTAGCGGCGCGAGCGGCCTTTGGGGGGCCGAGCATCAAGAAGCTAAGGCCATCGCAAGAAGCACGGATCTGGGGTTTCAGGACGACCGGGAGGGCCAATTGGCCCCCTTCGTCACCCCCGCGGAGGCGGGGGCCCAGGCTAAAACCAAACCATTCGCCTGGGTTCCCGCCTTCGCGGGAATGACGGTGTGGGCGGTCCAGCGGTTCTTGCGATGGCCGCGATAGCGATAGGAAAGCCCGGCCAATCAATTGGCGGGCTATCATAGCGCCGTCCGCCACCGCGGACGGCCGGCTTGGCCGACCCCTAGGGTCGGCCGAGCCGGGCCCTGACACCCCTGGGCCCTGGTCTAGACCATAGGAGGCAAGATGGCGGGCGATGACAACGCGGGCAACTGGCGGATCAGCCTGCCCGATCTCCAGGTTCAGGCCCTGCAGCAGCTGAGCGAAACGGCCGACGTGGCGGCGCTGCGCCAGGCCGAGGTGGATCTGCTGGGCGCCAAGGGCAGCGTGACCGCAGCGGTGCGCGGCGTAGGGGCGGTCCCAGGGCCAGAGCGCAAAGAGTACGGGCAGTTAGTCGGCAAGCTCAAGGCCGCGGTCGAGCAAGCGGTGGCCGATCGCCGCGCCGAGCTGGAGCGCGCCGCCACCCTAGCGGAACTGGCGGACCAGAGCTTTGACGTGACCCTGCCCGCCGACGCGGTGTTGGCCGCCCAGCCGAGTCCGCCGCGCACTGGACATGTCCATCCGTTGAATCAGGTGCAGGCTGAGGTCGAGGCGGTGTTCACCTCGATGGGCTTTCACGTGCTGGACTACCCAGAAGTAGAGAGCGAATTCAATAACTTTGAGGCGCTCAACATCCCGTCTTGGCACCCCGCGCGCGAGATGCAGGACACCTTCTGGCTCGACGACGGTCACCTTCTGCGGACCCACACGTCCAGTGGCCAGGTGCGGGCGATGCACCAGTTCCAGGCGCCGTTCCGCGCGGTGTTTCCCGGCAAGGTGTTCCGCTACGAAGCCACCGACGCCAGCCACGAGCACACCTTTCACCAGCTCGAGGGCCTGCTGGTCGACCGCCACGTCTCCGTGGGCCACCTGCTCGACTCGATGCGCACGCTGCTGTCGGCGATCTTTGGCCGCGAGGTCACCGTGCGGCTGCGGCCCGGCTACTTTCCGTTTGTGGAGCCGGGCTTTGAGCTCGACGTGCAGTGCCAGCTGTGCGGCGGTAGCGGCTGTGCGGCGTGTAAGCACTCTGGATGGCTGGAGCTTTTGCCCTGCGGCCTGATCCACCCCCAAGTGCTGCGCGCGGGCGGCCTGGACCCGGACGAGTGGCAGGGCTGGGCTTTTGGCCTGGGCCTCTCGCGGCTGGTGATGATGCGCTTTGGCGTGCCGGATGTGCGGCTGTTGCTGGGCGGCGATACGCGTTTTCTCTCGCAATTCTAAGCCTTTCTTGCAGGGTCCCCCCAGCCCGCCCGGCTCTGGCCGCGGCTCTTGGGGCCAGGAGCTGCCATGCTCGTATCGTGGAATTGGCTGTCGCAGCTCGTCGACACCCAAGGCGTGGATCCCGAGGCGTTTGCTCAGCTTTTTACCTGCACCGTCGCGGAGATTGACGGCGTTCACCGCTGGGGTTTTGGTCTAGACGGCGTTTACGTAGCCGATGTGGTGGCGGTTGCGCCCCACCCCAATGCCGACAAACTCCGCCTGGGCACGGTGGATCTGGGCGATCGCCAGGTGACCGTGGTCTGCGGCGCGCCCAATCTGAGCGTGGGCATGCGCGTGCCGTTTGTCGCCCCGGGCACCACCCTGCCCACCGGCGTGACCATCCAGGCCGGCGAAGTGCGCGGCATCCCCAGCCCGGGCATGCTGGCCTCTGAGGCCGATCTGGGCCTCTCGGACGACAACAGCGGCCTGCTCTCGCTAGACGGGGTGAGCGCCCCGGCCGGCACGCCGCTGAAGCAGGCGATCCAGCTGGAAGACGTGCTGTACGAGGTCGACAACAAGTCGATCACCCACCGGCCCGACCTGTGGGGCCTGTACGGCATGGCCCGCGAGGTAGCGGCGATGTTGGGGCGCCCGCTCAAAATCCTGAACACGGATGTGGCTTTGTCCGTGGGTCCCCCCATCGACGTGCAGGTGCAGACGCCGGTGTGTCCGCGCTATGTGTGCGCGCGCATCGCCGATGTGCAGGTGCAGGCCTCGCCGGTGGACGCGCGGCTGCTGCTGCGGCGCTTGGGGGTGCGGCCGATCAGCAACGTGGTCGACGCCACCAACCTGGTGATGCTGGAAACCGGCAATCCCCTTCACGCTTTTGACGCGCGCTTTGTCCGCGGCCAGCGCATTGTGGTGCGCCAAGCCGAGCCGGGCGAGCAGATCCTGACGCTGGACGGCCAGACCCGCAGCCTGACCGCCGCCGACACGGTGATTGCCGACGGCGAGGGTCCGGTGGCCCTGGCCGGGGTGATGGGCGGCGGCGACAGCGAAATCCGCGACGATACCCGCGAAGTCATTTTGGAAGCCGCGGCCTTTGACGGCGCTGCGATCCGCAAGACTGCCATGCGCGTGGGTCTGCGCACGGAGTCGTCGGCGCGCTTTGAGAAGGCTCTGGATCCGGAACTGCCGTTGCTGGCGGCCAAGAGGTTCCTAAAGCTGTTGGTGGATTTGAGCCCGGGCGCCAAGGTGGTGAGCGATCTGTTGGACGCCGGGCCGCACCGCCAGAGCCCGCCGCCGCGCCGGGTGATCGACACCTCTGCGAGCTATCTGCGCAGCCGCCTGGGGGTGAGTGCCGCCGAGCTGAGCGATGAGTGGCTGATCAACTGTTTGCAAAGTCTGGAGTTTGTCGTTGAGCGCCCCGGGGCAGCCGACCTGCTGCGCGTGACCGTGCCGACTTTCCGCGCCACCAAAGATGTCCACGGGCCGGCGGACCTGGTGGAGGAATTGGGCCGCCATTACGGCTACAACCGCATCGCCAGCCAAGCGCCGCTGATCGCCGCCCGCCCGCCGCACACCCCGCACAGCAAGCTGGCCGAGCGCAAGATCCGCCAGGCCCTGGTGCTGCAGCGGGCGATGCAAGAGCAGATCACCTACGGCTTCGACAACGAAAACACTAGGGCCCACCTAGGTTTGCGCGAGGGTCCCCCCGATGCGGAGCTGGCACGGCTGGGGCTGCGCAACGCCCTCTCCAGCGAGCTGGTGCGCCTGCGCCGCAACCTGGCGCCCAACTTGCTGGCGGCGGTCGAGCAAGGGCTGCTGCGCGGCGACGGCCAGGAAGCGCCCAAAGAGGGCCTTCAGGTAGCGCTTTTTGAGCTAGGGCGGGTGTTTGTTCCGGTCATCAACGGCGGCGCGACCGAGCTGCCCCTGGACCACGGCGTGCCGGACCTGGCGAGCGAGCCCGGCGGCAAGCGCGACGCCTGGTTCAAGCTGATGGACGCGGAGATGGCCGGGGCGGTGCACAAGACCTTGGCGTCGAATAACCCCTTGCCGTTTCAGCCGATTCGCTTGGGTGTCGCCGTGGGCGAGCGCTTGGGCGGCGGCGCGGCGGGGAGCAAGCACGCGGTGGCCTCGCGCGCCGTGAGCCAGCGGGTGTTCGCCGAGGCGGTGGCGGCGGTGCAAGCGGCAGCCAAGGCCCTGGGCAAAGGCGAAATTCGCGTGGTGCAGCCCGGCGATCGGCAGGCGGCTGACGCCGCTCAGCTGGCCGCGGCTCCGGACCAGCAAGTCACCTGGCTGCACCCGGCGCGCTACGGCTGGCTGGTGGGGCCGGGCGATCAGCCGCTGGGGCTGGTGACCCTGCTGCACCCCGATGTGCGCGCTGCCCTGGACGTGGCGGCGGAAGTCGCTGTGGCGGAAGTGGATTTGTCGGCGCTGATTGCCCTGCCCCTGGTCAAGCCGGTGGGTCAGGCGCCGGCCAAACACCCTTCTTCGCAATTGGACATCACGGTCAAATTGCCGGCGGACCAGCGCGTGGGGGCGGTCATCGCCCAGATGAGCGCTCAACTGCGCGGCCAGGCCCTGCCGGTGGACGATGTTCGCTACCTCTACGAATTTGCCGGCGCCGATGGCCTGCGCGCCGTGACCCTGCGGCTGAGCTGCCGGGCCAAAGACCGCACCTTGACACCGGAGGAATTGTCGCGCATCCAGAGCGCAGCGGTCGCCTTTGCAGCGCCTGCGGTGGGGTCATGAGCGAGCGCTACGGCTACCGGGTGCTGTACCTATCTGGGCCCATTGAGCCGCCGTGGACCCGCGCCGACAAGAACCTCGTCCGCGGCGTGGCCACCCACCTGCAGCGCTATCGGGCCTGCGTCATGACCCATGAAGGCGTGGTGCTGCCCGACCTCAATGTGGACACGGAGCCGCTGTGGGGCCCGCGGGTGGGCGGCGATACCCCGCTTGGCCGGCGCCTGAACCTGTTTACCCACCTGATTGAGTCCACGGGCACGGAGCTGGTCCACCTGTTCTGGCCGGCCGAGCATTTGGTGGCGCAAGTGGTCAAAACGGCTTGTCGGATCCGCGGGTTGCCGGTGGTGCATACCTTGGTGCGGCCGCCGCGTTCGCTGTTTGGCCTGTCTGGGGCCCTGGCGGGCTCGCCGGTGGTGTGCCTGACCGAACAGACCCAGGAGCGCCTGCACCGCGAGGGCATCCGCAACACCGTGCACATCCCCACCGGCATCGTCGCCGGCACGCCGCTGCCAGAGGGCGACAAGGCGGCGATCCGCCGGCGCTACCGCATCCCGCTCGACCGCCCGGTGGTCATCTACGCCGGCGACTACTCCCACAGCAAGGCCGCGCGCACCTTTGCCGCCACCATGCCGCGCGTACTCCGCTCTGTGCCTTGCCATTTTGTGTTTGCCTGCCGCATCCGCAACCCAGAGGACGCGGACGAAGAGGGGCGCATCCAAGAGGCCATCACCGCAGACGGCATCGCCGATCACGTAACCTTCCTAAATGAGATCAGCAATTTACGCGAGCTTCTGTCGATCGCCACCGTGCAGGTCTTCCCCGCGGACCGCCACTACGAGCAGATGGAAATGCCGATGGTGCTGCTGGAAGGCATGGCCGAGCGCGTGGCCACGGTGGTGGTGTCCAAGCCGCCGCTGACCGAATTGCTCCACGCGGGTGCGGCTTACGGCGTGCCCCCGGGCGATCCGGTGAGTCTGGCGGTGCCGGTGGTGTCGCTGCTGAGAAACCCCGATCAGGCGCGGATATTGGGCGAGGCCGGGCGCAAGCTCGTGGAAACCCGCTACAACATCGCCAAGGTGGCCGCGCGGCATGAGGAGCTGTATGACGAGATCCTCACGCGCAAGAACAGCAGGGCGACCGGTTGGTTTGCGCGCATCTAGCCATTTTACAATGACTTTTCAAAGGACCTGCTGATGACCTGGTGGCAGATTTGCCTGCTGGTGCTGGCCGTTTTGGCGCTGGCCACCTGGGCGCACCTCAAATTCTGGGTGGGCCGGCTGACTCGGCCGACGCGCTACGACGAAGAGCACCGCATCGCCAGCAGCGATGGCTCAGCTTTTGAGCTGCGGCGCCTTAAACCCGTTGAACCTGCTGCGGATCTGCCGCCGATTTTGCTGGTCCACGGCATCGCCATCAACCACCGCAACCTCGACCCGGACGAGCGCTTGAGCCTCGCCCGCCAGCTGCGCGACGACGGCCGCGACGTGTGGCTGCTGACGCTGCGCTGCGGTCGGCCGGACCTGAGCCTGGGCGAGATCCGCAAGGCCAGCTTTGAGGCGTTGGCGAACCACGACGTGCCCGAGGCCGCCCAAGAGGTGCTCCGGCGCAGCGGCCACAAGCAGCTGGACTACATCGGCTTTTCCATGGGCGGCATACTGCTCTATGCAACGCTGGGCCGCAGCCTGCCGTCTGAGTGGCTGCGCAAGGTGGTGATCCTGGGCTCGCCGGCGCGGGTGCGCGTCATCGTCCCTGGCTTTGGCTGGATGTGCCGACTGCCCGGATGGTTCTATTGCTGGAACGCGCCCTTGCGCCTGCTTTCGCAGTTGACGGCCTTTGCCGCGGAGTGGTTTGACACGCCGATCCACCGCCTGTCCGTCCACCTGCCCAACGCCCGCCGCGGCTATGTAAAGGTGTTTATGACCGACGCCGTGCAGTCGATCCCCGCGCCGCTGTTGCGCGATTTTGGCCTGTGGGCCTACCGCGACGGCGTGATCCGCTTGGCCGACGGCCTGGACGTGCTGCAGGGCCTGCGCGCGGCCACGCAACCGCTGCTGATGATCGCCGGCAGCCGCGATCGCCTCGCCCCGCCGTCCGCGCTGCAACCGGCCTACGACGCATGGGGCGCAGACCGCGACGGGGTGGCAAAGTCCATGCGCGTGGTGGGAAAGCGCCACGGTCACCCCGAGGATTACGGCCACGCGGACTTGGCGATTGGCGATCGCTGCGAGGCTGAGGTAAACCCAGCGGTGCGCGAATTCCTCAACCATTAAGCCGATCAGGCAAGTTCCTCCGTCGCGTCAACGGCCGTTTGACGAACCTGGGCAACGTGGGCAAACTCTGGAGTTCTACTGCGGGTTGCGGCAATCCCCCTGCTGCCCCAAGCGCCTCGCCGTCCAGGACCCCCATGGCCGAATCGCCCCCCAAAAGCCTATCGCGGCAGTCGCTGCGCGTGCTGTTCTTCTTGGGGCAGTTGCCGCTCCTGGTTTTTGCCATTGGCATCGCCGCGACGACCTTTGTGGTCCTGGCGCTGGTTGACTCTGAAGTGCGCAAAATTACAGGTTCCATGCCTGCAGACGCCGCCGGACGAGCAGCCGTAGAGGCCATGGGCGACGCATTTGTCCAGGCATGGATGATGAGCCTTGTGGCCTTCTTTGTGCTGGGCGGCCTGGGCAGCCTGCTGGTGGCGTGGACCCAGCGGACCCTCTCTGCGCGAATCGCCCGGATTGTCCGCCACGCCCAGACCATTGGCGCGGGGCAAGTGTCCGTTGACCTGCACGCCGAGGCAGACGACGCGCTGGGGCGGCTAGAGGACGCGCTGTCGCAGGTGGCCGGGGCCCTGGCCTCGCGCGATGCAGCGCGGAAAGCTGAGCAAGATTCCCGCGATCAGGTCGGGCGCATCCAGCGGGCGATGTCGATGGTCGACACAGAGGCGGACGCCCACCGGCTGGTGCAGCGGGCCCTGCAGCAGCTGACCCCCGGCCAACCGACCGAATTGCTGATGGCCGCCAGCGCCGACGCCGCCCTGAGCCCTGTGGCGGTGGGGTTTGGCGTGCCTGCGCCCGGCTGTGGGGTGGCGAGCCCTCAGCGGTGCCCCGCGGTGCAGATGGGCGCGACCATGGTGTTCCCGGACGGCGAAGCCCTGGACGCCTGCCAGCGCCTTCAAGACCGCGAAAGCGCCTGTGCGGCGGTGTGCATCCCCGTGACCGTGATGGGCCGAGCCGTCGGCGTGCTCCACACCACCCGGCCCAAGGGCCATCCGCCAGAGGGCATGGGCATTGGCGCCTTAGAGACGCTCAGCACCGCGTTTGGCGCCCGCGTGGGCCTCATCCGCACCTTGGAGTCCACGCAAAAAATGGCCGGCACGGACGCGCTGACCGGCCTGGCCAACCGCCGCAACCTGGAAGAGAAGGCCGCCGCGCTCATGGCCAGTTGTCCGCGGGTGGCGATCGTCATGGCCGATCTCGACAAGTTCAAGCTGCTCAACGACACCTACGGTCACGCCGCCGGCGACCTAGCGCTGCAGCGCTTTGCCCAGATTCTGCGCGCCTCCACCCGCCCGGGCGACGTTTACGGCCGCTGGGGAGGCGAGGAATTCTTCTTGATGCTGCCCGATTGCGGCGGCGAAGAAGCGACCTTGGTGCTCGACCGCCTGCGCGGCAACCTGGCCCGCCAAGCCGGCTCTGGGGGGGTGCCGCCCTTCACGGCGTCGTTTGGCGTCGCCGAATTCCCGCGCCACAGCGTCAGTTTTGACGAGCTGATCCAGATCGCGGACAAGGCGCTGTACCGGGCCAAGGAGTCGGGGCGCGACCGCGTGGCTGTAGGTGCCTGACGGGACATACAGCTGCAAATTCAGCGATCAGACAAGATGCTCCAACCATAATTTGCCGTCATCTACCCCGCCGAGCCCCAGCGCACGCAGTTGCGCCCAGCGGATTTGGCGACGTAAAGGGCGCGATCCGCCGCTTCAATGCAGGCGTGCAGGGGCTGGCCGGGCTCTAGCCAAGCGACGCCAAACGACACGGTGACGGCAATTTCGCCACAGCTGGGCACGGAGGTGCGCTGGTCGGCGATGCTCCGGCGGATGTGTTCAAGCAGGGACTGCAGGTTGGTCTGATCGGTGTCGTGCAGCAACAGCAGCATCTCTTCGCCGCCGTAGCGGTACACTTGGTCGCCGCGGCGGGTCTGGCGCAGCAGGGTCTTGGCCACGCTGCGCAGCACCAGATCGCCGGCCGCGTGGCCGTAGGTGTCGTTGACCTCCTTGAAGAAATCGATGTCGACCATGGCGATCGCCGCGCTGTCTTCGCGGCAGTTGATGCTGGGGGCCAGGCGCTCAAGGTCGGCGTACATGGCGTGGCGGTTGAGCAGCCCGGTCAGGGCGTCCACGGCGTAGAAGCGCTCCTGCAGAAATCCGGCCAGTTTCTCTACGGCGTGGCCCAGGTCCCGGACGCTCTCCGTAAAGGCGAGGTAGTTGGCCGAGGCCTCAGGGTGGGCGCGATCTTGCGACAGCAGCACTTCGCGGGCCAGGGCGTGCATGCGCTGGTGGTCGATGCCGATGCGCGAGAAGCGCTCCAGAGCCTCATCCGGCAGACCGCGCGGCAGGGACGCCTCTGCGTACCAGCGGCCAAAAATGCAGCGGCTGTGGGCGTCCGGCTCCAGGTCGGCCGGCGGAATCTCGCCTTGGCAGACCAGCGCGTGGTTGAGGCGGTCGAGCCAGTTGCGGTGGGCCTGGACGGCATGGCCTAGATGGGCAAGAAAGTCAGCCACCTGTGAGCCTTCAATGCTGGAGGACTGGTGGCGATGAGAGGAAGTCATGGAGTCTGGCTCCCAGAAAAGGGGTGGGCGCTCAAGGTGGATGAACCGATCAGCATAGGCGATCGCCGCACCAAGCGGCAAATTGCTCAGGCGGCAGCCCCGGCGCGTAGTGGTAGCCCTGCAAGACATCGCAGCCGTTGGAACGCAGCCAGCGGGCTTGGGCCTCGGTCTCCACGCCTTCAGCGACCACGACTAGGCCCAGGTGGTGGGCCAGGTCGATGACCGAGCGGACAATCGCCGCGTCCTGGGCGTGGCCGGGCAATTGGCTCAGGAAGCTGCGGTCGAGCTTGAGTTCGGTCAGCGGCAGGTGTCGCAGCGCAGACAGGCTGGAGTGGCCCGTGCCAAAATCATCCAGGGCGAGCGCGATGCCCAGCGCGGCGATTTCCATGAGTGCCGGCACATGTAGCGAATCCACGGCGGTGGACTCGGTAATTTCCAGGCGCAAGTCGCTAAAGAGCTGCGGCTCGCTTTTGGCCAATTCGGCAATGCGCCGGGAAAGCTGGCCGTCCACAAGGCACTGCGCCGACACATTGACGGAGACGTGCGGCACCATCAGGCCTTCGGCTCGCCACGTGCGCAGCTGGTCCAGCACGGTGGCGGTGACGAGTTCGCCGATCTCGATAATGAGTCCGGCGCGCTCAGCCACGGGGATGAACTCCGCGGGACTAATCGACTCGCCCGCCCCAGAACGCCAGCGCAGCAGCGCCTCGCAGCCCCACAGCCGGCCATTGCTTGCGTCGATCTGCGGCTGGTAGACCACGCTGAACTCGCCGCGATCCAAGGCCTCGCGAATGGCAAACTGCAAATGGAATTCGCGACGGAGCCTTTCGCCCCTGGTCTGGTCGTAGATGACCAGGCGCTTGCCGCCCTGACGCTTGGCTGCCTGGGCGACAATCGAGGAAAACTCAACAAGATCAATAGCAAAAGCCGCATGTTCCGGAAATAGCGCGAGGCCGACGTTCAAACGGAGCCGCGGCAACCCTGGCCCAGGGCTGGCCGACTGCAGGCCGTCTCGCATCGCCAAGATCTCTGCCACCGCAGCGCCTGCGCCGTCATCAGGGCCAAAGGCGGCAAAGCGGTCACCGCCCCAGCGGCCCACCTGCCACCCCGGCCCCAGCCGCGCCTGCAATTGCCCGCCCACCCAAGCCAGGATGGCGTCGCCGGTGCTGTGGCCGCGGGCCTCATTGATGCTGCGAAAGCGGTCGATATCGAACATCGCCACGGCCACGCGCTGGGCCTGCTGTCGGGCTTCTTGAACCCGGTGGTCCAGGCGCACCAGAAAGTCGGCGCGGTTGGCCAAGCCGGTGAGGGGGTCGCGGGCGGCAAGGTCGGTCAGCCGCTGGAGTTGCCGCACGGTCGCCGTGGTGTCGCGCGCAGACAGCAAGAAGTGCCCAACGCCCCCCGTCGCAGCGTGAACGGGGCTCAACTGGACCTGCAAGTGCTGAACCCGAAGGCCGTCGCTGCTCCGCGTGCTGGCTACCGCAATCTGCTGCCCGGCTTCAAAAGCCGCGGCTAACTCGCGTTCGGCGCTGTGGCTGAGGCCCAAGTTGTGCTCGACGAAGTAGCTTGGGCTCAATAATTCGGCGACTTCACGGCCACACAGCGCCGCCATGGCCCGATTGGCGTAGATCAGCCGCCGCGTCTGGCCTCGCTGCTCGTAGATCGCCATCGCCTCGCCCGCAGTGTCGACCGCGGCGTGCAGGGCCGCCAGCTGGCCGCTGAGGCGCAGGTGCTCGCGCAAGTCGCGGACGACACAGAACGTCTGGCGCTGGTCAGCAAAAGGCAGCGGCACCTGGCTGACCTCAACGGGCACAGCGCTGCCGTCCTTGGCGCGCAGGCTCACATGGCGGTCGCTGGCCATCCGCCGCGGCGTTTGCTCTTGGTCAGCCTGCTCGCGCAGGGTGGCGTGGCGGGCCCGCAGCGCGTCCAGCACTAAGAGGTCGATCGACTGGCCCAGCAACTCATGCTCCGCATACCCGGACATCGCACAAATCGCCCGGTTAACCCTGATGATCCGCCCAGTACCGGCGATTTCCAGCAGCCCGTCCAGCGAATCGCGAAAGACCGCGTCGTATTGGGCGCCGCGGCGCTGGGCATCGGTCTGGGCGCGGCGGCTGCCGGCGATCCAGCGGGTGCGATCCACGGCGTGCAGCACCTTGGCGCGGAGGGCGGCGGGCGGCAGGTCAGAGCCGCACTCCAAGGCCCCGCGGCTGGGCAGGCGCCCCAGGTGCAGCGGCCTCTCTCCGTACCACCACAACAACACTGCAATTTCGTTGTCGGGTGAGATGGTTGCCGCCATGGCCAAGGCGCCCTCGCCCTCGCGCGGGTGGGCGGCAAAGACGATGACGCGCTCGCGCGGCGAAGGTTGGGGGCTGGGCTCCCAAGCGCTGTCGTCTAGCTGAATGGCCGCGTCCACTTCAAAGCCGGCGGCGCCCAAGGCCGCTTGGCACGCCCAGCCGGCTTCCGCAGAGCGAAAGAGCACGATCACGACTGCGGAGTCGAGTTGTCCTAATGACTGGTGGGACGGCATCATTCTCCGGCGGGGGGCGGAGAAGAGATTATCACTGGATTGTCACACGTCAAGGGCCAAACAGCCGGTCGCCGACGCGGTATCGACGAGCTTGGATGAGAGTTTCAACAGACTTTGGCGAATTGCATGGCCCTTCAGTGAAACGATTCTCAGACGAACCACCGGAATCATCCCTTGAGCGCCGCCCCCCAGAGCAAATGAGCCGACAACCATGTAATTACGGGATTAACTTCCGCTTGAGCCGCCAATCCGTCCGGATCATAAATTCGTCGACGAAAAAATTCGCCTCCCTGCCTTTGCCGGAAGCGCAACTCGCGCGGACAACTGCGGCGAACCACGGCTGTAAAGGAACCGCCCCGATGGACCGCACCCGTGGAGCGAAGGCCGATCGCCCCCCGCTCATCCCAGCGGCAGCTCAACCCGCACGGTGGTGCCGCGGCCGACCTCGCTGGTCAGCGCGATCTTGCCGCCGTGGGCCAGGGCCACGCGGTGCGCCAAGGTCAAGCCCAGGCCCAAGCCGCCGACTTTGCTGCGACTTGGATCTGCCCGGTAGAACGGCTCAAAGGCCCGCGCGGCGTCTTCTGGGCGCATGCCAGGGCCCTCATCGCGGACTTCCAGCACAGATACGCCGTTCTTCGCCTCCAAGGTCAGGTGCACCGGCGCGCCACCGCCGTGGCCAGCGGCGTTGTCCAGCAGGTTGTTCAGCGCGCGGTGCAGCAGCGTCTCCGCCGCCACGCAGGTGACCGCTTGGTTGGGTTTGGCCACGTCCAAGGCAATGCCCGCAAAGCGCTTTCTGAAGCGCTCCGCCGCCTGATCGACGACATCGCAGAGATCGATGGGCTGCTTGGGCAGCCGCGCCAACAGGTCGCTCGCTTGGCCCTCTGCAAGGCTGAGCCGGGCGGTGGTCAGCACTTCGGAGATGAGGTGCTCGAGCTCGTCGAGATCGCTGGCAATTTCGGTAATGGCTTCGCGGTCGACCATGGCGCCTTCGCGGGCCAGGTCCAGCACCACCCGGGCTCTGGCCAAGGGCGTGCGCAGTTCGTGCGACACGTTGGCCAGCAGCTCGCTATGGGCCGTCACCAGGGTTTGCAGGCGCCCAGCCATGTGGTCAAACGAAGTCGCCAGCTTCTTCATCTCGCCGCTGCAGGCATAGGGCCCGACGCGCGCGCTCAGGTCGCCGGCCCCCAGACGCGCTGCCACGCTGGAAATGTGCTTGATCGGCCGCGAGATCGACCGCGACAAGAGCCACGAGCTGCCCCCTAGCACCAGCGCCGCCACCAGCGTGGCAGAAAGCCAAGCCTCGATCGGCGGCTTGGGCAGCTGGTCGCTGCTGACCTGCACGCGGCCGACGACCTGGCCGTCGCGCACCACGTCGGCGCTGGCCCGCCAGTTGAGCTGCGGACGGTCGAGGCCAGCGGCCACCAGCGACTGGCCCTGGGCATCGCGGATATCGATGGCGATGTTGAGGCGCTGGGACATCACCGCGGCCCGCGCGCCGATGGTCGCCTTCTCATGCCAACCGTTGGCCGCGGCCAAGGCGATCATCTCCGCCGGCACCTTGAGAAACGGATGCTCCGCGGGCGCTTGGGCGCGATAGACCAGCATAGCCCCGGCAAAGACGCCGATGAACTGCAGGGCGCTGAGCAAGGCAATGCGCGCGGTCAAGCTGCTAAAAATCTTCACATTTCCTCGCCCGTCAGCACATAGCCCACGCCGCGCACGGTTTTTAGCATACGCGGATCGCGGGCATCGTCGCCCAGCTTTTGGCGCAAGCGCGAGACGTGGACGTCAATGCTGCGGTCAAAAGCCTCGTCGGCGCTGCCGGTGACCATCTCAAGCAGCAGGTCGCGGCCCAGCACCCGGCCAGGGCGCTCTGCCAACACCTTGAGAAGATTAAACTCGTACGTGGTCAGGTTCAGCAGTTCATCGCCCAAGCGCGCGGTGTGGGTGGCGGAGTCGATGCGCAAGCGGCCCACTTTGAGGACCTCTGCCGCCCCAGGGCCCGCTTGACCGCGAAACCGCCGCACATGGGCGCGCAGGCGGGCGAGCAGCTCGGGCGAAGAAAACGGCTTGGACACATAGTCATCGGCGCCCAGTTCCAGGCCCAGCACCCGGTCGACCTCGCCGTCGCGGGCGGTGAGCATGACGATGGGCACATCGCTGCGCTTGCGGATGCGCCGGCACACCTCCAGACCGTCCAGGCCGGGCAGCATCAGGTCCAGCAGCACCACGTCAAACTGATCGGTGAGCGCGGTCTGCAGGCCGGCCAAGCCGTCGGCCACGTGGGTCACGACCACGCCATGGGTCTGCAAATAGGCGGAGGTGAGGCGCGCAAGCCGCGAGTCGTCTTCAACAAACAGGACGGTGAAGCTGTTGAACGGTCCTACGGTCATCGCGTCCCTCCCCAATTTGCCGGACTCCCTGACGCGGGCTGAGCTCCGGACACGGGCCGAACGCCCAACCCCGCGGGTCGCCATGCCGGCCGCAATTGCACCAGGCGCCCCTGGCCAAACAGCAGCAGCGTAGCCGAGCCCGTGGCGCAGCGCAGCGGCTGGCGCAACCACGGCGGCAGACGGCTCTTCCAGGCCTGGTGCGGCCCCAGTAGGTCGACCTCTGCGGCCAGGCCGGCCAGCCAGATCGGCGATTGGTGGCTGACCAGCACCGCCAGACCGCCGCGGGCCTGCTGTTCGGCGTGGCGCACGGCGGCCAGGGTGCGCTGGGCCACCGCGTCAAACGGTTCCGCCCAGGCGGGTCTCAGGGGGCTCAGCAGCAGCGGCCAGTGGCGCGGATCCAGCCAGGCGCGGCGCGGTTGCCCGTCTAGGGCGCTCCAGGCCTCGATCAGCCGATCGTCCAGCGCGGTGGCTAGGCCAAGCACCTGGGCCAGGGGCGCCGCCGTCTCTTGGGCCCGTTCCAGCGGACTGGCGATCACCAGCCGGGCGTGCGGCTGCAGGGGCGCCAGGGCCTCTGCCAGGGCGCGGGCCTGGGCCTGCCCTTGGGCCGAGAGGTGGAACTCAGGCAGCCGTCCATAGCGCAATCCCTGGGGATTTTGCACATGACCGTGGCGCACGAGCAACACAGCTGTGTGGTCGGGGTGGGCTGCCTGTAGCCAAGCCAGGGCCGCAGCGGCAGGCGCTAGGTGGCGCGGGGGCAAGGTTGCCTGCGGCAGTTGGCTGGTCACGGGGCCCCCAAGCGGTCGCGGTCCTGACCCACGGCAAACAGCAGCTGAGCGCGGGCCAAGTGGGCGTCGCGGGCCGCCTCGATCTGCACCCGCCGCGCAGACAGCCAGGCGATGAGCCCTTCTAGCACATCTTTGGCCTCGGCTGTGCCGGTCGAAAAGCCGGCGCCGGCAAACACCATCCACTTGCGCGCCGCCGCAGCGCCATCTTGGGCCCGCGCGGCAATTTGCAGGGCCTGCAGCCACTCGTCGCGGGCCTTGCGCACCTCCATGGGGATGCCGGTCGCGGCAAACACCGCCAGCGCCTCCACCTGCTGGGCCATCGCCACGGCCTGGTCGGCGCGGGCACTGGCGCGGGCCGGATCGACGCCAAACTGCAGGCCCAGCGCCAGCCCGCCAAACAGCTGGTTGTAGCGGTCCTGAAAGTAGGGGTTGCTCACATCGCTGCGCATCGGCGACCAATCCGCCTGCAGCTGCCCCGCGGCAAAAACCACAGGCCAATTGCTGAGCTTCTCTGCCTCAGCCAGGGACAGCGCGGCGCTTTTGCCGTGGCGAATCTGCGCCCACTCCGGGCGGTCGCTGGCGGCCTGCAGCAGCAATTGCCCAAGCGGCGGCGGCGCATCCGGAAGGGCAGGCAGGGCAGTGGCGGCCAGCGTCAGGGTGGCGTCCTGGGGCAGCGCCAGGGTGTGCTTGAGCGCCGCCAAGGCCAGATCCGCGCCGATCCCCGCCTGAATCCGATAGCGATCCAGCTCCGCCGAGCCGTAGATCAGCTTTTGCAGGTCGACCATCGACACCTTGCCGCTGCCGCTGTCGTTCTCTTTGCGCGCGGTTTCCAGAGCGCTATCCAGCAGTTTGCGGGCCTGTTCCAGGGCCGGCTGCAGGCTGCGGGCGTACAGGTACAGGTAGTAGAGCCGCCGCGCTTCCAGAGCCACGGCGTTGCGCGTCTGGCGGACCCGGGCCTCTTCTACGCGGGTGCGCTGCTGGGCGGCGTCCTTGCCGGCTTCGACCCGGCCAAAAGTGTAGAGGGGCTGGGCCAAAACCGCCTCTAGGTGCAGATAGGGGCCCCACTGACTCCAATCGCTCTGCACTTGGTCAAAGGGCCCGCCGCGCACCCGGTACATCGGCGCCGCCCAGGTCATCGCCGCCAGCTTGGGGTAGTAGAGCGCCTCTACCTCGGCCAGCCGCCCGCGCCACTCGCCCACCCGCGCCGCCGCTTCCGCCACCAGGCCGCTGTCGCGCACCGCTAGGGCCACGCAGTCCTCAACGCCCAACGCCGCGGCGGCCGCTGGAGTCGCCTGGGCGGGCAGCGCTGCGGGATCAGCGCCAGCCGGGGCGGAAATCCAGAGCGACCACGCGGCTATCGTCCAGGCAAGCCGGCGCCGCGCTGTAGAGGGGCGCACCGTCGCACAGGTCCGGGGGATGGCACGATCGCTCGCCATGGTGGTCATTTGCCCTTGGCCAGCTCGGCCTTCTTGTCGTCCAGGCGCTTCAGCAGCCCGGCGGCGCCCTCTTTGTCCAGGATGCGGCCAAACTGGTTCTGGTAGTCGCGCACCAGAGAGTCGCCGTCAAAGGTCAGATCGGCGATGCGCAGGGCGCCCCCCACCGGCCGCCAGAGCAGGCCCAAGCGGGTGTCCGTGCCGTCTTCCGGCAGCCGCGTCTCCAGTTCGACCCAGGTGCCGCCTTTGCCGGCCTTGGGCGCGCCGAGCTTGACCGCGGCTTTGCGAAAAAACTCGCCGGAATCGGGGTAGGCCACCAGCCGCACCACCTCGCGGAACTTGCTGGCATAAGCGGCGCGTTGGGCCGGGTCGAGCTTGGCCAAGTGCGGGCGGATGGGCTCTTGGGCCAAGGTGTCAAAGTCCAAGAAGGCGTCTAGGTCGGCAAAAGCCTTGTCTACGGTGGCTTTGGGGGCGTTGACAGAGCGCAGCGGCACGCGCTTAAACGCGGCGATCATCTCTTGGGTGCGCGCGGTGGGGTCGAGCGCGGCGGCGCTGGCCGCTGGAGCCGCCGGTGGCGCGACGGGACCTGGCGCTTTGGCAGCGGCCTGCGGTTTTGCGGCGGGCTTGGCCCCCAGGGCAGGCGAAGGGACCAGGGCAGGCAAGCTTGCCAGGGCCAAG
>JBIKTV010000039.1:0-22143 GCA_044347905.1 Myxococcota bacterium
GCCAAGGGCGTGGGATCCACCAACATTGTGGTCTGGGGCAAGAACGGCGAGACCAAGGTGGTCGATGTCAGCGTTGGCATCGATCCAGCGGGCTTGCAGGCCAAGCTGATGGCGGTGCTGCCGGGCGAAACCGACCTCAAGGTGCAGGTCGCCGGCGACTCGCTGGTGTTGACTGGGTCGGTGTCTAGCGCCGTGCGGCTCGACAAGGCGGTTGAGCTGGCCAACGCCTATGCGGGCAAGAAAGTCTTAAACTTCTTGCAGGTTAGTTCGCCGCAGCAGGTGATGCTGGAGGTCAAGGTCGCCGAGATCAACCGCACCATGGCAGAGAAGCTGGGCTTTGATTTCCAGGGCGCGCTGACCTCCGCCGGCGGCGCTTGGACGCGCACGGTCTCTGGCATCATCGGCGGCGGGGCGAGCGCGGCCTTTGGCCAGAACAACAACAACACCCAGAAGATCGCTGGGTTTACCGGCACCGGCGCCGAGGCGCCCCGGGGAATTCTGCAGCCCACCGCGACCAACCTGGGCACGCAGGACTTTGCCACTTTCTTGTTTAATGCCCAAAAGACCGACGGGCTGGTCAAGATCCTCGCGGAGCCGACCATCGTCGCCATCAGCGGCCAAGAGGGCAGCTTCCTGGCCGGCGGCGAGATCATGATCCCCGTGCCGCAGTCGGGCGGGACGACGATCATGCAGTCCAAGCAGTTTGGCGTCGAGCTCAAGTTCCTGCCCACGGTGCTGGACAACGGCACGGTCAATATCCGCGTCAGCTCTGCGGTTTCTTCGCTGGTCGGCTTCTCTGCGGTGGCCAACACCGCGCTGGGCGGCCAGGTGCTGGTGCCGACCCTGACCTCGCGCCACGTGGCGACCACGGTGCAGTTGCGCGAAGGCCAGTCGCTGGCGATCGGCGGGCTGTTGCAGGACAACTACCGCTCCAACATCCAGCGCTTCCCGATTCTGGGCGAAATCCCCTTGCTGGGCCTGCTTTTTCGCAGCACCGACTACCAGTCCAACAAGACCGAGCTGCTGATTGTCATCACGCCCAAGCTGTCGCGGGCGCTGGCCCGCCAGCCCAAGCTGCCGACGGACGCCTTTGTCGAGCCCAGCCGCGCCGGCATCCTCTTGGGCGGCAAGCTGGAGGGCACGGCAGACGACGCGGTGGACCACGAAAAAGACAAGAAAGACAAGAAAGACAAGAAGGAGCCGAAGGAAGGCAAGGTCAGCAGCAAGCCCGCTTCCGCGCCGGCCATCTAGCTCAGCTGTGCCCAGCGTCCGCCCTGAGGCGGGCCGGAGGACCCCATGAAACGGCTCACTTTCAAGCGACTCAACGGCAAGGTTCTGATGGCGCTGATCCTGGGGGCACTCTTGGGCGGCTGCGCTCTGAGCCCCAATCTGGACGCCCAGTTTGGCCAAGCGGTCAAAAACGCCAACCGGCGCCAGGCGCTGCACGACGATCCCAAGCTGCTGCAGGAAGACCCCGATGGCCTGGAAGGCCGGGCCGCCGCGGGGATCATGGAGCAGTACTTCAAGTCCTACGAAGAGCCGCCCAAGGCCCATGCGGTGGGCATCGGCAACGTCGGCGGCTCGGGGCGCTAGGGCGAGGCGACCAGCGCGGCCAGCGCAATGCCGGGCCGGCGCGATACGGGGCCAGCCCCTAGCAAGCACAGCGACACCACGGAGGCCATCATGTTCACCACCCCAGACAAAGACCCGCGCAACGTCATGCAGCCCGAGCGGGTGGCGATCCTGGCGGTCGAACAGGGCCACATGCACGAGGTCCGCCAGGTCCTGGACTTGGGCGACGCCACCAAGCGCACGTTGGCGATGTTTGACGGCGGGCTCAACTCGCTGGCCGGCATGCTTGACCGCAACCAGTTTGACCTGCTGGTGATTCACAGTGTCTGTCGCACCGAGGCGGATCTGGCGCAGTTGGAGCAGATTCTAAATGATCACAATAGTTTGCCGACGATTCTGCTGGCCAGCGAAGTCGACCCGGTCTTCTTGATTGCCGCGATGCACAGCGGCGTGCGCGACGTGCTGCGGCTGCCGCTGGTGCCGGAGGCGCTGCGCGATGCCGTCGATCGCATTGAGCACAAGGTGGTGCGGGTGGTGACGCCGCACGAAAAGCGCAAAATCCTGGCGTTTATGGCGTGTAAGGGCGGCAGCGGCTCGACGTTCTTGGCGACCAATCTGGGCTACGCGCTGGGCAAGGAAGGCGCCAAGACCTGCCTGCTCGACCTGAACCTGCAGTTTGGCGACGCCGCGCTGTTTGTGACCGACAAGCTGCCGGCCAACAACCTCGCCGACGTGGTCAGCGACAATATGTCGAGGCTCGATGCGGCTTTTCTCGCCAGTTCGATGTGCGAAGTGCTGCCGACCTACTCGGTGCTGGCGGCGCCGGAGGACTTGGAGCGGGCCGCGCAGATTCGCCCCGACCAGATCGACGTGCTCGTCAAGCTGGCAGCGCACCGGTACGAATTTGTGATCCTGGACATGGGCCGCAGCCTGGACGCGGTGAGTGTCAAAGCCCTGGATTGCTCCGACCACATCTACCTGGTGATGCAGCAGACCCTGCCGTTTATCCGCGATGCCAAGCGCACCGTGGAGGCGCTGCGGGGGCTGGGCTATTCCACGGACAAGCTGCGCCTGCTGGTCAACCGCTATCAGAAAGGCGGCGAAATCACGTTGGAAGACATCGAGCTGGCCGTGGGCGCCAAGGTCTATCGCACCCTGCCCAACAGCTATGCGGCGGTGTCGGCGGCGGTGAATCAGGGGATGCCGCTGGCGGCTTTTGCCCATCGCGACCCGGTGACCAAGGTGCTAGAGGCCATGGCCACCGAGCTGCTCGACAGGCCGGAGGGCAAAAAGACCAGCTGGCTAGGCGGTTTGCTGCACCACCACTGATCGTGGCTGGCGCGGCGGCAGGGGCAAACACCGCTGCCGCAGAGCTCCCAGGACGCCTAGCCACCCGGTCCGATGCAGAGGAGATTTACCATGTCGCTGCGTGACCACATCCAATCCGGCGTCCATGAGCCCGAAAACCCCAGTTCCGGGCTGCGCAACAGCCTGTACGTCGACGTCAAGCGCTACAACGAGCTGCGTGCGCGCATCCACCGCAAGCTGCTGGACCGCATCGATCTCCGGGTGATGGAGACCATGCCGGCCGATCAGATGCGCGGCGAGCTGCACGCGGCGGTCGACAAGCTCCTGCAAGAAGAGACCATCCCGATCAACGAGACCGAGCGGCGCACGCTGCACAGCGACATTCAGCACGAGGTGCTTGGCCTTGGCCCGCTGGAGCCGCTGATGGCCGATCCGACCGTCTCTGACATCCTGGTCAACACCTGGCGGCAGGTCTATGTCGAGCGCGCGGGGCAGCTGGAGCTGACCGACGTGAGGTTTGAGAACGACGCCCATCTGATGAAGATCATCGACAAAATCGTCTCCGCGGTGGGTCGGCGGGTGGACGAATCGAGCCCGATGGTCGATGCGCGCCTGCCCGACGGTTCGCGCGTCAACGCGATTATTCGGCCGCTGGCGGTGGATGGGCCGATCCTGTCGATCCGCCGGTTTGCGGTGATTCCGCTGCAGATGGAAGACCTGGTGCGCATCAAGACCCTGACGCCGGACATGGCGGAGCTGATCGGCAGTCTGGTCAAGGCCAAGATCAACCTGCTGATTTCTGGCGGCACCGGTACGGGCAAGACCACGCTGCTCAATGCCATGTCGCGGTACATCCCGGCGACCGAGCGCATTATCACCATTGAAGACGCGGCGGAGCTTCAGCTGCAGCAGCCCCACGTGGTGCGCTTGGAGACGCGGCCGCCCAACATCGAAGGCAAGGGCGAAGTGCCGCAGCGGCTGCTGGTGCGCAATAGCCTGCGCATGCGTCCGGATCGCATCATCCTGGGCGAGCTGCGCGGCGCCGAAGCCATCGACATGCTGTGGGCGATGAACACCGGCCACGAGGGCTCGATGGGCACGATCCACGCCAATACCCCGCGCGACGCCTTGGCGCGCCTGGAGATTATGATCGGCATGGCCGGGCTGAACTTGCCGACCAAGGCGATGCGCCAGCAGATCAGCTCGGCGCTGACCGTGCTCATTCAGGTGGCGCGGCTGTCGGACGGTCGGCGCAAGCTGTTGAGCCTGCAAGAGATTACCGGCATGGAGAGCGACATGATCACCACGCAGGAGATCTTTGCCTTTGACCAGGCCGGGGTCACTGCCGACGGCCAGGTGATGGGCCACTTCCGCGCCACGGGGATCCGCCCCAAGTTCCTGGACAAACTCCGCGTCAACGGCATCGCTGTCTCGCCTGAGCTGTTCGATCCCAGACGCCTGTACGAGTAGGAGGGCGCCATGGATATGACCTACTACTTGTTTGCTATTTTGGGGTTCCTGTCGGTGGCCCTGTTTCTGGAGGGCGCCTACTTGGCCTGGAATAGCTACCGCGGCCCCGAAGCCTCGCGCATCGAGCGGCGCCTGAACATGCTGGTTCAGGACCAGCGCGGTCCCGTGAGCAAGACCCAGCCGCGCTTGTTGACCGATACGCCCGACGTCAGCACCTGGCTGCAGTGGCTGCCGCGGGTCAAAGACTTGGACCGCCTGCTGCAGCAAACCGGTCTGGCGTGGCACACCAACAATTTTGCGGGGTTGACTGTGATGCTAGTGGCCGCGACGGCCGTGAGCCTGGTTCTCCTGCATGTGCCGCTGCTATTTGTGCTGGCCGTTGCGGTGCTGGTGGGCTTTGGGCCGCTGTGGTACGCCTTGCGCGCCCGCCGCAAACGCATCGAGAGGATTGAGGCCGGTCTGCCCGACGCCCTGGACTTGGTGGGGCGCGCGATGATCGCCGGCCATGCCTTCCCCAGCGCGCTCAAGATGGTCGCCGACGAGATGCCCGAGCCAGTGGCCGGCGAATTCCGCATCGTCTTTGGCGAAATTAACTACGGCATTGACGTGGGCGAGGCCCTGACGCACCTGACCGAGCGCGTTCCCAGCGAAGACCTGCGCTACTTTGTGATCTCGGTGCTGATTCAGCGCGAGACCGGCGGCAACCTGGGCGAGCTGCTGGCCAACATCAGCGCGCTGATTCGCTCGCGGCTCAAGCTGCTGGGGCAAGTCAAGGTGCTGTCGGCCGAAGGGCGGATGTCAGCTCTCATCCTAGTGATTCTGCCGTTTGTCCTGGCCGCAGTGATCATGGCGCTGAACCCGGAGTTCCTCTCTGTCCTGTGGACGGACCCGCAGGGCATGTACATCGTGGGTGGCGGCCTGGTGGCCATGGCGGTCGGCGTGATGTGGATCCGCCGCATCGTGCGCATCCACGTCTAGGCCTGTCGCGCCCCGCACAGGGACGCAGCCCCAAGGAGGGAGGCCATGCAAGACGCCAGAACTCTTTATCTGATTGTGGTTTTCCTGGTGGTCACCGCTGCCACCGCCCTGGCCTTTTGGCAGACGCGCAACAGGCCCCTGGCCAAGCGCCTGCAGATGCTCCAGGGCGGCCCACCGGAGGAGGCTTCGAGCCGGAGTGGCTGGGTCCGGCGCATGGCGCAGTTCAGCGGCCCCTTGGCCAAGCTGTCCCTGCCCACGGGCAATTGGGAGGATTCGCGGCTGCGCGTGCGCTTTATGAACGCCGGCTTCCGCAGCTCCTCTGCCCCCGCGGTGTTTTTTGCCGCCAAGACCGCGCTGACGTTCTTCTTGCCAGCGCTGGCCCTGGGGTATGCCGTGCTCTTTGGCGTGGGCGTGCAGCCGCAGCTGTTCCTGGCCCTGCTGGTGCTGCTGGCCGCGGTGGGCTACTTTGCCCCCAACGTGCTGCTGGAGCGGCGGATCAACACGCGCAAACAGGATATTTTTGAACACTTTCCGGACGCGATTGACCTGATGACCGTGTGCGTGGAGGCCGGCCTGGGCCTGGATGCGGCGCTGGCCCGCGTGGGTCAGGAAGTGGGCATGACCAGCCCAGCCCTGGCCGAAGAGCTGCACTTGGTCAACCTAGAGCTGCGCGCCGGCTCCAGCCGCGAGCGGGCGCTGCGCAACTTGGCTCTGCGCACGGGCGTGGAAGAAGTCGACATGCTCGTTGCGCTTTTGGTGCAATCGGACCGCTTTGGCACCAGCGTAGCCTCTGCGTTGCGCGTGCATTCCGACAGCCTGCGCACCAAGCGCCGCCAGCGGGCGGAAGAGAACGCCGCGCGCATCCCAGTCAAGCTGCTGTTCCCCATGATCTTTTGCATCTTCCCGGCGATGCTGCTGGTGCTGCTGGGCCCGGC
Source organism: Myxococcota bacterium (assembly GCA_044347905.1). Taxonomy (GTDB): domain Bacteria; phylum Myxococcota_A; class UBA9042; order UBA9042; family UBA9042; genus SXRM01. The sequence continues at coordinate 6,264 of JBIKTV010000039.1, forward strand.
GTTTATCAGCATCGCGCGCTTGCTGCTCCCGACGATGACGGGCGGGACGCCGCTGGAGTAATTGCGTGACCCCCCCCCTTGCGTTAAGTCAGCGCAGGGATGGGACTAATGTGCCAAGAGGGCGTCGTGTGTCGCGGCGGTCGCCGGGGGCAGCTCGCGCGGCGAGGCTAGCGCATGGCGCCTACCGCAACAGCACTACCGCCGCCGCCCCCGCCAGCATCGGCCCAAAAGCCAAGCGCTGCTGCAGATCGCCGCGCCGGCCCGCGAGCCGCGCCCAGGCCAGCCGCGCCAAGCCCACCAGCGCCGCCGCGATCGCCGCGTAGAGCACCACCCCCACCAGCGCCGGCGCCCCCAGCCACGCCCCCAGGGCCGCCAGCAGCTTGTAGTCGCCCTGGCCGACCCCGGACCGCCGCGTCACCGCCCGGTACAGCAGCTGCGGCAGCCACAGCAGCAGCCACCCCGCCGCCGCCCCCAGGAGCGCCTGTGGCCACGGCACCCGCCATCCTGCGGTATTGACCGCCAGCCCGGCCAGAAGCAGAGGCAGCGTCAGCACATCGGGCAGGAGCTGGGTCTCCGCGTCGATCCACGCCAACACCAGCAGGGTCCACAGCAGCAGCAGCGCCGCCAAGGCCGCGGGGGTGGCGCCAAACCGCCCCAGGGCCAGCGCTGCCAGCAGCGGAGCAATCGCACGAAAGTACGGTTTTTGCCAGTGGCGGAGCGGACTTGACGTAAGGGGGGGTAACGTCAAAATCACGCGATTGGCCGCGCGCCACAGCAGCGGACTGGCCAGGCCCCCGCCGACCACCGCAGCGATCAGCATCCAGGTCGGGGCGGCCGGCACAACTGCCAGCGGCTCAAAAAGCCGAGGCGCCGGCGGCAGCCATCCGAGGGGCAGGGGCGGGAGCATCCTCGTCTCCGAGGTCGCTGGCGGACCTGTGCCTAGGATGGACTACCTCCGGCGCCGCGTCGAGCAGGGCTTCTGCATCGCACCTAGGTGCGGCTACTTCACCGTCCCCGGGACAGCGCTGGGCGCCGTGGGGTGGTGGGCTTGCAGGTTGGTGACCTTGTCATTGAGCATCACGAATTCCGCCTGCGTCACGTGGGTGAGCTCGTACACCCTAAAGACGCCCGTCAGCGCCGCCACCAGCCCAAGCAGAGCCAGGGTAAAGGTCACGGCCGTCCACAGACCTTGCCGTTCGGGTTTAATCATCACTGGAGAATTGTTGGAGTCTTGCTCGGGCATGGTGAACCTCCCTTTGGCCGTAGTAGACATGCCTGCCCTCGCAAGGCTCAGATCGGCTGGCCTGCAACGGGGCTGCCCGCTAGCGCTTCTCCAGGGCCATTTGGGATGGGGAGCGGCGCGGGTTCGCCCCAGGAAGGTGCAAGGGCCGTGCCAAACGCACTTGGCGGCAAAATTGGCAAAATCGTCAGTCAGGCCAACGATTTGACGTAAGGGGGGGTACATCAGAAATCTGCCCCGGGGCGCCCAGAGGTAAAATTCCGCGGGTTCACGGGCGAGATTCCCCGCGCCGCGCCGATGCTCCAGCGCCGCCGGCCACCGCCCTTCATGCTTGACGGGTTATGCTTCGTGTCACCTTCTCGTCACGCCCTGTGGCGGCCGTCCTTGCGTCGGCATGTGCCCGGGGCTAGTTTGCGGAGTACCAGATGGCCTAGCTCCTAGAGAACCTTCCGCGGCCACCCAGTTCCATTGCAGGGCTGGGCAGCGCGGTCCGGGGCATGGCGGGGCGTGCTTGGTCCAGGGGGCCAGGTGTCGCCCAAGAGGCTTGACATGACGGCGTTCCCCCAAGCGCGTCAGGTTCACGGGTTCCGCGATATGATTGGTGAATCGTCGGCGATGCTTGCGCTGCGAACCCTGCTGGTGAAGGTCGCGCAGTCGCACGTCACCACGGTGCTCATTACCGGCGAGAGCGGCACGGGCAAGGACCTCGCGGCCAAGCTGATCCACCAAGAGAGCGAGCGCCGCGCGCTGCCGTTCATGAACATCACCTGTACGGCGCTCCAGGAATCGCTGCTGGATAGCGAGCTGTTTGGCCACGAGAAAGGCTCGTTTACCGACGCCAAGATGCAAAAGCGCGGCTTGCTGGAGCTGGCGGCGGGCGGCACGGTGTTCCTGGATGAAGTGGGCGAAATGTCCGCCGGGCTACAGGCTAAGCTCCTGCGTTTCTTGGAGGATCGCACGTTTATGCGCGTGGGCGGCGGCCAGGAGGTGCGGGTGGACGTGCGGGTGATCGCCGCGACCAACCGCAACCTCGCAGAAGAAGTGCGCGCCGGGCGTTTTCGCGAGGATCTGTACTTTCGCCTGCGGGTGCTGCCGCTGGAGATGCCGCCCTTGCGAGAAAGGCACGGCGATATCCATCTGCTGGTGGACTTTTTTCAGCGGCAGTTTGCGGTTGAAGAGCAGCGGCCGCTGCGCCCTTTGTCGGCTGCGGCTCGCCAGCGGCTGGAGCAATACTCGTGGCCGGGCAATGTGCGCGAGCTGCGCAATGCCGTAGAGCGGGCGGTGCTGTTGGCCGACGGAGAAATCCTGGAGCCTAGCGACTTTCTTCTTGAAGGTCCGCCAGTTGTTCACGGCCACGCGCGGCCCGCGGCGCCTCAGCCCCACGTGGTCGGGCGCTATTCCCGGCCCACCAGCGGCGGTTTTGCCGAGATGGATGCCGATGAACTGCGTAAAACGACGGATGAATCGTCGGCGCGTCACCTGCATGTGGCCCACGGCGGCGCGGAACACCACCGCGGGGACCACATGGTGGAGCTGCCGGCGGACGGCGTCGACATGGCGGCGCTAGAGCAGGACCTGGTGGTGCAGGCGATCGAGCGGACCCACGGCAACCAGGCGATGGCCGCGGAATTGCTGGGGATGACCCGCGACCAGATGCGCTACCGCGTGGCCAAAATGCGCGACGGCGCGGGCGAAAATCCGTGAGGCCGTCGGCGCGGGTCCAGGGCGAATCGGCCAGACAGGCGGGAAAAATCGTTGATCGCCAAGGAGATTGTCCGGCATCGATTGCCACGGCCGTCGCCGCAGGTAGGGTGTCGACTCCTGCCCCCGGAGCCGACCATGCCCACCGCCGCGCCCTTGAGCCTCGCTGACCTGACCATGGACCACAGCGCCCTGCGCGAGCTGCCGCTGGATCCAGAGCCGCGGAATTTTCGCCGTCAGCCCAGTGGCATAGCCCTTTCGCGCGTGCAGCCGACGCCCGTGGCCGCGCCGAAGCTGCTGGGTTGGGCGACCGAGGTGGCGGCGCTGCTGGATCTGCCCGATGTACCAGAAAATCCTGAGTTTTATGCCCAAGTGCTGGGCGGCAACCAGCTGACCGAGGCGATGGCGCCCTTTGCCAGCCGCTACGGGGGCCACCAATTTGGCAACTGGGCCGGGCAGTTGGGCGACGGGCGCGCCATCACCTTGGGCGAGAGGCTCAACCGCCGCGGTCAGCGCTGGGAGCTGCAGCTCAAGGGCGCCGGGCCCACGCCGTATTCGCGCGGTGCCGATGGTCGGGCGGTGCTTCGCAGCTCCGTGCGAGAATTTCTCTGTTCAGAGGCGATGTTTCACCTGGGCGTGCCGACGACGCGGGCCCTGAGCCTGGTGACCACCGGCGAAGCGGTGCTGCGCGACATGTTCTACGACGGCCGGCCGCAGCTGGAGCCCGGGGCGATTGTCTGTCGGGTGGCGCCGTCGTTTTTCCGCATTGGGCATCTGCAGTTGCCCGCGTTGCACGGCGAGCCTCAGCTGCTGCACGCCCTGGTGGGCCACGTGATTCGCCGCCACTATCCGCACCTGCTGCAGGACGGCGGTGACCCGGCAGATCCTCAGGTGCTGCTTGGCTTTTTTGCTGAACTGACCCAGGCGTCGGCGCGGCTGGTGGTCGATTGGCAGCGGGTGGGTTTTGTCCACGGCGTGATGAACACCGACAACACCTCGCTGCTGGGCCTGACCATCGACTACGGCCCCTACGGCTGGCTGGAGCCCTACGACCCCGACTGGACGCCCAACACCACCGATGCCCATGGACGTCGCTACCGCTTTGGCGCACAGCCCCAGGTGATGGCCTGGAATCTTGCGCAGTTGGCCCAGGTGCTGGTGGGGCTGGGCTGTGCGATTCCGCCGCTACAAGCCGCGCTGGAGAGCTACGGAGAGACTTTTGAGCGCGAATTCCTGGCCATGAGCCTTGCGCGGCTGGACCTGCCGGGGCATCCGGGCGATCGCCTGCTGCTGGACGAGCTGTGGCCGCTGCTCCAAAGTGCGGAGATCGATTACCTGTTGTGGTTTCGCGGTCTGGCCGATCTGCCGAGCCAAGGCGCGGGCGATCTGCTGGCCTGCGTGGCGCCGGCCTTCTACAGCGCAGAGGATCTGCAAGGGGCGAGCGGGTTTGCCGCGCGGGCCTGGCTGAGCCGCTACCGCCAGCGCCTCGCGGAGATCGCCGCGCCCGACCAGGAGCGCCGCACCCGCATGAACCGCCTCAATCCGCTGGTGGTGCCGCGCAACTGGCTGGTGCAGACGGCGATCGACCAGGCCGAGCAAGGCGATTCCTCTGGGATTGAGCGGTTAGCGCAGGCCTTTGCCCACCCCTATGACGTCCCGGCCGACCCGCAGCTGTACGCCCGCCGGCCGGAGTGGGCCAGGGAGCGCGCGGGGTGCTCCATGCTTTCGTGCAGTTCATAGGGCTTGGGCGCGGCGCCAATTCAGGGGTCAAGAAAATGACCCCTGAAAACCTGGCCCCGGCCCCTGCTAGGTAGGCCGCAAGCGCTCCGGCCCCGCACGATGTCCCCCTATTGGCCTTGTCAAATTGGGTAAAGTCACCGCTTCCATGGCCGGCAGCGCCGCGGCGAGCCCTGGACCGCCTTCTGGATCCTCACCCGTCGTACCTCTGCCACCTTGACGATCGCCGCCGCAGCTTTCAGAGTGGCCCTGCGACCGGCGCTTTTGTCCGGCCAGGCCCACTGCCGATGTCCCAGCGCGAGCCCCTTGCCGCGGCCCTGATGCCGGCGCGTCTGCTGAGCGCGGGGGTCGAGCTGTGCCCGCACTGCCGCGGCGCTCTGCCCGCAGACCAGGATCTGGCCTACTGTCTGAGTTGTGGCGCACCCTTGTCCACTGAGGTGGCTAGTGAGGCGGCTGAGCTGTGGGGAGATCCGTCGATCCAATTGCCAGGCGAGTCCACTGATCCCTCCCCGAGCGACGCCGCGCCCGCCAAACGCCTGCGCGAGGCCTACGATCCGGCGCAGTGGCAGGTCAAGACCGCTCCGCAGCCGCCGGCAGCCCCGCCGTTGCCCCGGGGGGTGCCGCGCGACAGCCCCGTGGCCCTGACCGGCTGGGCTCTGGAGCTGTGGGTGCGGCGGCTAGCCGTGCCCGTTGCCCTATTGATCGCTCTGGTTTTTCACCTGAGTTCCGTAGGCCGCTTTTTCCAGCGCGTGGTGCTGGGGATGATGGTGCACGAGACCGGCCATGCCCTAACTGCCTGGTTTGCCGGCTTTTGGGCGGTGCCGCTGCCGTGGGTGACGCGGATCGGCGACCACCGCTCGCTCGCCTGGTCTCTGGCGGTCACCGCGGCCTTGGCCTTGGCCATCTCGATCGGCCGGCGCAGAGAGCAGCTCTGGCTGGTGGTCTGCGCCTCCGCGTCGCTGGGGCTGCAGGGCTGGCTGACCTGGGGGCTCAGCGAGAGCGACGCCCAGGCGCTGATCATCTGGGGAGGCGACGGCGCCGGCATCCCCCTAGCCGCAGCGCTGATCGCGATGTTTCCTTTGGGCAGCCGGGCCTTGCTGGTGCGCGGCGGTCTGCGCTGGGGCTTTTTGGTGATCGGCGCCGGGGCGTTTGTCGACCTCTCCATGCCGTGGGTAGAGGCGCTGGGCGATCCCGCGGCCATTCCCTACGGCCGCATTGAAGGCGTCGGCCTCTCCGACCCCAGCCGCATGACCGACACCTACGGCTGGCTGCAGAGCGAGCTCATCCGCAGCTACCTAGCCACAGCGCTGCTTTCGCTGGGGTTCATCGCCTTGTCGTGGTGGTGGGGCGTGCGCAACGCCGTGTTCCAGCGCCAAAGCGGCGCAGTTCTGGGCGACGACTAGCAAAACAACACCCGCAAAACAATACCCCCCCTTACGTTAGATCAGCGTAGTGCAAGGGGAAAATCGCGATTTCGCGACCATTGCGCCGGGCCAGCCGCCGTCCCGCAAAACAATACCCCCCCTTACGTTAGATCAGCGTAGTGCAAGGGGAAAAGTGGGATTTCGCGAACGTTGCTGCGGCGAATCACGGCGTGCTGTTCACCCACACCGCGCCGTCCAGGGTGGTCTCGCGCTTCCAGATCGGGGCCCGTTGCTTGAGCTCGTCGATGACGTAGCGGCAGCCGTCAAACGCTGGGCTGCGGTGGGCGGCGGCACAGGCAATGGCCACGGCGATCTCGCCCAGCCCGACCTTGCCGACGCGGTGCAGCACCTGCGCGTCCAGCAAGCCGAATTTGTCGATGGCCTCTTGGCAGATCGCCTCTAGCTCGCGCAGGGCCAGGGGTTCGTAGGCCTCAAACTCCAAGTAGCGCACCTCTTGGCCTTGGCTCCAGCGCCGCGCCGTGCCCACAAAAGTGGCAATGCCGCCCACGCCTTCCAGATCGACTAGCTTTTCTGCGGCGCCTTGGGCGATCGGCTCGGCCGTCAGGTGGGCCCGGGCCGCGCCACCGGCGGAGGGCGGCAGCATCAGCAGCTGGTCGCCGGGGTATAGCTGCTCGCAATCAAACAGAAAATCGTCGTCGCGGGCATAGCGCGAGGCCTTGGCCAGAAACGCCCAGCGCCCGCCGCGGGCCGCCAGCCGCGCCTTGAATTTCAGCACCGTTTCGCCGTCTGGGATGGCGATGATCTCGGTCTCTGTGCCTGCCAGATCGCGGGCGGCGGCAAAATAGCGCAGGGTCAGGGTCTGATCTTCGGCCAGGGGCGCAGTTTTGCGCGGCATCGGAACCTCCAGCGGTCAGAGCCTGTAAGAGTATTCTGGATGTGAAAAAACGACTATTGACAGCATTGGCTTTTTTGACTCTCCAGGGCCTGGAACCGACGTTCTTTCACATCCTCTCAGGCGGGTTTGAGGAACCGCGCCACGATCTTTTTTACGCCGATCTGCGGAAATTGCACAGTGAGCTGGGCCTCGGCGCCATAGCCCGCGATGTCGATGACCTGACCGGTGCCAAAGCGCACGTGAACCGCGCGACCGCCGACGCGAAAGCCGCCCTCGGGGTTGGAGCGGTCGAAGCTCGGCAGGTCGTCTTCGGCAGCGGGAGCAGCCGCGGGGCGCTGGGCCCAGGCACCTGCAGCGGGTAAGCCGCCGGCGATGCTAGAGAATCCCGCAGAGACGGGTCGCGAAGCTGCAGGCGCTGCAGAGGGTCGCTGCCCCCAAGCTCCAGAGGCCGCTGGCGGCGAAAAACCGCTGGCGGCGGCGGGCCCAGGCGCTCGCCCAGGCGCAGCTCCCTGCCAATTCTGGCCCCCCCCTTGCCAATTCTGGCCCCACTGTGGGGTATTGCGCCACGACGAACCGCTGTCTTCCACCTGCACCAGCTCGCGCGGCACCGTCTCCAAGAAGCGGCTGGCCTCACTGGGCATTTCGCGGCCGTCAAAGCGCCGCCGCAGCCGCGCGTAGGTCAGGTGCAGCTTCTTGCGCGCCCGGGTCATGCCCACGTAGAAAAGCCGGCGTTCCTCTTCAAGATCGCGCACGCCACCGCCGGCATCTGGGCCCGCCAGCACGTTGGCGTGGGGCAGCAAGCCCTCTTCCACGCCCACCACAAAGGCCACGTCAAACTCCAAGCCCTTGGCAGAGTGCAGGGTCATCAGCGAGACGCGGTCGTGGCCCTCGCCCAGCCGGTCCGTGTCGGCGACCAGGGCGACATTCTCCAGGAAGGAGCGCAGCCCCGGGTCGTCGGCGCTGTCGGCGTGTTCGCCCATGGCTGCTAGCAATTGCTGAAGGTTTTCTAAGCGATCCTGCGCGTCCGGGTCTTTGTCAGACTGCAGGGCCTTTTTCAGCCCGGAGGCCTCGATGACCCGCTGGCCGGCCAGGTCCGCGCGCATCTCCGCCAAACCGTCGCGCAATTCGCCGATCAGCCGCGAAAATTCGCGCAGTTTCTCCGCTGCCCGGCCGCCGCCGCCGCTGCGCACCAGGTCTTCTGCCGCCGCGGGAAGGGAAAGGCCGCGCAAAGCCGCGTGACCTTGGACTAATTCCAGCGTGGTATCGCCAATGCCGCGCTTAGGGCTCTGCACCGCCCGCGCCCACGCCGCCGAATCGTCGCTGTTGATCAGCAACCGGCACCAGGCCAGGGCATCCTTGACCTCGGCGCGCTCGTAGAATTTCATACCGCCGATCAGCACATACGGCAGGCGAAACCGCCGCATCGACTCTTCCAGCACCCGCGAGCAGGCGTTGGTCCGGTAAAAAACCGCGAATTGCGACAGCGGCGTGCGATCGCGCAGCTTGTCGATGCGCCGGGCCACCCAATCGGCCTCATCGCGATCGCTGGCGGCGACGTGCAGGGTGATCGGATCGCCCATCCCCGCGTCGGTCCACAGGACTTTGCCGTGGCGGTCCTTGTTGCGGCTGACCACCGCGGTGCTGGCCTTGAGGATCGTCTCGGTCGAGCGGTAGTTGCGCTCCAGTTTGACGACTGTGCCGCCGTTCTTCTCGGGAAAGCTAAGGATATTGCTGACTTCCGCGCCGCGCCAGCTGTAGATCGACTGATCGTCGTCGCCCACCACGCACAGGTTGCCGTGGTAACTGGTCAGGTATTTGAGCAGCTCAAACTGGGCGTAGTTGGTGTCCTGAAACTCATCCACCAGCACATAGCGAAAACGCCTGGACAATTCCATGCACACGTCGGCGTCGCGCGCCAGCACCTGGGCCGGCAGCATGATCAGGTCGCCAAAATCCACCGCGTTGGCCAGGCGCATCTCGCGCTCATAGGCCGCATAGACCTCTAAGCCGCGGCGATCAAACGCGGAACTCGCCGCCTCGCGCAGTTGCGGATCTTGGGGGCTCAGCAGGCGATTCTTGGCCCGGTCAATGTAACTGGCGAATTGCTTGGGCTTGTACTGGGTATCGGACACCCCAAGGGTCTTCATGACCCGGCCGATCAGCCGCACTTGGTCGTCGGTGTCGTAGATCGAAAAGCTAGGCTGCAAGCCGGCATAGCCCGCAAGCTGCCGCAGCAGCCGCACCCCCACGCTGTGAAAGGTCCCCAGCCACACCTGCGCCGCGCCGTCGCCGACCGTGTGGGCCACGCGCTCGCGCATCTCCCCCGCGGCCTTGTTGGTAAAAGTCATCGCCAGCACTTGCCAGCCGGGCACGTGCATCCGCCCGATAATCCAAGCGATTCTGTGGGTAATCACCCGGGTCTTGCCCGAGCCGGCACCGGCCAGCACCAGCAGCGGCCCCTCTGTGGTCAGCACCGCCTGGCGCTGTTCCGGGTTCAGCGGTGCAATCAGCGGGTCGCCCAGCACTTCTGGCGGCAGTTGCACCAGCTTTGGATCGATGCCCTGATAGTGATCCTGCGAAAATTCATCGGGATACATGGAAGGATCGTCCTTTGCTCAGGCGGCAAACTGGTCGGCAGCCCGCACCAAGGCGTCGACGATGCCGGGCTCCAGGGCGGCGTGGCCCGCGTCGGCGATGATTTCTAGGCGCGCCTGGGGCCAGGCTTTATGCAGGTCCCAAGCGGACTTGGCCGGGCAGACCACGTCGTAGCGGCCCTGGACGATGACGCCCGGGATGTCGGCGAGCCGGCCCGCGTCGTCGATCAGCTGGGTGTCGCTGCGGAACCACGCGCCGTGGACAAAGTAGTGGGCCTCAATGCGGGCAAAAGCCAAGGCAAATTCGTCTTCTCCGTAGTGATGGACCATGTCCGCGTCGGGGTAGAGCCGCGAGGTCGAACCCTCCCACACCGACCAAGCCCGCGCCGCGGCCAGCTGGACCGCGCGATCGTCGCTGGTCAGGCGGCGGTAGTAGGCGCTCATCAGATCGCCGCGCTCCACGGCCGGGATGGCCTCCAGGTACTGCTCCCACGCGTCTGGGAAGATCCAGCTGGCGCCCTCCTGGTAGAACCAGAGCAACTCCGAGCGGCGCAAGGTAAAAATCCCGCGCAGGATCAGGGCCAGCACCCGCTCCGGGTGGGTTTCCGCGTAGGCCAGGCCCAAGGTCGAGCCCCAAGAGCCGCCAAACACCACCCAGCGATCGATGTCCAGGTGCTCGCGCAGCGCCTCCATGTCCGCCACCAGGTGCCAGGTGGTGTTGTCGTGCAGGCTGGCGTGCGGGGTCGACCGTCCGCAACCACGCTGATCAAATAGGATAATTCGGTAGGCCGCCGGATCAAAGAAGCGCCGCTGCCAGTCTGAGCAGCCGCCGCCCGGACCGCCGTGGACAAACACCACCGGCCGGCCCAGCGGGTTGCCGCTCTCTTCCCAAAACAGGGTGTGGACGGCGGAAACGGCTAATGTTCCCGTGCGGTTGGCCTCGATCGGCGGGTAGAGGGTGCGCAGCTCGCTCATGGGGCTTCCAGGGGTGGGGCAAGGGGTTGGGGTGTGGTCAAGCGGGCGGGCCATGGGCCGTGCCGCCTTAGGGCGTCGAGTCGTCGAGCGCAAACGCCGGCACGGGCTCGCCTTCGCGGCGCAGGGACAGGCAAGCGCGGCGCACGATCGCCTGGTATTCCGGTGGGCCCGTGCAGGTGGCTACAAAGGCTAGGCTTTTATCGCTTCCCGCGTTGGGCAGCGCCAACCACCAGCTCTGCACCGGGCCGCTGGACGCCTTGCGCAGCCACATCCGCCCGGCCTTTTCGCCGCTGGCTGCGACGGCTTGGCCGCCAATTTCCCCAGCGATCGCCTGCAATTCAGCGAGGCTGGCGACGGGGCGGCGCTGCACCCGCATCTCAATGCCGTAGGCCGAACCGCGCAGCGCCCGGCCGTAGATCCACAGCTCACCCGCCCCAACCCCTGCGGCAATGGCCGACGCGGGCTGAGGAAAATCCGCCACTAGGCCAAAAGCCTCTAGGGCAAAAGTCTGCACGCTGGCCTGGACCGCCGCCGCCGGCTCGCCCGGTTCCACCGCCGTGGGCGCCGCGGCCAACCGCGCGGGTCGGCCAAAATCGTCCACGGTGGTCGTCGATTCGGCAGGCCCGTCTGCGCCGGTGGGATCGCGCCAGCTGGGGTCGCGCACCGGCTCCGGCAAGACCCGCTCTGGCGGCGGCGGCTCGCGACACCCCGCGGCGATGGCGGCCGTCAACCCCGCCAAAACCCAGGTGCGCCCAGCAGAAAATCCCGCCCGCTTCATTGGAGTTGCCCCAGCAGGCTCTGGCCCAGGCCCAGATCGCCCAGGCCCCAGTTGTCGGCCAAGGTCTGGCCCAGGCAGGCAAATGACTGCACCTCGCCCAGATCCGCGCCGCCCTTCAGCCCCAGCGACGCCAGCAACAGCGGCACCTTCTCGCGGGTATGGTCGGTGGTCGCCAGGTACGTCGGGTCGTTGCCGTGGTCGGCGGTGATGAGCAAAAGGCCTTGGGGGCCAAGAGCTTGCAAGATGTCGGGGATCGCCGCGTCCGCTTCGGTCAGCGCGTCGGCAAAGCCCTGGGGGTTGCGGCGGTGGCCGTAAAGGGCGTCAAAATCCACAAGGTTGGTAAACACCAGGCCGTCCTGAAGCTCGCGACACGCCTGCAAAGTCAGCTCCAAGCCGTCGCGGTTGCCTTCGCTGTGCAGCGACTCTGGCACGCCGCGGCCGGCAAAAATGTCTTGGATCTTGCCCACGCCGATCACCCGCAGCCCCGCGGCAACCATGCGTTCTAGCAGGGTATTGGCCGGTGGCGGCATGGAGAAATCGCGGCGGTTGTAGGTGCGCTTCCACGTTCCGGGGCCGCCGACAAAAGGCCGGGCAATCACCCGCCCCACTTGATAGGGATCCAGCAATTCGCGAGCGATCTCGCACACCCGCCACAGCTCTTGGATCGGCACGACCTCTTCATGCGCGGCGATCTGAAACACCGAATCGGCGCTGGTGTAGAGGATCAGTGCGCCCGTGCGCACGTGCTCGGGGCCCAGCTCGTCCAGGATCGCCGTGCCGGACGCTACGCAATTGCCGATGACCTTGTGACCCGAGCGGCGCTCAAATTCCTCAACGATCACCGGAGGAAAGCTGGGGTTGTACACGGCAAACGGCTGGGTGGTCAGCGCGCCTACCATTTCCCAGTGGCCCGTCGGCGTGTCTTTGCCCGCAGACGCCTCGACCATGCGCGCCGCGTAGCCCTGGGGCGCCGGATTAGGGGCAATCCCCAGCAGATCTGTCAGGTTGCCCAGGCCCATGCGCTGTAGGTTGGGCGCCTTGAGCCCGCCGACCGCCCGCGCGCAATTGCCCAGGGTGTTGACGCTGGGCGGATCGGCAAAATCGCCACAGTCCGCCGCCGCGCCGACACCTGCGCCGTCCAGCACCAGCACGCAGGCCTTGCGAAAACGCGGTGCGCTTGGAGTCTGCTGTCGATTCATTGACCACCCATGGCCCAGCGGCGATCGCCGACGTTAGGCCTGTTTGTCTGCGCGGGCCCGCTCGAGCCAGCCGCGAAATTCCCGCTCTACAATCTCAACCGCGCGTTTCTGCAAGGGCCTTAGCAACAGCGGCACCTGCAGCTCCAGGACCAGCTCGCGCTCTGTGACTTCAAGGTCGCCGCTCAGCTTAAGGCCCTTGGCGGCAAACGCCACATGGGCTTGCCGCTGCGTCTGCCACTGTACCACTGGATGGTAGTGGGCAAAACGCACGCAGTAATGATCGCAGGCGGCGCGCGTGGTTTGGCAGGCGAGCTCCAGGCCCAGGTCGTGCGGAATGGCGTGGCGCATAGGATTCCCCGGGCCTGGGCCCGAATAGGTTGATGGGCCCGAAGGAGCTGACAAGCCAAAATAGGTTGTGGATCCAGCTAGTTCGTCGGCGCCTTGGGCAAGGCCTTGAGCGAGCGGTTCTGCACGTAGCCGCCCTTGCCGGCGGACGGGCCGCTCAGCACATCGGCGCGGCTCCAGCCATTGCCGTTGTCCAGGTGGACGCGCACGAGCACCCCGTCTTCCAGCTCCGCGACAATTGCCGCCTCGGCGTTGGCGGAGCTGCGCATGGCCGCGCGCTTGCCCTCGCCTTCAACCACCACCAGGTGCGTGGCCTTGTTGACCCGCCGCGCCGTGTCCAGCGCCGCCGCCCGCTCTTGGGTCAGGTCGCGGCGCAGCTCTTGCAGGTTCGACTGCAGGCGGGTGGGCGCGTCGCGAACCGACGAAGTCTTTAGATCGTCAAGCGCTTTCTCCGCCGCGTGGACCAGCGCTTGGTCGCGACCGCCGCTGGCGCGCATCTTGTCGATCGCCGCGTCCACCAGGGCCGCCTGGGCCTCCAGCGACTCGCGGTACGGGGCCAGTTCCTCGGCGCTGATCGGGCCACCGCCCTTGTCACCGGGCTGTTCATTGGGGTAATCGCTGAGCTTTTGCTCGACCTTCTTGCCCTCGCCCGGCCGCTCGCCCAGGGTCTTGACCACGCCCTCCGGCAGCACGCCCAGCACCACGTTGGTGCCGCCCATCATCAGCCACACGCCCAGGCCTGCGAGCGCCACAGCCCCCAGGCCCAAGCCGGCAAAAACCATCCAACGCGGCATTCCGCCGGAGGATTCTTGATTCGTCATGGCGTTACCTCTGCGGAGGTTGCGGGGGCGTCGCGCCGCCCAGGGCCCGATCCGGGGCGATCCCAGGAGTCTACTTCAGCGCCGCGGCCATCGTCGCTTTGGGGACGCAGTAGTGCTGGGCCTTGGCCCCCGTGTCCGGATCGGCGTCGGCGTATTTCCAGCACTCGGCGTCGTTGCCGCACTCGGCGTCGTTGTCTTCGCTGGTGCACGTCATGGTGCAGATCGCTTGGGTTCCGTAGTAGGACAGGCACACCGAGCGGTCACACTGCGGGTGCGACTTGACGACACACGAGCTGGTGTCGCGGTCGGCCGACGTGGCGCCGTTGCACAGGCCTTTCTTGGTGACGTCTTCGTCGAGCTGGCAGGTCACGTACAGCGGTTGGGTCTCGCACCCGCTGATCAGACCCACGCCGGCCAGGAGGGCCCACGACGCCGCCACAGAAAGAGATACCGAAAGCGTCGCAGAGAGAGCCACCGCTCCCGCCGTTGCGGCCCAAGAGCGCCGGGTCGAGCCAGCCGCCAATTGGCCGTGGCCAGCGAGGCCGGCAAAAGCGGTTGGGTGCTGCTGTGTTGGCTCGCGCATGTCGTCCTCGGGGTGCTGTGCCGACCGATCACCCAACAGTGTAGCCTACCCTCGCCGCGGTGGCTACCGGCGTTGCGCGGTGGGGGTGGGGCGGTTCAAAGACCGCTCTCTCAGCCGCCCTTGCGGGCGCAATACGAGCAGCCGGGGACGATGACGTCCACGACGCGGCCGGCCGCTGGGTGGTCGGCGACCCATTGGATCGCCTTGTGCACCGCGCCGCCGCCCGGCACCCCTGCGCGCAGCTGCCAGCGGTCGTGAATCTCCACAAAACCGGCATCGCGCAGCCACTTTTGCGCCCGGCCGTGGGTCCACCACCACAGCGCCGGCTTGGAGGTGTGGTTGACCGCCGCCGGCCAGTGGGCGGTGCACCAGGTCATCACCTTGTGCTTGACCGGCTGGGGATACCAGCCAAACAGGGGAAAATAGCGGATCTCCTCTTGCAGTGGGCTCATGGCGCTGGCGCTGTTGAACCACAGCACTCCGCCGGGCTTCAGCACCCGCTGGATCTCTGCCAGCACCTGCGGCAGGTCGTCCACGTGCTCCAAGACGCTGAAGGCCAGCACAATGTCAAACTGCCTATCTGCAAGGGGCAATTGCTCGCCTTGAGCGTGGTGCAGCGGCGCCTCCACGCCGTGCTTGGCCAGCAACTGCCGGGCGACCTCGAGCGCCGGGGCCCAGGGCTCTACCCCCGTCACCCGGTGGCCCAGCTCGGCCAGCGCCACCAGTTCGCGTCCTTGGGCGGCGCCGATCTCCAGAATGTCCAGCGATCCATTTGGAATCAGCGGCTTTAACCGCTGCATCACCGCCTGGACCCACGCGCGGGTGGCTGGGAGGCGCTGCTCGGCCTCCTCCAGGCTCCATTGTTCAGCGGCCATCCGGGTCCGTCCTTTATCGCCGACCCCGCGGGAGCGGCACCTTGCGAAGAGGGAATAGCTATTTCGCTTGGGATTTCTTGAATTCTTTGTCTATAATCTCAAGCTGCTTCTTCTTTTCCTGCTCTTTGCGCATTTGCGCACCCAAGGCGCTCTGGTCGATCTTGAGGCCGCTGGCGTCCGCTTTCTTGGCCGGCTCGGGCTTGGGTTCGGGCTTGGGCTTGACCGGCGTGGGCACGGGCCGGCTGGCTTTCTTGATGGCCTTGGCGGCCTCCGGCTTGGCCGCTTCTGCCTTGAGATCTGGGGCGGCCCCTTCAGCTTTGAGCTGGGTGGCGGCGCCTGGGCCCGCGGCGTCCTGATCCGCTGTGTCTTGCTGGGTGGCGTCCGCGTCGGGATCGCTGGCGCCGGCATCAACAGCTTCCGGCGTCGGCGCGGCAGCTGCGGGCACGGCGTCCAGCTCGGGGGTCGCCGCGGTGTCGGTCTGGGCGTCTTCGGCGCTCGCCGCGTCGGCATCCGCAGCCGGTTCGGCGGGCACCACGGCGGCCAGCACTGGCGAGGGGGTCTGGCCCGGGGCCCCGGAGGCATCCGCCTCAATCCCCACGTTTTCATCGGCCTTGGCCTGCAGCCACGCCTTGCCGGCCACCAGCAGCACGCCGACCAGCAGCACGCCGCCGGCCAAGCCCAGAAACAGACCGCCTTTAGAGCCAGAGGGTTGGGGCTGCTCGGCCGCCGCGGGGGACCACGTCGCTTGGCTC
>JBIKTV010000040.1:0-22120 GCA_044347905.1 Myxococcota bacterium
CTGTTCGGTCAACTCGCGCTGTCAATTGCGCTGCGAGAAGGACGAGGACTGCTACGCTGTGTTTGAGGCCGATGTCCCAGCAGGTGGAAAGCACCGGGTTTTCTGCAATAATTCAGTGGCTGTCCCCGGCTGCATGTTCCCGCCTGAAACGGAGGACTGTCCGCCGCAAGACAAGCTGCCGGCCGTGCTCAAGCAGTCCGTCGCAATCACGGATGGCGGTGGCAACGTCGTCGGCGACCAGCTCGACTGGTTCCGTTGCTCGGCTTCTTTGGGCGCCAATCTAAGCAAGGAAGCGTCTTTTGAAGGCGGCCTGCGCTCGATCTGGACTGCGCTGGACCCCAAGGGCATCAACTGCCCGGCAGGTCCGGACGGCAAGCCCGGTCCAGACTGCCAGTACCAGCAATTGGTCAGACCTGACGCCTACTTGGTGCTGGTGGCGATTTCAAATGACGACGACTGCTCCTATGCATTCGAGCTGCCAGTCGGCCCCGATGCGCTCAAGTCCTCGGGCTGCCAGATGTCTGGCGACAGGGTGGCCGGCAACACAGCCCTCATCAACGGCTATTGCGAGCTCATGAAAGGCAAAGACAAGTCAGCCGGCCTGCCCCTGCGCACTTGCCCCGCCGACTGCTACACCTTGACCGCCGCCGCCAAGGCCGATTGCGAAACCAAGGCCAGCAAGAGCATCGCAGACCTCGTCGCAGCCAACCCAGGCAACCAGCTCAAGAATGCCAATTTCGCCTCCGTGGCGGACTTTGTGGAGCGCTTCAAGTCGCTCAAGGCCGACCCCAACCAGGTGCTCTTTGCCACCTTCACCGGCGATTCTCTGGCCGAAGTCGGCAAGGGCGGAATGACGGCCGAGCAACAACGCGACCTCGACCGCGCAAGCTACTACACCTCGGCCCTGGCCAACCAATTCGGCTACCCCTACATCTGCAGCGGACCGCGCGGCGAGTCTGGCTTTGGCTCGCGCTACATCGGCGTCGCCAGCGAGTTCGGCAGCAACGGCATGGTATGGAACATCTGCAAAGGCCCGACCTTAGACGACGGCATGACCGCGATGGCCCAGTGGTTGCGCAAGCGGGTCCAGGCCGACTAGCGGAACAACTGTCAAGGCAGGGCTGAAGTCGGGGCCGGTGGGCGGCGCGCGGCTTCGGTAGCCCTTGGGTCGGCGGGCGTCCATGCGGGGTGGGGCTGCGCGGGGATTTTGTCTTGAGTAGGCAGAGAGTTTGGGCGCCTCGCCTGCGGCGACCAGGCTGCGACCGGCGAGGCGCCGGCGGCGTCGGACGCCGTCGCTCCGCGATTCGCATCCTTGGCGCGGGGGCGATAAACCTGCGCCAGCCAAAGCGAAATGGGGGCGTTACCCGCAGGGCGGAGGCGCTGGCGGGGCGATGTCGCTCGGGGTGTTGACCAAGCCCCCGCTGCCCCGCTGGCGTCTCCGGGCGCAGAGGCCGGCAGGCCGGCGCGCCTAGCACCCGGTCCCGCGAAGCGGGATTCGCCCAACAGAAACCTCGGCTGGTGTTGCTCCGGGGAAACGGAATTGGCGACCCGCGCGGCTGGGGCACGCGGCACAGGCTGGGCGACTGGCTGAGGAGGCTCTTGGCCGCGCCATGCCGCCGCGTCCAGGATCTTATTGCGGGGCCGCAGCCCATCGCGTACATTCGCCGTACTTCCCGAAAATCGGGAAGTGAGACTTCCCGCATGTCGTACATCGCCAGACGCCTCGCTGATCGCCTCAAAAACCTTGCTGAATTCTTCCCTGTGGTGGTCCTGACCGGCGCTAGGCAGACCGGCAAGACGACGCTTTTGCGCGCGACGTTTCCGCAGCACCACTACGTCAGCCTGGACCTGCCGAGCGAAGCCCTGTCCGCCGAGGCGGATCCTGAAGGCTTCCTGCGCAGGCACCCGCCGCCGATCCTCGTGGACGAAGTGCAGTACGCCCCGGGGCTGTTTCGGCACGTCAAGGCCGCAGTAGACGCCGGTGGCCTCCAGCCTGGGCAATTCGTGCTGACCGGGTCGCAGCAGTTCGCGCTGATGCAGTCGACGGCCGAAAGTCTCGCCGGCCGCGCTGCCGTGCTCGACCTGCACCCGCTTTCGGCGGCCGAAATTCGCGCGGCAGAACCCGACAATCCGCTGCTCGCAGATGCCGCGGCGGTCATTCATCGCGGCTTCTATCCTGTGTTGTGGCGGCAGCCGAATCTGCCCAGCGCCGAGTTCTACGCCTCGTACCTGGCCACTTACTTGGAGCGGGATCTGCGCGTGGCGCTGGATGTCGGCAACCTTGCGGATTTCGAGCGATTCATGCGCCTGTGCGCCGCGCGTACCGGCCAACTGCTCAACAAAACGGCCCTCTCGCGCGACGCGGGGATTTCGACCAAGACGGCATCGGCCTGGCTCTCAGCCCTGCAGGCGTGCAATCAGATTACCCTGGTGGCGCCATGGCACGGCAATCTCTCTAAACAACTAGTGAAATCTCCCAAGCTGTACTTCAACGATCCAGGGCTTGCCGCGTTCTTGATGGGCCTGGACCTGGGCGCGGTGCGCTCTTCGCCGTGGTCCGGTGCGCTGTGGGAAACCGCCGTGTGTGCCGAACTGCGCAAGGCCATGTCGTGGCGGGCCACCAGTGAAACCCTGTATTTTTATGGCGATAGTGAAGGTGGCGAAGTGGACTTCGTCGTCGGCAATGGCGTGTACCTGGACCTCATCGAGTGCAAATGGACCGAAACGCCAACGGCGCGCGACGCTGCAGCGATGCAACATTGCGCTGCGCTCATGCAGGGATCGGGCGGGGTGCGCGTGCGTAGCCAGGTGATCGCCTGCCGAACCCGCGCGCCGTTTCCGCTGAAGCTGGACTGCGAGGCGGTTAACGGGCTGGAACTGGCCGGCCGGTTTGGCGGTTGAGCGAGCAATTGCGCGGCCGTTGACACCACCATCGCACAACCATTTGACCTTCCAACCCTGATACGCGGCAGCTCCGCTCCAAGTGCCGGCGCTCTGGGGTGGCCACCGAGCAGCAGAAATATTCCCTTTCGGGATCAGCTTGTGTACGTTGGGCTCCCACGGGTGGCCACCACGGCCACGCAGGTGCCCGCCATGCCCGATCGGGAATCCATCGGTCCCTTCGTGCGCCAGCGCCGCCGCGCCAACCGCATGACGCAGCGGCAGCTCGCAGAACTCGCCGGCGTAGGCCTGCGCTTTCTCTCCGAATTGGAGCGGGGCAAGGCGACCGTGCGCGTGGACGCTGTGGACCAGGTGCTGCGCGTCTTTGGCAAACGACTCGGCGTGGTGGATGCGCCGCGACCGGATGAGGCGCTGTGATGGGGCGGGGCGCGTATCACACTGCGTGCGCAGACTGCGGGCCGGCAGTTCGTCCTGAAGCCGCCTACGGACCGCTTTCCCGGCTTGCCCGCCAACGAGCACGTGACCATGCGCATCGCCGCGCTGTGCGGTCTGCCGGTGCCCGAACATGGCCTGCTGCACATCAACGACGGCACCTGGGCCTACATTGTCGCGCGCTTTGACCGGCCACTGACCGGCGGCAAGCTGGCGGTGGAGGATTTCTGCTCCCTCTCTGGGCACTATCCGGCCGACAAGT
Organism: Myxococcota bacterium; assembly: GCA_044347905.1. Classification (GTDB taxonomy): domain Bacteria; phylum Myxococcota_A; class UBA9042; order UBA9042; family UBA9042; genus SXRM01. The sequence goes on from JBIKTV010000040.1 coordinate 3,596, forward strand.
ACCGCGGTTCGGCGGAGCTTTGCGCGCGCATCGTGCGGCGCTTTGCGTCTGAGCCCGGCATTGCGCTGCGCGACCTGTACCGCCAGTTTCTGTTTGCCTGGTGGACGGGCAACGGCGACCTACACCTCAAGAACCTGTCGCTGTGGGCGGGGGATTCAGCCAAAGTCAGCCTCTCGCCGGCCTACGACTTGCTGAACACGCGGCTATTCCTGCCCGAAGACCAGTTGGCGCTGTCGATTTGCGGCAACAAGAAGGAGATCACGCCGCGGATGTGGCGCGACTTTGGCGAGTACTGCGGTCTGCCGCATCGCGCCATCGCGAGTCTGGCGGGTGCTCTTTGCGCAGCGCTGCCTGATGCTTGTGCGCTGGTAGAGCGCTCCTTCCTGGAGGCCGAGCAACAGCAGGCGTACACGCGGCTGCTGAACGAGAGGGCTTTGGTGCTTGCGGAGCTGGCGCGGCGGTCGTGAGCTAAAGGCCGGGGCGGCAGTGCGGCGCGGTCGCGGGGCGGCGAACGGTTCAGGTCCCGGGGTGTTTGGGCGCACCTTAGGCATGAACTCCCGCCAAAATCTGCGGCGGAGCGGGAGTTCGGCCAGCCACTCGGGGCTCGCCCCGGGCGGAGGCGCTGGCGGGGCGATGTCGGGCGGGGTATTGACCGAACCCTCGCTGCCCCGCTGGCGTCTCCGGGCGCAGAGGCCGGCAGGCCGGAGCGCCTAGCACCCGGTCCCGCGAAGCGGGATTCGCCCAACAGAAACCTCGGCTGGTGTTGCTCCGGGGAGGTGGATGAAAGTGGGCTTTTGCACCGGTGCAAAAGGGCGATTTCTCGCCGGTGCGCTTGGCGGAAGGTTGTAGCGGGAGCGGGGATTGGTCAAGGGGGTGGCGGGCTGCTGATAGGTGCGTTGACACGCAGATGGGGCGGAACTCGGGACTCATGGCCCAATGCCCACGGTGGGTATGGACTCTACCGGTGGCTCAGTTTCAGAGCGATTTTGACAGGGCCTTGCACCGACCGGGCAGATCTGGCTGAACTTGCGCTAAAAGTCGCCGTTGACGGAGTTGATTGACCGGCGTAGGCTCGGCGCTGGCGGCCGGGATGGTCTTGGATGGGGGGAGCTCGGAGCAGCCCTCCCCTGCGAGGTCAGGGACCCAGAGTAATCCGCCCGTTTTCAAAGGGCGGCACCCGTTGGTGCAGGCCGCATGGGCCGCGGGTTTCGCGGCACGGCCCCGAGTCAGTCGCGTCGCGGCAGTGTTGCTGTTCCGCGACGGCCTGCCGTTTCCGGCTGGTGTGCATTCCATCTGTGCACTGCCCAACCAGACTGAGGTTTGTCATGAGGTTTGGTCAGGGCGGATTGCATCCGAACGGGCGAGGCGATGGGCTATCTGTCGTCCGCCGTGGCGTCGTCATGCTTTTTGTGTTGCTCGGCGCCGTCGGCTGCGGCACGACCGCCCAGGGTGGTTCCTACGCCACCATCGCCGCCGGGACGCCGTGTACCAGCGCCGGGGCGACCGTCTGTGGCTTCAGCGGAGCGTTGTCCGCGGCAGTCGAGTGCACCGGCGGCATATGGCAGGTTGCCGAGGTCTGTGCTGCGGAAGGCTACTGCGTGCAAACGAACGGCGGGCCTCAGTGCGCGTCGTCCACAGGCACCGCCGATGCCTATCCTGTCCCTCACAACATCATTTTTGACAAAGTCCAAGTGGTAAGCGCCTTTCCGGCCTACGTCGATGCGCCAAACAAGACGGTGACGCGCGTGTGCGGCGCTCCGCTGGCCGAGAGCGAGCCGGTGCTGGAAGCCAATGGCGTTGAACTCACGGTAAATTTGGTGTCAACGAGTCTGATTGTGGCGAGTCCCAAATGCGACGGCGACGTCGATTTGGGCATTCGCGACGGCGATCTCATCGAAAATAAGCCGGTTACCACCGATCCGGCACTTCAAACTATCGCACCCGGCAACTTTGAGCTGGATCTGGGCTGCTACGAGCCGCGAACCGGTCTGCAGGATCCGGCGATCTGCAACACTTCTGCGGCCGGGGCAGGCGGTACGGGCAAGGCCGTCAAGTACAAGGCCTGCTCGCCCGGCCGCTGCGACCCGCAGAACCCCAAGACCTTCCAGAACGTCGCCATTTTGGTCGACCACAGCGGCTCGACCGACGGATTTGTTTACACCGACACCGGCGACTGCACGACCGCCACCAAGTTTATCGAGGACCTGCCGGGCAATTGGATCTCCAACAACTTCACCGAGTGCTCTTCGGATCGCTACAACGTGCTGGTCGCCGGCGCTGAGTGGCTCATCGATACGCTCAATCCCATGGATCGCGTATTGACGATGTATTACGACGAGACCAGCGACGGCGTGCGCGTGGCGTGCACCGACGATCTGCGCTGCCAGTACACCGACGCCGCGGTCAGCAAGGTCAGCACCAAGGCCTGCATCACCAACGCCGACTGCAAGGATCTGGTCGACCCGGCCGGCAACAAGGGCAACTACCAGTGCGCCGCCGACCCGTCATTCGCCAATGACTCTTTTGCCAATTTGTCCCAACCCGAGCAGATGGTGAAGTGCTTTGGCAGCTCCGACAAGGTCAAGGCGCAGAACCGCCTGGGTTTGGAGGAGCGCATCCGCGAGTCCGCCACCGGCCGCTCGACGGTCTACGAGGCCCTGAGCACGGCGTACACCTTCCTGCGCGATAAGGATCTCGGCGCCGGTGCGCCACGGCACATCGTGCTCCTGACCGACGGGCCGGACAGCTGCACCTATTCGGACCTGTTCCAGTTTGTCGATCCCAAGGTCGGCAAGGGCGGGAACTGCCGCAAGCAGTGCGCGATGATCACCACCGACTACAAATCGCTGCTGCAGGTCATGCACGATGACAAGTTCCCGGTGCGCCTGCACGTCATCCAGATCGAGTCCAAGACCCACCCGCAGCCGGACGCCTACCTGCAGGATCTGGCCTGCCGCAGCGAGGGCACCTACCAGTTCATCAACACCCTCGACATGAACACCAAGGACCCGACGCCGTTCCAGGACGCGATGAGCCGCTCGATCGCCATGGTCCGGTACACCCTGTCCGGCAACTGGCGCGTTGGTTTCGCGGACGGCCGCTTCAAGGACGGCTCGCTCAAGAAGGGCGCCATCACCGCAATGCGCGGAAAAATGACCATGCAGTCCAAGGTGTTCAGTAGCCTCAAGGAGGTCTTCAAGAGCGAGAAAGAGTGGCAGTTCACCCAAGACGGACCGCGCGACCGCCGGATGATCTTCCACCTGTCCTGCGCCAATGACGCCGACTGCGGCGGCAGCGACCCCTGCGGCGCCAACCACTGCAGCCCCGCGGGCGAGTGTGTGGCGACGCCCTCGCCCGACCTGCTGCCCTGCGGCCAGTATGGCAAGGGCAAGTGCTGTGGCGGCGTCTGTAAGGTCGACGGCAGTTGCGTCGGCGTGTGCAAGGGCTAAGGTGCGGCGGCGCCTGCGATCCCACCCCAGGGGTCGCCAGGGACAAACAGAGGATGAATTCGTGAGGTCTGTGATGAGGTTTTCTCAGAAACGCTTGTGTCCCATTGGGCGAGGCGAGGGACGAACTTTCGTCCTTCATGGTTCGGTTATGCTCTTTCTGTTCCTCGGCGCTGTTGGCTGCAGCACGACCGCGCAGGGGGGGTTCTACGCCACCGTCGCCGCTGGGACGCCGTGCTCCAGCGCCGGAGCGACCGTCTGTGGCGTCAGCGGTGCGACATCAGTCGCAGTCGAGTGTGCCAGCGGCATGTGGCAGGTTGCCGAGGCCTGTGTCGCGGGAAGCGCCTGCGTGCAAACGAACGTCGGCCCTCGGTGCGTGTCCTTAGCAGCCACCGCAGATGTCGGCGCTGACTCTGAGGATAGCGCCACAGCGACCGACGGTATTGCGGACCTGGCTGATTCCATGTCGGATGTCGCGATCAATCTCGACGGGGGCGAGATGATTCCCGACGCGACCGTCACCAGCAACCACTGCACCACCCAGGACGATTGCCCGGTCAAAGACACTATTTGCGACCTGACGCTCAAGAAGTGCGTCAAGCCCGGCTTTGGCCCGGATGCGACGGCTGGCAACGACGGCAGCTCGATCAAAGACACGGCCGACGGCGGCAGCACCGGTGAGGACGGCTCGATCAGCGACGCAGCCCCCAATCTCGACGTCAAGGCCGATACGGCGACGCCCGACACGGCCACCAGCAACGACAAGAGCTGCAACAAGTGCGCGACCAACGCCGATTGCCCCGGCGATCACGATTGTGTACCGCTACTGTCGGGCACCTACTGCGCCAAGAAGTGCGGCTCGGTGCAGGACTGCAGCCCAGGCTACATCTGCGACAAGGTCACCCAGACCGAGCAGAAGCACTGCGTGCTGACCTCGTACGACTGCAAGGGCTGCGCGGTGGACGGCTGCCCCGGCACGCAACAGTGCAACTTTAAGACCAATCCTCCCAGCTGCCTGGACGTCAAGCAGCAGTGCGAGAGCTGCCTGCAGGACAAGGACTGCGGCAACGGCCTGCGCTGCGTCAAGTTTGGCGACGGCGGCAAGGCCTGCCTGCCCGACTGCAGCGCTGGCCAGGCCTGCCCCGACAATTCGGCTTGCCTCGCCTACGCAACCGAGCAGACCAAGGCCTGCGCCTTCTCCGCCGCCAAGTGCTGCTACGGCCCGACCTGCACCAGCGGCTGCAGCGGCTGCAAGACCACCTGTGTCGCTGGCAAGTGTGCGGAATGCACTAAGAATGCCGACTGCGCTGGCGGATCGTGCAACCTGAACACCTACACCTGTGCCGCCAGCGTGACCTGCCCCCCGGCCGCTGAACCGACCAAGAAGATCAAGCTCGCGGCTACGGGCGAATGCGTGGAGTGCACCAACAACACCCACTGTGCCGGCGCCAGCGGCGGGCCCAACTGCAACCAGCAAAAGCATGTGTGCGAGAAGTCTACGGTGAGCAACGCGTGCTCGGCATGCGGCAGCAACTACCCGGGCTGCGTCGAGATCAGCGGCGTGTGGTCCTGCGTCGAGTGCGCCACCGACGACGAGTGTGCCAAAAAGAGCAAGGGCACCTGCATTGCCAAGAGCTACACCTGCACGGGCTCGGTCGGCGGCGGCGTCATCGGCCCCAAGACCGGCACCTGCAAGAGCGATGCCGACTGCCCGGCGGGGCCCAACGGTACCTTTGCCCTCACGTGCGACACCGGCAGTGGCCTCTGCTTGGACAAAGCTGGCAAGTGCGACAACGTAGTCGCGTTCTGCAACGCCGCGGCGGGCTCGACTTGCGAACTCAACAGCGATCTGCTGGGCGGCCTCGGTGGCGATGGCAGCGGCATTCCGGGTCTGCCCGGCGGCAGCGCTGGCGGCACCCCAGCGCCCAATGCCGCGTCGTGCACCTGCGGCACCGGCGGTTCGAGCGGCACCGGCGGCACGCCGACCGAGAAGATCGTCAACTCGACCTGCAAGCAGGTGCTCAGCTCGCCGTTGGGCGCGCTGACCAAGCTCGGCAACTGCGACTGCACCAAGGACGCCAAGAACCCGGACTGTGTCATCCAGGACGTTCTGTCCGGTCAGCCGATCTACTGCTGCAGCAGCGGCCCGAGCAGCGGCGGCGGCGGAACGCCCGGCGACCCGACCACCTGCCTGCTCGGCGGCACGAGCGGCAAGCCCGATCCGATGTGCTTTGGCGGGATTACCTGCAGCAACCTACTCTCTTGCATGAGCGGCAAGCCAGGTGGCACCTGCGGCAGCAGCTTGGGCCTGTAAGGCCCCGGGGTACTCCTGCAGGCGGTCTCAACGCTGGAGACCTCCTTCATCCAGGTAAAGAATTTCTCCACTTGTGCGTGGGAGCTGCAACAGGGGCAGATGCACAGGGCACGCAAACACCCAGCCGCGCATTGCACGGGCTCGCCGTCGCCGTGCCGCCCCCGACCAAAACCATCCCAGCCGCCAGCGTCGAGGCTGCGCCGGCCGATAGCTACCGTCAACCGCGAATTTAGCGAAGGTTCAAGCTCATCTGCCCGGTCCGCGCAAGGCTCCGCCAGCCGGCGGACCTTCCGGCCCCCTAACTAAGCCGCCCAAACCTCCACAGGCAGCTCGGCAAAGACCTGTTCGCCTGGGTTATTGGAGAACCCCATGAACCGGCGCACCTTGTCCAACCCAACTACTTGCCCAACAAGCTCTTAGCCGCAGCGATCTGCCCTTCTAACCCAGCCAAGGCCGCCGCCAACCGCTCGAGCTGTGCCGCCGTGAGCCGCTCGATGTTCGACGCCGCCAAGGCCGTCTGCCACTCGCGCACCACCGGCAACAGCTTCTCACTGCGCGAAACCAGCCGCGCTGCAGACACGCTCCTGCCTTTGGGCGGCTCCGGCGGCTCGGGCGGCTGCACCCCAGGGGTCTCCGGGTCCGTGTCGTACCAACGCCCGACCAGCGCACTGCTGACCGCCTCGCGCAACTGCAGGCGCGACCAGTGCTGATCGGCCGCCGCCAAGGCCAGACGGGCGCGCTGGGTGGGGTCGGCGCAGCGGCCGAGCTCGATGAGGTGCGTCAGCAGAAGCCGTTCGCGGGTTCCCGCCGGCAGCCCCAGCCATACCAAGTGGGCCTGAATGGCGCGACGGAGCTGGTCTGGCGTCTGGCCCAGGTCGGCCAGCAGGTCGGCGCATTCGGCAACGAACCGCTGGAAGGACAGCGCTTTTCCGGCGTCCTTGCTGGAGTACGCGTGCGGGTCGCCGCCCCAGAAGTGCTCCAGCAACAGCTGGCCGCAGGCCAAGTTGTACGCCAGCAAGTGGGCGCGGCCGAGGCGCTGCAGCTCGGTAAGGACGGCGGCAAACTGGGGGTCTTCTGGCAAAGGTCGCTGGAGGGCGGTGGGCATGGCGGCTCCGGGGATGGCAGAAAGTGAGCTTTTGCACCGGTGCAAAAGGGCGATTTCTCGCCGGTGGGCTTGGCGGAAGGTTGTGGCCGGAGCGGGGATTGGTCAAGGGGGGCCCAGACGGCCCGCTGGCTGACGGATCCTCGCGCCAACCATACAGATCAGCCTGAACTCACGCTAGAATCTGCGGTTGACGGTGGTGTAGGCCAGGCGTAGCCTCGGCCCTGACGGCTGGGATGGCCTCGGTCGAGGGCGGCATGGCGTTGGCTCGGTGGTGCGATAGGCGGCTGGGGCGTTTGAGGGTCTTGTGCCTGTTGCAGTGCTTGCTGCTAAGCGTCCTCGGATGCGGTTCGTCCTCACCGGCCGGCGACGGCTCCCGATCAACCGACGATGCTGGCCAGGAAACTGCAGCCGCTGATGCCATCGATGTCGCACCGGACGGCCACCTTGCCGCCGACAGCGCGCTGCCCGAGTGCACGAGCGACAGCGATTGCCCGCCGCAGAAATGCCTGGGCCGCAAGTGCTTGCAAGGTCAGTGCATCTTTGATGCGGCGCTGGGCCTTGGCGCGGCCTGCACCACGGAGTGCGGTCCCGGCGTCTGCGATGGCCGCATGCAATGCCTCCCCACCGCCTGCGACGACGGCAAGCCTTGCACCCTAGACACTTGCCCTACGAATTCTGGTGTCTGCGTGCACAAAGTTGGGGCGGGCTACTGCGGCTGCGCCAGCTCGGCCGACTGCCAGACCGGGTCCAAGTGCCTCGCCAGCCGTTGCCTCATGGGCGAGTGCGTCCACCACAACGACAACAAGAAGTGTCCCATCCAGTTCGGCGGCGAAGGATGCGCCGACAGCGACAACTGCACGCTGAACTTGCAGGAAGGCGAATACGCCTGCGCGAACCTGGACCTGCTCCACTGCACCGACACGTGCGCCGCCGACCAAGACTGCGACGACACGAATCCATGCACCGCGGACAAGTGCACTGGCGGCTGGTGCGAGCACAGTACGGTCGCCGCCTGCGCGATACCCTGTTCGTCGACAGGCACGTGCGACGACGACAACAGTTGCACGACCGATTCGTGCACAGGCGGCCACTGCGTCAACACCGCCATAGTGAACTGCTGCCTTGCTCCCGGTTCCTGCTTGGACAACAACCTGTGCACCTTGGACTTCTGTCGTGCCGCGGACCATCAGTGCGTATCGGTAGCAGTCCCTTGCGTCGATGACAAAGCGTGTACCAGCGATGGCTGCGATCCCGCGAGCGGCGCGTGCCAGTTCACGGTCCTGCCATCCTGCTCGACCGGGGCCTGCGGCAGCGCCACGCCCTGCGATGACGGCAACCCGTGTACCTGCGACGCCTGTACCGCTGCCGGCGCCTGCGTCTTCACAGCGATTCCAAACTGCGCGTACTGCACGACGGCGGGCTGCAGCGACGACAACCCGTGCACAGTGGACCTATGCGATTGGACGGGTCAGTGCCAGCACGTCGGCCTTGCTGGCTGCCTCACGACGCCGTGCTTGGCCTACGGAAAGTGCAAGGGCATGACCAAGTGCATCGCCGGCGAGTGCGAGGCACTGGACTCGAACAACTGGCCGGGCGCTTGGTGCGACTTGAACAGCTGCACGCCCTGCAACAGTGCAAAGACCTGCGACGACGCCGATGCGGGTACTGTCGACAGCTGCCAGTGGGGCTGGTGTGTACACACGGCGCTCGCGAAGTGCCCGTAGACGTCGCGACAAGACCCGCGTCACTACCCTGCCTTACCGGGTGGCTACTACCGACGAGGGCCATTCTCAGTACCAGCGTTCGATGCCGCTCCATCGCCCGCAGCCCGGGTGTTAGGGCCAAACAGCCGCGCGCATGTCATCTTCAACCGGTTAGGCAGGCGGCCCGGGGGCCATAGTCGGCAACCGGCAAGGCAGGAGCTGTTCTACCAACGCCGGGTCGTTGTCGGTCCGCAAGGCGAGCAGGTCGATGTCGCGCGTCGCGCGGCGCAGCGCGAGGGCGGCCATCAGCACGCCGCCCTTCAGGACGAACCTGTCGCCGTGCGGTGAGCAGACCAGCCGGCGGAGAAAGCCCTCAAGGACGTAGAGTTGGAGCAATTCTGCAGTAGTGCGCCGCTGTGCCCGCGCCAAGCGCTGCAGCGCCAAGTAGCGAACCACAGCGATATCAGTACGATCGGGCTTCGGCTTCATCCGAGGATCCTCAGCGCATCGAGCAACGCGGGCTCAGCTTTGGGAAAATGCCTCGCCAACGCCAGGAGGTTTGCGGGCGCGGACCCCGGCCGCCTGAGCCAGCGCCGCAGGGCCTCGACAGCCATCTCCTCACCCTCCTGATATCGCAAGCGAAAGGCGTCGACGACGCTGCGCTCTGCAGTGTAGACGCCCAGGCGGAGCCCGTCGTCGACCTCGATGGACTCGCGGCCGAGATAAAACGTGTCCTGTTGGAAACGGTGCCACCGGACCGGCGCGGCGACCTTTGGCTGGCGCTGGGAGCGAGGAAGGGCCACGTCGATGGCCAGGGCGATGACGTCCGTGAGGTCGTGGTGGGCCAGCGCAGCGGTGAGACAGAGCGTGGCGGCCGGGGCGCGCAAGGCTATCTCGATCCGGTCGAGGTCGGCCGGCGGCGCGGCGGTCTTGCGGTACAGGCCGTGGCCCAGGCGCTCGAGTGCCCCGTGGGCAACCAGGGCGCGGAGACGACGTTCTGACAACCCGCGCTCGCGGGCGAATTGATGGGTAAAGGCGTTGGGCAGGGCTTCGATCATCCTGACGAGAAGTGTAGCCACATGATGGCGACCTGGCAACATTTATGTACGTGGGAGCGGAGCGGGAGTTCGGCCAGCCGCTCGGGGCTCGGCCGTGCGGGTTTCGGTCGCTTGCCCGGGGGAGAATCCGCAGCGATGTCATGGATCAGACAATTCCCGGCACCTGTCCGGCGGGGGTTTTCTGGCAACGGTCGCTGGAGGGAGGTGGGCATGGCGGCTCCGGGGATCCTGCCTTACCGGTTGGCTACTACCGACGAGGGCCGTCCTCAGTACCAGCGTTCGACACCCCTCAGTCGCCCTCACCCCGCCGCTATCGCGGCACCCCTCTCCCACGAAGTGGGCGAGGGGAAACGCAAATTCTCTTTACCCCTCGCCCAATTCGTGGGAGAGGGGTCGGGCGCAGCCCGGGGGTGAGGGTCAAAAAAGCCGCGCGCATGTCGAACTTCAATTGGCAAGCCAGACGGCCCAGGGGTCATAGTCGGCAACCGGTAAGGCTGGCTTGGGATGGCAGAAAGTGAGCTTTTGCACCGGTGCAAAAGGGCGATTTCTCGCCGGTGGGCTTGGCGGAAGGTTGTGGCGGGAGCGGGGATTGGTCAAGGGGGGCCCAGACGGTCGGCTGGCTGACGGATCCTAGCACCGACTGGACAGATCAGCCTGAACTCCCGCCAAAACCTGCGGTTGACGCGGGTGATCGGCCGGCGTAGCCTCGGCAGTGACGGCTGGGATGGCCTTGGTCGAGGGCGGCATGGCGGTTGCGGGGTGGTCTGATGGGCCGGTGCGCGCTTTGCGGGTCCTGTGCACACCAAAGAGGTGCGCGACCATGCCGTCGCGAGCCAGGCAGAGTTCCTCTTCGGCCGCACCAATGCGGCAGCCGGTGAGGAAACTGGCCTTCGTCCTCGGCCTGATCCTGGGGGCCGCTTGTTCGCAGGAGCTGCGCGGGCGACCGGATAAAACGGTGCCCGCCATGCCCTCTGAAGGCTCCGTCCAAGCCACAGGCTCTCCTCGGCAAGTCGGCGCAGCCGTTCTGGTCCAACACGCGCAATTGCCGGACAAGGCACTACCCGACGCGGTCATTTCCGACGATGCCTCCGCGGATGACTGGACATATTTGCCAATGGATTCAACCCGGAGCGTCGAGAGCCCGCTCATTGGCGGGCAGCGGATCATCGTCGGTCGGCCAGATGGCCTGTGGGAACTGGCGTGGTGGGGACAACCCCTCCGGCGCATTCACCCCGCGCCGGTTTTGTTCGCCCGCCGGTGGAGCGATGAATTGATTATCACGCTCAATGACAAAGGCCTGTGGAAGCACGATCTGCAGACCGGCCGCTCCACGCGACTCGCCCGCGGCCCGCTGGCCCTCACGTGCGACGGCATTCGGCTGCGCCAGTCCGAGCACCTCAACGAGTGGCCCGTGGCAATCGAGTTGGACAGAGCGCACAGTCGGTCATGCCTCACATTGACCGACATGGGGCAGGGATACTACCCTCGTGCCACCGGGTCCATCGCAATTCGCATGGACGGCGGAGGCCTCGAGAAGGCCTGCCGGAAGGATGATGGTGTTGGGCTGGCGAGCGGTTGCTCAGAATCGGATTTCCCTGGTGATGCGGCATCGCGTGGCGTTTCGCAACCTGCTGAACTCGCTCCCGCTCTGTATCGTGTCGAAGACGGCGTGATCGAACGCTCCGCGAGGGGCATTTGGTCACCCGTTGCACGTGTCACGCGTCTGTCGTGCGGTTTGACGGGCAGTTACATCGATGTTTCCAAGCACCTATTTGGCGATGACGATCCCGATGTGCCGCGCGCGCGAATCTCGGAAGACGGGCGCTCGCCTTCTGGCCGATGGGCGACGATTGAATGTGGGATCTCGATCCTGGCTCCCTCGCGTAGGCTGCTGTTTGACAGGAAAACGGGGCGCCTGAGCGCCGTAGCTGGGGTGAGCGGCTCTGCGGCCGTGTCTTGGCTGTGGCCGAGTGATGTCCTCGTCGTGCGGCGGGCAGACCAGGCGGGCGACCGCATCGTCGTGCCCGGCGTGGGCAGCTTTCGCGCCGGTCTCGTGGCCTGGTGAACATCTGCAGAGACTTCCGGCCCGTGCCACACCAGCACGAAGCAAGCCTGACCGTCCCACCACGGTGCAAGACGGCGCTTGCAGTTTCTGTCAGGCGCCGTGTGGACCGAGCAGGACGGCCACGCGACCTTGCACCCCGCCGCTCCGCCAACTGAGGTGAAGGACCACACCACTCACGCCGCCGCCGCGTCCAGGATCTTCTTGCGGCGCCGCACCACAGCGCGCAAATTCGCAGCACTTCCCGAAAATCGGGACGTGACACTTCCCGCATGTCGTACATCGCCCGACACCTCGCTCATCGCCTGCCGAACCCGCGCGCCGTTTCCGCTCCGCGAGGGCTGCGAGGCGGTCAACGGGCTGGAGCTGGCGGCCAGGTTTGGCAGTTGAGCGCGTAGATGAACTTGAAAGCAGGCGTTGTCGGGCTAGTGTAAACGATGTCGCCGGTTTGGAGCGGGGGACTCTAGCCGCGGGTGTGCGCACGTGGGGCCTGCCGGCCGCCTCGGTCATCGCTCAAGGCCGGCCAGAGAGAATTTCCTGTGATGAAGGGGCGTTTGGGCGCCTCGCCTGCGGCGACCAGGCTGCGACCGGCGAGGCGCCGGCGGCGTCGGACGCCGTCGCTCCGCGATTCGCATCCTTGGCGCGGGGGCGATAAACCTGCGCCAGCCCAAGCGAAATGGGGGCGTTACCCGCAGGGCGGAGGCGCTGGCGGGGCGATGTCGCGCGGGGTATTGACCAAGCCCCCGCTGCCCCGCTGGCGTCTCCGGGCGCAGAGGCCGGCAGGCCGGCGCGCCTAGCACCCGGTCCCGCGAAGCGGGATTCGCCCAACAGAAAACGTCGGCTGGTGTTGCTCCGGGGAGGTGGATGAAAGGGAGCTTTGCACCGGTGCAAAAGGGCGATTTCTCGCCGGTGCGCTTGGCGGAAGGTTGTAGCGGGAGCGGGGATTGGCCAAGGGGGCTGGCGGGCAGGACTGGTGGTTGGAGGAGTGACGCGCAGATGGGGCTGAGCTTGGGGCCAAGCGCAGTGGCGTCGCTTCGTGCCAGTTGGGGTCCCTGACGGTCTACTGGGTGGCGGGGCCTTGGTCTGACCGGGCAGATGGGGTTGAACCCCCGCCAAAATCCACAGTTGACGCAAGCACCTGCCCAGCCTAACCTCCCACCCGCTCGCTGGGTAGCCGCGGCGAACCCCACGCCACGCCGGCCCTTTGCCCAGCTCTCACCTCCTCGAACTTCCCCAACGGTCTCGCCCATGACTGACCCGCTGCTGCCCCTGCTCAAGCAGACCTTTGGCTACGACAGCTTCCGCCCTCTGCAGCGCGAGATCATCGCCGCGTCGCTGGCCGGGCAGGATGCCGTGGCGATTCTGCCGACGGGCGCTGGCAAGTCGCTGTGTTTTCAGCTGCCGGCGCTGGCCAGACCCGGCGTGACGCTGGTCATTTCGCCGCTCATCGCGCTGATGAAGGACCAGGTCGACGCACTGACGGCGAGCGGCGTGGCGGCGACGTTCCTGAATTCCTCCCTGGCGGCCAGCGAGGTGCAGCAGCGGCGCTTGGGGCTAGAAAACGGCCAGTACAAGCTGCTGTATGCCGCGCCAGAGCGGGTGATGGCCCAGGGCTTTGCAGAGGATCTGCAGCGCTGGAACGTCACGGCCATCGCCGTAGATGAGGCCCACTGCATCAGCGAGTGGGGCCACGATTTCCGTCCCGAGTACCGGCAGTTGGCGCAGCTGCGGGCCAAGCTGCCCGGGGTGCCGGTCCTGGCGCTCACCGCCACCGCCACCGACCAGGTGCGCGGCGACATCATCCGCCAGCTCGAACTGCCGGCGCCGCAGGTGTTTCTCGCCAGCTTTAACCGGCCGAATTTGAGCTACAGCGTCGTGCCCAAGGACCAAGCGGCCCGCCAGGTGGTCGAATTCAGCCGCGAGCGCCGCAACGACGCCGGCATCGTCTACGTGCAGTCGCGCAAGAGCGCGGAATCCCTGGCGGCGGCGCTGGTCGCGGCGGGCGTCAAAGCGGTGGCGTATCACGCCGGACTGCAGCCCGAGCAGAGAGGCGCGAATCAAGAGGCCTTTCTTCGCGACGAGGCGCGGGTCGTCTGCGCCACCATCGCCTTTGGCATGGGCATCAACAAGCCAGACGTGCGCTACGTCATCCACGCCGATCTGCCAAAGAACATCGAGGGCTACTATCAAGAGACGGGTCGCGCCGGTCGCGACGGACTGCCTGCGGACTGTCTGCTGCTCTATTCGCGCGGCGACTTGGTGCGGAACTTGAAGTTTCTCGGCGACATCAGCGACGCCAAGGCCGCCGAGGTCGCGGCAAGGCAGATGCGCCGGATGGCCGACTTTGCCGAGGGCGATGCATGCCGCCGCGTGGCGTTGCTGGGCTACTTTGGCGAGCTGTGGCCGGGCGACAGCTGCGGCGGCTGTGACATCTGCCTGCAACCGCGCGAAACCTGGGACGCCACCACCCCGGCGCAGAAGTTCCTCAGCTGCGTGTTCCGCATTGAGCAAAAGAGCGGCTTTCGCACCGGGTTGCAGCACGTCGTCGAGGTGCTGGCCGGCGCAAACACGGAGAAGATCCGCCGCTGGCAGCACGACCAGCTCAGCACCTATGGCGTTGGCAAGGACACGCCGCGCGAGGAGTGGACGGCGCTGGGCCGCCAGCTCATGCGCCTGGGTCTTTTGGACGCCAGTGCCGACGGTTTCCCTACAGTCGCCCTGTCTCAGCAGGGGCTGGCGGCGCTGAAGGAGCGCAGGCCGATTCTGCTGTCGCGCTCGCCGGTTGTCGCGAGTCCTAGCCCGACCAAGCTGGCCCGCGCAGGCAGCATCGCTTGCGACGAAGGGCTGTTTGCCGAGCTGCGGGCGCGGCGCAAGCTGATCGCCGATGAGAAGGGGGTGCCGCCCTACGTGGTGTTCGGCGACGCGAGCCTGCGCCACATGGCCCGCAGCTATCCGCAGACAGACGGGGCGTTTCTCGACATCCCCGGCGTGGGCAACCAGAAGCTCGCGGATTACGGGCAGCTTTTCATGGCGGAGATCCGCGCGTGGCTGTCTGCCCATGAACGCCAGGTTTTTGCCGAGCTGGCCGCGCCGCCAGCGCCGCCCAAGGCAAAGAAGCAGGCCGCCGAGAGCGGCACGGCGCTGGAGACGCTGGGCCTGTACCGCCAAGGCCTGAGTCCAGACGAGATCGCCGTCCAGCGCGGCCTGGTCGCCAGCACCATCCACAGCCACCTGGCGCAATCCATCGCCAGCGGCGCACTGGAGGCCGATCCGCGCGACTACTACAGCGCCGAGGACGAGCAGCTCTTGCGCCAAGCCGTCGCCGAACACGGCCTAGGCAGCCTGGCCAGGCTCAAGGAAGCCGTCGACCACCGCTTGGACTACATCGCGCTGCACTACTTCCGGGCGTTTGAGAACCGCGGCGGCGGCTGATCCGCGCTCTAGGGCAGGCTTTTTCTGCGGTAGCCCGGTGGCCGCAGGTCAAGGCGCAGGCAAGAGAGAGCTCGGCGGATTGCAGAAATTGAGCTTTTGCACCGGTGCAAAGGGGCGATTGCGCGAATTCGCGGTTTGACGTCCTATGCGCTGCGGAAGGGCCCGGCGATAGAAGGACCTGGCGAAGCCAAACTCAACAAGCGACCCATCAACGTCCTTGAACGCGGACCCCGGAGAAACCCTTGAATCATTCGACCGATCTCGACGCCCTTGACCGCCGCATCCTCGACGCCCTTCGAAGCGGTCGTTCCTTTGAGAGTCACGACAAAGAACGGAGTCAGTACCTCGGTTTTGACGCGGCGACGAACCGCTTCCTCCTCAAGGTCGAGGAATTCAATGCGAATGACGTCACCGAGGAGATTCTGCCCGCCGAGGTGATCTCCACCGCCAAGGCCATCCGCTGCGTCACGATCGGCACCGAGGCCGATGCGGTGCGCATCCGCCAGCTTCTGCTAAAGGACCTTGGAGTGGCCTGATCTCGGAGGTTGTTGCAGTACCTGTCTTGCCGGTTGCCGGCGATGGCCTCCGGGCTGCCTGTCTTGCCGGTTGAATTCGACAGGCCCGCGGCTTTTTCGCCCTCACCCCCGGGCTGCGCCCGACCCCTCTCCCACGAAGGGTCAGAGCGGGGTCAGGTACATCCTCTTTCCCCTTTCCGTCTTTCGCGGCATCCCCGGGCCCGTGGGCTTGCCCAGCCTTGACTTCGCCAGCGCCCGCCGCCGTGTCATGAACCGCGGGGCCCGTCGCGAGCCGATCGTTCTCAGCGACGAGTCGCGCGCCCTATTTCTTAGCGTTTTGAACGAGTTTACCGAGCGCTCTGACGTCCGCGGGCGCGGTTTTGCCCTGACGCCCAACCACTACCACCTGGTGCTCGAGTAGGTGCCGGGCGATCTGCCGCGCGCAATGCGCCACCTCGCTGGGAGCTATTCGCAGCGAGGGCTAGCGAGGTGGCCAACTCGGGCCGCCCGACGACTTTGACGCCGCCAAATTGCTGGCACCCAACAGTATTATCGCGGATGCGGCGCTGCACGCGCCGTTTCTTGCGCGGTCAGACGCCCGCAAAACGGGAAAGAGGATGTACCTGACCCCGCCGGGACGCCGGGACCTGGACGGCGAGACCTGTCCGGCAAAGGCGCTGATCGTCCGCATTACACACTATATCTTGCGCTCAATGTGCAATCGCCGCACAATGTATCGTGCGCAATGCTGCGCCGGGACCCGACCATGCCCCGCACGACGCCAGCTCTTCCGCCGCGGTTAGAGCGCACTTTGACCAACCTGGGCCACAACCTGCAGCTGGCCCGCTTGCGGCGGCTGTACTCAGCTGAGCTGGTGGCCGAGCGCGCGGGCATCAGCCGCAACACGCTGACGCGGGCCGAGCGCGGCGATCCGGCGGTCGCACTGGGCATCTACGCGCGGATCCTACTGGCGCTGCGGCTGGACGGTGACCTGGAAGCCGTGGCGCGCGACGACGAGCTAGGCCGCAAGCTGCAGGACCTTGAGCTGACGACACCCAAGCGGGTGCGAAAGCGGCGTGAGCCGAAGGAACCGGCATGAGCGCTGCTGCAGCAGAGGCGATCGAGGTCGTCCTCGACTGGACCGAGGTCGGCGGCGAAAAGAGCGTCGGCGTCCTACACATGCAGCCGACGCGTGGGAACGCGGTCCTGTCGTTCGAGTACACGCGTTCCTGGCTCAGCGAAGGCCGTGGACTCGCGCTAGATCCCGACCTGGATCTGCTGCCCGGCCGCACGTTTCCGCGGCAGGACCGGTCGGACTTTGGGGTGTTCCTGGACTCCGCGCCCGATCGCTGGGGGCGGATGCTGCTGCAACGGCGCGACAACTGGCATGCGCGGCAGGAAGGACGCAAGCCACGCACGCTGCGCGAGTGGGAATTCCTGTTGGGTATCCAAGATACGACGCGACTCGGCGCGCTGCGGTTTCGCCGGCCTGGCGGCGGTCCGTTCCTTGCGCCGGACGATGGGCTGGCGGTCCCGCCGCTGGCGCACTTGCGCGAACTTGCGGCCGCTGCCCGGCATGTCGAGGTGGATGATGAGGATGTCGAGGGACGGTGGCTGCGGCAGCTTGTGGCGCCAGGTTCGTCGCTGGGCGGCGCGCGCCCCAAGGCGGTCGTCAAGGACGAACAAGGCCACCTGTGCATCGCCAAGTTTCCGAGCGCTCAGGACCGGGTAGACGTCGGGGCATGGGAATTCGTGGCGAACGCGCTCGCCCGAAAGGCCGGCATCGAGGTGCCGGACGCCCGCAAGCTGGACTTGGGCGGGCGCGGGTCGACGCTGCTGCTGCGTCGCTTCGACCGCACGGATTCCGGGGCGCGAGTGCCCTATGCTTCCGCGATGACTCTGCTGGGCAGGCGCGACGGCGAACCCGGAGCGAGCTACTTGGATCTGGCCGAGCTGCTCATGCGGGATGGGGCGCGCGCCAAGGCCGACATGGCGCAGCTGTTCAAGCGTGCGCTGTTCAACGTCGCGGTCTCGAACACGGACGACCACCTGCGCAACCATGGATTCCTGCTACTGCGATCGGGCTGGGTGTTGGGGCCCGCGTTCGACGTCAACCCCAATCCCGACGGAGGCGCGCACGCCCTTGCCCTCGACGAGGTTGACGATGACGGCGACATCGCCACCGTGATGGCGACCAGCCGCGCGTACGGCCTGAGCGCGGCCGAGGCGGACGCTGCGCGGGAGGCGGTGCTTGGTGCAGTGGCTACGTGGCGGACGACTGCGGCACAGGCCGGGATCTCGAAACGCGAGATCGACCAGTATCACGCGGCGTTTTGCGTATGACGGGGCTCTCCTTGCCGGGCGGTTCGGTGAGAGCGAGGCTGCCTTACCGGTTGCCGACTACGGCCCCTGGGCCGCCTGTCTTGCCGGTTGAAGTCGACGTGCGCGCGGCTTTTTTGACCCTCACCCCCGGGCTGCGCCCGACCCCTCTCCCACGAAGTGGGCGAGGGGTAAAGACAATTTGCGTTTCCCCTCGCCCACTTTGTGGGAGAGGGGTGCCGCGATAGCGGCGGGGTGAGGGCGACTGAGCGGCATCGAACGCTGGTCCTGAGAATGGCCCTCGTCGGTAGTAGCCAACCGGTAAGGCAGGAGTATTATCGCGGATGCGGTGCTGCACGCGCCGTTTCTTGCGCGGTCAGACGCCCGCAAAACGGGAAAGAGGATGTACCTGACCCCGCCAGGTCAAGGTCTAAGCTGCGACCGCGGCGGCGCATTGGCCCGCGCGCTTGGCCAAGATGGCCCTTTCCTGGGCGTTTTCGCTCCGATCGGCCGCCTGGGCAAACGCCGCCCCGGCCTCCTGCAGGCGCCCCGTGCGCTGGAGCAGGTCGCC
>JBIKTV010000273.1:0-7690 GCA_044347905.1 Myxococcota bacterium
GCATTGCCCGGCGGAGCGCCCCGTTGCTGTTCAATTCCTTTCAGTTTGCCGGGTTCTTTGCGCTGGTCTTTGGCCTGTACCTCCTCGCCGGGCGCCAGCGCGATGCCCACGGCCAGGCCGATCCCACTTGGCAGAACCGGGTGCTGCTGGCCGCCGGCTACTGGTTCTACGGCGTGTGGGATTGGCGCTTTTTGGGCCTGCTGATCCTCTCTACCTGCATGGACTATGCGGTGGGGCGGATGATCGGCAGCGCCGAGGGCCGGGCGCGCAAGGCGTGGATCGGCGTCAGCATTGGCGTCAACTTGGCGCTGCTCGGCTTCTTTAAGTACTTCAATTTCTTTGCAGAGAGCCTGGCGCAGCTGCTGGCCGCGGCTGGGCTCGAGGTGTCGCTGCCCACGCTTCAGGTGGTGCTGCCGGTCGGCATCAGCTTCTACACCTTTCAGGCGCTGAGTTACACCATCAACGTCTATCGCCGGGTGATGCCTCCGGCCAAAAACCTCATCGATTTTGCGCTGTACGTCTCGTTCTTTCCGCAGCTGGTGGCGGGGCCGATTGAGAAGTCGCACCAGCTCCTGCCGCAGATGCAGCGGCCGCGCACGGTCTCTTGGCAGGGCGTGTGGGCCGGCAGCTACTTGGTGTTCTGGGGCCTGTTCAAGAAAGTGTTTGTGGCCGACAACTTGGCGCCGATGGTCGAGTCGATTTTTCACGGCCCCACAGAGCCCTCCGGTTTCTCCCTGCTCATCGGCGCGTACGCCTTTACCTGGCAGATCTACGCTGATTTCTCTGGCTATTCTGACATTGCCAAGGGCCTGGCGCAGATGATGGGCTTTACGCTCATGACCAACTTTGACTCGCCGCTGCTGGCCCGCAACCTCATCGACCACTGGCACCGCTGGCACATCAGCCTTTCGACCTGGTTCCGCGACTATCTGTACATCCCCCTGGGTGGCAGCCGGGTGAGCCAAGGGCGGCGGGCGCTGAATCTGCTGATTACCTTTGTGGTCAGTGGATTATGGCATGGGGCAGCGAGCAAGTACGTCGCCTGGGGCGCGGTTCACGGCTTGGCCCAGGTGGGCCTGACCCTGGGCAAGGCGCCCATTGACCGCATGCTGGGCTGGCTGCCTGCCAAGCTCCGCCACCTGCTGGGCGTGTTTCTGACCTTTCAGCTGGTGGCGCTGGCCTTTGCCCTTTGGCAGAGCGACGGGATGCTGCACTGGCTCCAGCTCATCGGCCAGTTTGCCCGCGACCCGCTGCCGCACCCCGGCGACTGGGGGCAGGTGGGCAAGTTCCTGGGGTTCATCGCGATTCCCTTGACCTATGAGCTGATTCAGCAGGGCTCGCGGGAGCCGGCTCGGGCCGACCAAGACCCGCAGCAAGAGGGCCTGCAGGCGCAAAAGCCCAGGCGCGACCCGTGGATGCCGCTGCGCTGGCCGCTGCTGCCGCGGGTGCTGCTCTACGTGCTGCTGCTGGCCTGCATGGTGCGGCTGGGGATGTTTGAGGGCGGCACGTTCATTTACTTTCAGTTCTGAGCGCAAGATCTGCTGATTTTACAAGGTTGTTGGATGTCGTCTCTGTCTCCGTTTCCGCCGCCGCCCGCCGCGCGCCTGCCCAAGGCTGCCGTGGCCGCGCTGTTGGTGTGCCTGGCGCTGACGGCGCTGAGCTGGCTGGCGGTGCGCCTCCATGCCGATGCCGATCGCCAGCATCTGGTCTTTGTGGGCGATTCCTTTACCGGCAACTATCGCTTTGCCGAGCCGGAGCGCCTGCAGGACCTGGCCAACCGCGGGCTGCCGCCGGGCTGGCAGGCGTTTAACTTTGGCGCCCCCGGGGCTTTTACCCTGGACATTTGGCTGCAAGCGCAGCAGGCCCAGACGCTGACGGGGCGCGTCGATGCCCTGGTGCTGCCGCTGTTTGTCGGCAAGCTGGCGCCGGCCAAAGCTTATGCCCGGCTGGATGAGCGCGGCGACATGCTCAAGTGGCTGCGGCTAGAGCCCGCCAGCGCGCCGGCCCTGCAGGCTTTGGACAGCGAGCTGACCAAGAAGCTGGCGATCCACAAAGCCGGGCTGGTGCTGTTTGGCGCCTGGGACCTGGGCGAGCACCTGTTCAACCAGCAGCTCAAAAACCCTTGGGAACGCCAGCGCATGCTCGACAACTCGCCCGAGCGCCGCGCCGGCATCCAGCGCAAAGTCGCCGACCACGCCCGCGACTGGCACGCGGCCCGGCCGACCCTGGAGAGCTACACCGCCAGCCCCGCGGCCCAGGACTTGGAGCTGCTGGTGCAGTGGGCCAAGGCCCAGCAGATCCCCGTGCTGGTGCTGGTGATTCCCGACGGCGACCCCGACGCCATCGCCGCCCACTACAGTCCAGAGGCCAAGCAGCACCTCGCGGAGGCGCTGGCGGTCGTGCAGGCATGGTGCGATGCACGTGGCTTGGCCCACCGCGACTTGACTCAAGCCCTAGCTGGCGGCCTGTACGACGACTTTACCCACCTCAACGCCGTGCGCGGCAATCAGATCCTGGTGGACGCCGCGCTGCACTGGCTTCGCTCCCAGCCTGGGCTGCCGTAGCGGCCGCGGTGTCCTCAGGCTGGGCGTTCTCGCGACCTCCGTGCGGCTCACAGCGCTTGGCTGGGCTGCAGCGGGTAGGGCGGCACGTAGTAATACGGCCAGAACTCCACGGGTTCCACGCAGACGTTGCTGCCGAGGCACGCGCCCGAGCGGCAGGTGGTGTTGACCGTGCACGGGTCCAGGTCGTCGCACAGCGCGTTGGCCGCCTTGGGGGTCACGACGCACTGGGCTTGCACGCACGCCGCCTCCATGCACGGGGCGGTGCCGGCGCGACAGTCCAGGTCGCTGGCGCATTGGGCCGGCCAGGGGTTGCCGCCGTCTGGGCGCGGGTCGTCCTTGTGGCCGCCAATGTCGACGAACACGGGCCCCGCGTCGGGCAACGTCGACGTGACGAACAGGTCCGCCGACTCGCAAGCCGCCAACGCCGCTGCAGACAGCACTGCTGCAGCCAATTGCAGAGCCAAAGTCAAGGTCTTCATGGCCCGTCCTCCTGCGGCGCCCCCGGGGCCCTTGGGCGGCTCCAGTGCTCCACTGCGGAATCTGAGGGTGCATAGGCCGTGCCAAGGGCGGGTAGTGGCGGTTGGGGTTTTGTATTTGCAGAGGATTTTTCGATGTCGGCCGGCTGTGTCTGCGGTGAAGTTGCCGCGGGTGGGAAATTTGCCGCGGGTGCATTTGGGGGCCTCGCCTACGGCGACCGGGCTGCGACTTTCGGCGACACCGCGGGTGGCGAATTTCCCTTGCAGGCGGCGCCGAAAGCGGCGTCGGACGCCGTCGCTCCGCGATTCGCATCCCTGGCCCGAAGTGAGTTACGCGGTACCAGGCACCTGTCCGATGCGTGACGCGAGGCCAGTCGGCGGCGGGCGGGCGGCGAATTCCGCACGGGTGCGGCGGCGGTCAAGCGGTGGAGAAGCCGCTTGACCGCGGCGAAGCGCGGGCGTAGCGTTCCTGCACGTGTCCGACGGCGCCAGCAACCGCGCCAGCAATAGGCCCCCTCTGGCCCAACCGGGCCGCTAGGAGCGCCGATGTCGATGCTGTTTCATGTTGTGCCCCAGACCGTCTTCACCGTGCCGATGGGTCGCGAGATCCAGCCTGCAGGGAGGTCGTGATGCGCCCACCCCAGCCCAGCTTGTCGCTGTTGAGCCGATCTCGCGCGGCAGACCTGGAGTCGGCGCTCGGGTGGCGCAGCGCGCTCCCTTGGCTCATGGCCCTGGGCCTCATCGGCAGCCTGGGCTGTAGCGAGGCTGAAAGCCCAGACGACAGCCACAGCCTCGCCGCTGCTCGCCTGGCCGTAGCCAAGGTCCACCTGGCGTACTGCACGCGCTTTCCCCAATGCCAAGGCCTGCTGGCCTTTGCCGACCCGCAGATGTGCCTGCAGTCCCCCGTGATGGACGCCTTTGCCCGCAACCTGGGCGACGAACTGCCGGTGTTTGCCGCCGGCATGATGGCTTTTCATCCCGAGATGGTCGCGCCCTGCATTGCCGCGATAGGTCCGCCAGATTGCCCCTTTGACAAGTACTGGGGCGCGCCTGCCGCATGCGCCGGCATCTTCACCCCGCTGCGCAAGACCGGCGAACGCTGCATCGGGGGGGGCTGCCAGCCCGAAGACTACTGCAAGCCCAGCGGCAATTCGGGCTTCTGCGGAACCTGTGAGCGCCGCCTGCGCGTAGGCGCCGGCTGCAATCCCGCATACAACGCCTGCGAAGCTGGGAGCCGCTGTGAGAAGGGTTTCTGCGAGCCGTTCTACGGCACGGGCGCGCAAGGCGAGGCCTGCGGCCCTGGTCAGGGAGGGTGCGCGGAGCCCCTGAAGTGCCTGCCTGTGCCCGGGCGAGCGGCAAGGCGCTGCGCGCCGCCCCAAGGGCTCGGCGGTCCGTGTGAATTCGGTAGTGGCTGTGCGGGCAGCGCTTGGTGCGATCGCAAAGAGGATGCCGCTTTGGGCGTGTGTGTCGCCAAGGCCACCTTGGGCCAGCCGTGCAGACTCAGCCCCTACGTTGGCACGTCGGAGTCGAGCTGTGCCGCGGGGTTGGCCTGCGAGCCCGGAGCCGACGGCGCCCCATCCGCCACCTGCCAAGCGGTCGCCTTGGGCATGCGCTGCAGCGCCGAGGCGGCGTGCCCCTCTTGGGGCTGGACCTGCGTCCAGGGCAACGACGGCGAACAGCGCTGTGCCGAGCCGCCGGGGCTGGGCGAGTCCTGCAAGCCTCGCGCCACCGCCAGCGAACTGTCGACTTGGCGGAACCAGCGCTGCCAGCTCGGCCTGGCCTGCGACCCCCAGACCCAGCACTGCATCGCCGCACCGCCTATCGGTGCCGCCTGTGTCGACCTGAGCTGTGCCGCCGGGCTGTGGTGCGACGTGCAAGGCCAAAGCGACCCCCAGGGCATCTGCCGCGCTGACCCCAAGGCCGCCGGCGATCGCTGCAACGTCGAATTCTACTACGGTTTGGGCGGTCGCTGTCCGTATGAGCTGGTCTGCCTGAAACCGGGCGTGTGTACGGCGCTGACCTGCCACTAATACATCGAACCTCAATTTCGCGGCGAGTTGGAGTTACACGGTACCAGGCACCTGTCCGATGCGTGACGCAAAGCCCTTCGGCGTCGCCCGCGCAGCGAATTCCGAACCTAAGCCGCGCCCCGCGAACCACTGACACAGCCCGCTACTGCACCTGCAGCTGCGCCGCCGTCAGCGTCAGCGAGTACAGCACTTTGCCCTTCACGTCGCGCACCTGGTGGGTCAGCTTGGCCGGGATCGCCGTCGAGTCCACCTCGATCCAGCCAAAGCCATCCTGGGCCGCGCAGAACAACTGCTCGCTGTCCGCGGGCTTGCACGGCGACGGCACATTGGCAATCGGCGACGACGTCAGCTCATACAGCGGATACTTGCCCGCGCCGCCGGGGTGGATCTTGCGCACCTCGTGGCGGTGGATGTCGCCGCTCAGAAACACCACGCCGGGGATCTTGTTGGCAAAGATGAAATCCATCAGGGCCTTCTGCGCCGCCGGGTAGGCCGCCCACGAGTCGTCTGACCCCTGCAAGGTAAAGCGGCTGCCGCAAGCGACCAGCTTGAACGTGGCCTTGGACGCCAGCAGTGCCGCTTGCAGCCAGGCGGTCTGGCCCTTGCCCAGCACGTCGCCCTCTACATCGCGCCAGTAGCGGCCATCGGTCAGGAAGAACTCCGCTTGACCCCAGGTAAATTGGTGGAACACGCCCTTGGTCTGGGGCGTGCCGGCAGAGGCGTTGGCCCAAGCTTCGCCAAACACCTGCAGCGCGGTGGCCTTGCCGGGTGCCTTGCCGTTGGTGTTGTTGCCTACGTAGTCGTGGTCGTCCCAGATGGCCCAGGTGGGGGTGCGCGCGGCCAGGGCGGCAAAGTGCGGCTCCGCGTGCATTTTGCGGTACCACCAGCGCAGGTTATCCAGGTCGGCGGTGTTGCCGTAGTGGTTGTCGCCCAGCATCAGCAGGCCGTTGGGCTGCAGCGCCTCGATGGCGCCAAACCCCGGCTGATCCTCAGCTTTGGCGCACGACACAAAGGCAAACGCCGATTTGCTGGCCGCCGCTGGAGCCAGGACCACCGGTGCCGGGGCGGTATACGCCACCTTGCCGTCGACCTTGAGGCGCAGCCAATACGCCGCGCCAGACTGCAGGCCCGTCACCTCGGCTTCTGACATAAATCCAGCGGATTGTGCGGGGAGCACCGGGGCGCCGGCGATGGGCTGGGCAAAGCTCGCCTCGCTCGCCACCTCCAGCTGGGCCGGCCAAGCGGCGCTGGCGTGCAGCCACAGGCGGGTCGAACTCGCCGTCGTATGGCCGACCATGGGCTTTTCCGTGAGCTTGCCGCCCGGATAGCAGCTGCCGCAGCCCAGCAGCTTGGGGTTGGCCGCTTGCCAGCTGGGCTTTTCACTGCCGCCTTGGGTAGAGAGCTTGGCGGTGAGCCCGCCTTGGCAAAACAGCAGCTCGCCGTCGGCGACCACCGCGACGCAGGTCGGCATCCACGCGTTGGTGCCGCCTTGGGCCTGCAGCAGCACGCGGTCGATCTTGGCCTTGGTCAAGCCCTTGCCCGCCAGCCGGTAGTGGTCCACCGCGCCGGTCTGGCGATCGTCGATCTCGGGATTGTCTAGGTTCCAGCAGGTCTTATCGGCCAGGCACAGCTGAAACGGGTCATTGGTGCCGTCGTTGACGCCGCTGCCGGTGCGGATCGTGATGTAGAACTCGCTCAGGGCCGCGGTGGGCGCGTGCACGGGCGCCTGCAGGTCCGGCCAGGTCTGGGTGTCGGTGTCGGTGGTGTCGCCGGTGTCAGCGGAGTCGGCGGTGTCGGCAGAGTCGGCAGAGTCGGCGGCTGCGGCATCGGCGTCGACCGCGCTGTCGGCGGGGGAGCCTGCGTCTTGGCTGTCCTCGGAGTCTTGGGTGTCTTGAGCGTCTTGGGCGTCTTGGGAGGCGCTGGTGTCTGCAAGGGCCGCGCTGTCGGAGAGTCGCGTGGCGTCGGCGGCGGTTGGTGTGTCGGACCCGGCTGCTGTGTCCGATTCGCCAAGCGCGTCAGCGGGATCCATTGCGTCGGCGGAGGTGTCTGCCGTCGCTGCGGTGGCTCCGGTGTCGGCGACGGGATCCGCGCACGCGGCCAGGGTCAGGGCCACGGCCAGAGCGGCGATCCACAGCGGTGGTTTGCGTTGCATGGCGGCCCTTGAGGGTGGCGGAGGGGTGAGCAAAGTCGCGCACCCCGGGACGATAGCGCGGGGCCCGCGGCGTGTCCATTGGCGAGTGCGGAAGGGGAATGTGCAGTGTGGGCCAGAGGTTGCAAACGTCCAAGGGGTTGGACTTTGGCGGGCTGAGGCTGGTGCGCGGTCCGTTGGGTCTATGAGGGCCTCCTGGTCCGCGCCGCCTGGCGGCCGCGCGTCCCAGGACCGCGCCCTATCGTCCAGCTTGCCAGCTGGCCGACCGAGCCCTCGGGCGCGCCGCGGCTGGGAGGCTTGGGGTGCGCGCAAGTAGCCGCAGCCGCGCGACGCCCGGGGCTCGTCCCATTCGGGTGACGGTCGCTGGCCCGGGGGCTGAGTCAGCGCGAGTTGGCGGGGTTGCTCAACGTGCACGAGTTGCAGGTGTCGCGATGGTGCGAGTTGACATTGATGTCAAGTAATACTATCTTG
>JBIKTV010000274.1:0-7673 GCA_044347905.1 Myxococcota bacterium
TGCCGGGTAAGCGTCGTCGTGGTGAACGCAGAACAGAAAGGGATCCTGGGTCGGCCACGGCGGCGAGCCCAGGGGCAGCTCGCGCACCACCGCGTCCACCGCCGGATCGGCAGCGGGCGGCTGCGCGGGGGAAGGAGACACAGTAGAGGGAGATGCCGTGGAGGGTGATACAGCAGCGACACCGTCAGTCGGCTGGGCCTGAGCGGGGGATTTCATCGTCAGTTTGCCTCCTTGGGGCGTGGTACAGGCTTGCAGAGACCAGAGGGCTGCCCCGGCCCCGGCGCTCGCGGCAGCTAAGTGGGCCAGGGCTTTGCGGCGCGACAACTCAGACACAGCGACCTCTCTTCGGACGGCGACAAGCCCGACTCCAGCGGCAGAATAGCCCATCCCAGCCCCAGCGCCACCGCAGGTGCGGGCCGGGCAGGCGGTTTTCGCAACAATCGACGCATTTTGCGTCCATGTGTGCACAGCCATAGTCTAGTCATATTCAATTATTCAGCGCTACGGCCGGCGTCATTCACCCCCCAGAGGAAACGATGTGATTCCGCCGGCGCCCCCGGTACGCGCCGACCCTGGCCTGCTTTTGCCCCGCCTGCTAAGCTCGCTGGCCTCGGCCGGGCACCCTCTGGCCCAGCGAGTTGTGTATCGCCATGCCCACGCCGCCGCCGACCGAACCTCTGGGCGGACCGCCTTGGCCCGCGCAATTAGCCCAGCGCCTCGCGAATCCCCCAACCACCGCGATCAGCGCAACCGCGGCAACGGCGGCGCTGTGGACCATCCTGGGCGCCTCTCAGCTCGCTTGGCGCGCCGGCGATCACTCCCCGGGGCTGGTGCGCATGGGGGCGTTGGACATCCAACTAGCTGCAGAGCAAGGCTATTGGCCCCTGCTGACTGCTGCCTGGCTGCACCCCGGGCTCGCTTCGACGCTGGCGGGCGTCGCGGCCCTGGCATGGGCGCGCCCCCTGGAGACCGCCCTGGGCCGGTCGCGGTGGCTGCTGATCCTGCTTTGCGGCGGCCTCACGGGGGCAGCGCTGTCCGCTGGCGGCGGCCTTTGGCCTGGGGTGGGCGCTCCTGCGGCGGCGGCGGCGGTCATGGCGGCGCGCCTGACGCTCTGGGCCCGGGCCGGCCTGCCTATGCCGCGGTGGGCCGGGCTCCCCGCGCCCGTGGGCTTTGGCCTGGTGT
The DNA here is from genome assembly GCA_044347905.1 of Myxococcota bacterium. Classification (GTDB taxonomy): domain Bacteria; phylum Myxococcota_A; class UBA9042; order UBA9042; family UBA9042; genus SXRM01. Next base: position 1,183 of record JBIKTV010000274.1, read on the forward strand.
TGTCTGTGCTTGTGGCGACACAGTGGCTGCAACTTCGCTCCATGGCTGCGGTATTCTTAGGCGCTGCCGTAGGTGCCATGGCAGTCGGGAGCGCCGCCGCGTCTTGGGGGGCTTTTGAGGCTCCCAAGCTCTCGGCCTACGCCAATGCCAAGGCGCAGTGGACCTCGCGGTGGGCGCTGAGGTCGCTGACGGTGGCGCTGGGGCTGGCGAGTTTTGCGACGCTGGTGAGCCATTGGAGCGCGGCTCCGCCGTGGCACGCCGGCGCCCCCCGCGGCTGGATAGCCGTACAACCCTGCCCAGATACGCCAGGTTTTGAAGTTCCGATAGGCCTTGGCCCAGCGATCTGCCGCCGCCAGGGCCGGGCGCAAACTGCCCAGGTCGGCCAGGCCCGCCGCGACTTGATGACCATCAGCGCCATCGCCGAAGCCAGTTCCGCCACAGAGACCGGCGCGGCCCCGGACGACCAGGAGCGCTTTTTGCGCGCCCACCTCGCCGCGACCACACCGCTTGGCATCGAGGTGGAAGCGACGACCCGTTTGCCTATGGCCGGCGCTGTGGCGGTGCTGCAGCAACAGACCAGCCGGAATGCGTGGTTGCCGCGGGTGGCCATGCTGCGCTGCGGCCGCCTGCTGGACATTCAGGTATCGGTGACCCGCGGCGCGCCGGGGGCCTGGCATGAAGCGGCGGCGCGGGTGGCGGCGTCCTTTGGGGCGCGCTGTGGGCCTTGAGCGGTTCACGGCCCACCCAATAAGCTAAGGACTGGGGGCAAGTGCGCCGGGCCGCGTTTTCAGAAGTCATGTTCTTGTCTCCTGCATTGGAGGCGCGCCCCAACATCGCCACGGGAATTGACAACCCGCCGCCAGCCGCGCAAAGTGTTGGCCTGGCGCATAGATACGCCACAGCGACCTGCCCCGCGATGACCCCTCCCCCCGCAGGCCCCGCCGATCCAGTTCGCGTCCGCCAATACCTCGACATCTTTGCCTATTGTCTGGACGAGTGCGCCGCTACCCGCGCGGGTCCGCATGAGGTATTCCTGTGGAACGCCCGGCGGCTGGGCGAGGCCATGCTCTACGCCCTGGCCGAAGGCACCCCTTGGGCGGCCCAGCCCAAGCCGCTCCAGGGCCGGCCGATGGACTTGGCAGAGCTGCAGCGCAAGCTGGTCGCGCAAGGGCTGATCCCCTCGCGATCGCTGGGCAATTTGGACACTCTGCGCCACTGCGGCAACGTCGCGCCGCTGGCTCAGGGGCCGGACACCGCCGCGGAGACCAGCACGCTCGACGCCACCCGCCGGGCTGTTGTCGCCGTAGCCCGCTGGTTCTACACAGAATCCTCGCTGCAAGAGCCGATGCCCCAGCAGGTGATCGAGGCCTTGCGCGACCTGGAGTCGGAGCAGCCGCGCACGCCGCGCCACCACCGCGCAGAGATGGAGATGCGCCGTCTCCGCAGGGAGTTAGAGGTGACCGGTGGGCCAAGCAGTGAAGGGCAGGTGGAGCTGGGCGGCGCTGAGACGCGCCCGGGGCTGAACAAGGGCCTCGCCGCCGCGGCAGTGGTCGCTGCGCTGGCCTGTGGTTTTGGCCTCGGCTGGGGTCTGAAGCCGATCCCGGCGCCAGTTCCGGCTCACACCTTCGCACAACCAGTTGACTCTACGCCACCTCCGCTGACTGCGACGGCAAGATCCCAGGGGATCGCCGCAGCCGCAACGGCAGCCGCCGCAGAGCCAACGCCGGCAAATGTCCAGGCCCATGGCGCGGATCAGCCGATGGCGCCTGCGCCTACCCCGGCGGATGAAGCGACTGAGACGGCCCCGGCCCTCGGCATTGATCAAGGCAAAGTCGCGGATCCACCGGAGGATTCGGCAGATCCAAGGGGCAATTGCCCCGCTGGCGCCCTGTGGATTCCCGCGCGGCGCTTGGACCTGATCCAGGGCCCAAGCCCGCGGCCCGCTTGGCCGCAGCCCGACCCGGATCCGCCCGCCCAGGCCATCGAGGGTTTCTGTATCGACGGCCACAGCGTGACCGCGGGCGCCTTTGGCCAGTGGCTGGCCAGCCGCAGCGAGGATGAGCGGCAGAACCACTTGCGGCGCAAAGGCAATGCTGCCCTCACGGGCGCGGAAGGCCTGCCCGTCAACCGCGTCACTTGGCGCGAGGCCCAGGCCTATTGCAGCGATCGCGGCGGCGAATTGCCCAGTATTTTTCAGTGGGAGTCGGCCATTCGCCACAGAACGGCGCCGCGCTTGGGCACCGGGACGGGTGAATGGGCGGCCGACTCGTTCCCGCCCAGCGCCTTTGGCTATGCCGCAAGCGCGGCGTCAGACCAAGTGGTGTACTTCAAAGAACACCTGGGGGGCCGGGCCAATTCGCGCAAGCCGCTGCTGTCCTGGCAGCGCGGCACCGGCAAACACGGCTCGCCGGCAGTGTCATTTCGTTGTGTTTGGCCGGGCTCGGCGCACTGAATTGGTCAATTGCCCGGCCCTGGGGCTTGGTTTGCTACTTGCCAGCCGCAGGCACTTCCGCCCAGAACCAGCCGCGCACGTCGTTTTCGGCAAATCCCGTGGCGCGGTCTTGTGGATAGCCCTGGGCCAGCGCGGACTTGAGCCCGGGGTCCATGGCCTCTGGGGCGCCGTGGCAGGTCAGGCACACCGGGGCCGTGCCAATGACCCGCAGATAACCCTTGCCTCCGTTTGGCAATTCGACCTGGGCCATCTTGGGCCCCGCGGCGACTTTGCGCCCGCCCTGGGCTTTGACCCAGGTGGCAGCCCAGGCCGGGGCCTCGCTGGCGCTGTTGCGAAGCAAGTGCGAGGTGCGGCCGATCTTGAGGCCAGGGCTCTGCAGACCCGCGGTGATCACGGGGGCTTCACTGCGGCAAACCTCAGCGGCGGCGGCCGGCCCACCCTTCTGCAGCTCCGCCATCAGCCTCTCTTTGAGCTTGCCCTGCAATTGGTCCATGGCGGCGGACACGTCGGCCGGCAGCGCGGTCACAGGGGTCGCGTCCAAAGCAGCGGGCACGGCAGCGGGCACGCCAGCGGCCTCAGCGCCGGGCGCCGGCGTCGGGCCCGGGGCTGGCTCTGCGGCGCGGTTGCACGCAGCGGTCAGGGCCAAGGCGAAACCACCCAACACAACAATAGAATTCGTCAAAGCTTGCGACACGGCTACTCCCTCTAGCGGCGATGGGGCCCACAACCCCGGTGGGAGCCTCAGGGTGGCCAAAAGGTTCAGGCGAAGATGGCGCTCGGCAAACTTCGGCCGTCAAAAATCCCTGCCCGTTGCCTCATTTGGCTGGTTTTGCTACAAGCCCGGCTGTTGGGCGGATCCGCAAGCCGTTGCGCACGGAGCCAGAACCGGCTCTCAGAGCGACGACCGTTCAGCTTCCAAACGGGCAAAGGACCATGCAAATCAAAGACCTTGGCCAGCACTGCCTCAGTCAATTCCCGCTCTTTGCCCAGCGGCGGCTCTGGGCGGCGCCCCTTGTGACGGCCTCCCTCGCCCTGCTGAGCGCCTGTGGTGGCCAGTCGGTCTTGCTCAAAGAGGTCCGCCGCGAGTCGCTCACCTATGACGCCACCTGCAAAACGGCCGCGGCCAAGCAGAGCGAGCGGCTGATGTCGGGCGAATACAACCCCGCGCAGCTGTTTGTGCATACTTGGCCCCAGGCGACCGCGCCGACGGAGTTAATCCTCCATGAAAACCGCTTGGTGGAGGCCATGGCTGCGGGCCAGCTGAAGAGCGTCCTGATTACCGCCCGCGGCGGCCTGGGCAAGACCTCTCTGGTGGAGTCCCTGCGCGCCCAAATGTGTGCGGCAACACCGGTTTTCGCCGTGGACCTCAAAGACATCGCCGCCCTCGCGGAGCCCAGCGCCCACAGCATCACCGTCAAGATCGCCGAGTCCGTGGGGGCCAAGACGCCAGAGGCCTTAGCCGATCTCAAGGCCGCCATGGCCGCGGCGCCCTTTGTGGTTTTTCTGGACAGCATTGAAGAAACCGATCTCGCTCGCCGCGGCGCCGCGGTCCAAGCCGTGCGCGGTCTGGCGACCCAGTACCCGGCTGCGACGCTGATCTTGACGGCCCGCGCCCCCGTGCTGGAAGCGGACTACGGCCTTGAGTTTGACACGCGACTGGAGATTCCGCCGCTTGAATGCAGGGTTTCTGAGGCAATGATCGCCCGCCAGTTCAAGGACGAAGAGCAGCGCCGCCGCTTTACCGCGCTGCTCAAGCGCTATGGTCTGGATGAGAAAAGCAAATTTGGCGCGCAGTGTGCCTATCCCTACCTGTCCACCTACCGCGACATCAACACCCTAGCGGAGTTCTTCCGCAAGACGGCCAGCGGCGAAGTGCTTGTGAGTTTCTCTAGCGTTTATGAGACCTTGATCGGCATGCGCCTTAAGAAGGAGTTTGACAACCTGCGCTGGACCCAAGCCGATGCCCTGGACATGGGCGACCGGCTGGTGCGCTCGGCGATCGCCAAACTGGGCCGCGTCAGCCTGATGTTTGACCTGCCCCTGTGCGAGAGCGCCACCGATCCGCGCTGGGGCGAGGCGGCTGTGGACGCCGGGGTTGCCGGAACGCCGCAGCTGCGCAAGCGGCACGTGTGCGAGAAAACCCTGCAATCCGCTCTGTTTATCCGTGCCGAGGGCAGCGGCGGCTATGCCTTTGCCGACCGCGGCACCCTGGATCTGTTCCTGGCCCGCTGGCTCAACGGCGAAGTGGCGCGGGCCGGCGGTTCAGACTGCACCGTGCTGGACCAGCACAAAGACGTGTTGGCGTCGCCGGGCGTGGTCAAGTTCTTTGTCGGTCAGGCTTTGGGCCGGCGCTGTGTCGCCCAAACGATCGCCCAGTACTGCGCCCGCCAGGCCGACGCCAACGGCGCGTCGACGATCGCCTCTGCGGTGGAACTTGGCCTGCCGATTGGCAAAGCCCGCAGCCAGATCCTCCAAGAGGCCCGCGCCGCCGGATCAGCCCTGCAGCCGCTGGCGTGCATCAACCAGGTGCTCGACGACTTGGACCGCACGGTGACCGAGTAGCCGCCAAGGCCGCAGAAAGAGCCGGCGATCGACGGCCGCGCAGTGCACAGATTTCCCCAAGGTTTGCCAGCAGTTTGTCTGGCAGCGGAGGTCAATATGTCCAAGGTTTGGCAGCGGAGCCTGGGTCTTGCCGTGGCGCTGATCGGTGTGGGCGCCCCGGGTATTGCGGCGGCGGTGCCCTCTACGGCTTTGGTCGAAGGCGCGCTGTTCTCTTCCGGCGGCGGTGCGGCGGCCGATGGCAACTACACGGCCACGGTGTCCTATGTCGACGCGGGCGGCGCCGTGCAGTGGAGCGAGTCGGGGCTGCTGCTGCAGGTCAAAGGCGGCCAGTTCGCCGCGACCTTGGGTAAGAAAACCCCGCTGTTGCCTGGGATTTTTTCTACCGCGGTGCAAATGACGCTGCAGATCGGCGGCGATCCGCCTCTTCCCGCAGTGGCCTTGGGGTCGGTGCCGCTGGCTCTGCGCGCCGGGCTGGCGGAAGGGCTGGACTGCAGCGGTTGTCTCAAAGCCAGCCACTTGGATCCCAGCGTGACCCAAGGCCTTGCCAAGTCAAGCGATCTGCAGGGTTTCGCCAAGATCACAGACCTCAGCAGCTACGCCAAAGTGAGCGATCTGAGCGGCTACGCCAAGGCCAGCGACCTCACCAGCTTGGCCAAGACCGCCGACCTGGCCGATTACGTCAAGGCTTCCAGCCTGGCCAAAGTCGCCGCGACCGGCAGCTACACCGACCTGAGCAACCTGCCCGTGCTCGCCAAGCTGGGAACGAGTTGCGGCACCGGCCTGGTGCTCAAGGGCCTCAAGGCAGACGGCAGCTACGAGTGCGTGGCGGGCGGTGTCTCCGCGGCGAGCCTGCCCAAGGACGGCCTGGATGAGATCAGCAACGGCCTTTTGACCACCCAATTCACAGAGATTGGCGCATCGCTCAAGACGCCGATTGCGATCTTGGACGCTTTTCCGGCCGGCACCACCGACGAGATCGCCGTCCCCGACTTGGGGACCGCAGAAGATGTGCAAGTTGCCCTGGATATCGTCAACAGCGACATCAGCAAGCTCAAGGTCACCGTCTACGATCCCAACGGCAACGCCTACGTGCTGCACGACAAGAGCGGCACCGGCACCGCGCTCAAGACCACCTACCCCAGCGTGACAGCGCTCATCAGCGGCGACTTGGGCAGCTGGACCGGCAAAAACCCCAAGGGCAAGTGGTCGATCTCCGTGGCCGACCTCGCCGGCACCATCGGCGGCACGGACGGAGCGCTCCAGAGCTGGTCGATCCAGGTCAAGACCCTGTCCAGCGCCAAGGTCGGCGTCGGCGGTGTGTTGATGATGTACCGCTCGGCCGGTGCGCCCCTGCCCTGCAGCGCAAGTGTCGCCGGTGGTCAGTACTTTGACACGCAGACCAACACCTTGCGCTACTGCGACGGCAAGGTCTGGCGCTCGCTTGCGGACAGCTGCGGCAACGGCGTGCTGGAGGTGA
>JBIKTV010000275.1:0-7607 GCA_044347905.1 Myxococcota bacterium
CGGCATGTTGATGCGATTCGACGCGACCACCGGAATCTGCAGGTGGCGCTTGACCATCGCCGTGGCCTGGCGAAACGCCGCGCGCGGTACGGAGGTCACAATCGTCGGGATCGCCGCTTCATGCCAGCCGATGCCGGTGTTGAGCAGGTTGACGCCCGCCTCCTGAAGCGCCAGGGCTGTGGCAACGATTTCGTCTTGGGTATTCCCGCCTTCTACCAGGTCCAGCAGGGACAGCCGGCACATCACCACAAACTGGCTGCCCACCGCTTTGCGAACGGCGCGGATCACCTCGACCATCATCTTCATGCGCCCGGCAATGTCGCCGCCAAACTCGTCCTTGCGCTGGTTGGTGCGCTTGCACAGGAACTGGTTGAGCAGATAGCCCTCACTGCCCATGACCTCGACGCCGTCATACCCCGCCTGCTGGGCCAACGCCGCGGCGCGGGCAAAATGGCCAATGACTTCCCAGACGCGCGCCGTCGTCATCGCCCGCGGCTTGAATGGGTTGATGCGCGCCTTGAGCGCCGATGCCGACTCATTGAACGGGTGATAGGCGTAGCGGCCGGCGTGGATGAGCTGCATGAGGATGTGGCCGCCGTGGGCGTGGACCGCCTGGGTGACCTTGCGGTGGTTCTACGTCCGCGCGGGTGTTCATGGTGCCACCGCCGGGCAGCAGCCAGCCGCGGCGATCGACGGAGATGCCGCCCGTCACGATGAGGCCCACGCCGCCCTTGGCCCGCTCGGCAAAATACGCCGCGAGCTTGGGGTAATTCCAAAATCGGTCCTCTAGGCCCGTGTGCATCGATCCCATCACCACGCGATTGCGAAGGCGAACGTGGGCGACATCCAGGGGAGCGAGCAGGTGCGGATAGGCGGTGGTCATGGCGGGCCTCAAGAGGGGCTGTTGACGTAGCGTAAGGATCCAAAGAGGGGGCCAGGGCTCGCCGCGGCGCTGCCGGCCATGGAAGCGGTGAACTTACCCAGATGGACTCGGCCAACAGGGGGACATCGTACGGGGCCGGAGCGCTTGCGGCCCACCTAGCAGGGGCGCGGGTCCAGATTTTCAGGGGTCATTCTCTTGACCCCTGAATTGGAACCGCGCCCGGTGGCGTGCTCAGTATGGGCCAGACGCCGCCAAGTGGCGAATTGGCTAGTCAACATCGCAAAAATACTGTATACGGGCGCTCAGCATCGGCAGCATGTCGATTCGCGGACGGGTCCACCCCATGAAAGCGCCCCATTTTGACAAGGTCCAACTGGCGATACTCGCGATTTCGTCAGGGCTTTTGGTCACCGCAGGCTGTGCAGCCGACGAAGCGCCGCAGAGCTATGACGAGATCAGCTCCGATCTCTCCGCCAGCTCCAACAGCTGGGTGAGCCTGCGCCGCGATAACCGCAAGTGCATGGCGCCTTTGTGCGGCGGCTACTATGTCCGCGACGTCAACCGCAAGACCCCGGAGCGCTACGTCTCGGCGCTGGTGCTGCCTGAAGCGAAGTTCCCGGCCGCCGTTGCCGACAAAGTGACGCAGGCCGATCCCACCGAGCTCGTCCTGCGCGGCAAGCTGGGGCCCAAGGACAGCAAGTTCGCCACGCAGACCTTCATTGTGGACAACGCCTTTCGCGGCATGCCCGGCAAAGTTCCGGTCGCCGGCGAGATCTTCTATTCCGCCAAGCCGCGTTCGCCCAAGATCTCCTGCTTTGCCGCACCGTGCAGCAACGAGGTCGCGACCCGGCTGAACTCGACCGCCAAGAGCTACTTTATGGATTACGCGGTTCACCGAGCGGCGGCCGCCTTTGTCGACCAGGCGTGGATCGCCGATCGCGTGCGCAGCCATGGCGCGGTCGTGTCGGCCAACATCGTGCCTGGCAAGCAGTATCCCGCGGGCGCCGCGCCGACATTGGACGCCAGCCAGGTCTACCTCAACGTGCTGGATCTGGCCGGACCTTGCCCCGCCTTCAAGCTCGCCGCCTGCCCAGCCGGCACGGGCCGCCAGTACAGCCGCGACCTCAACCTCTGCGTGATGCCCGGCGCATGCGTGGCGGCCAAGTCCTGCCCGTCCAAGGCCCCGGCGCAGTGTGCCCCCGGCTACGCCTTGACCGCCTGGAACCCCACCGGCGGCAGCCAGTGCCTGACCTTTGCCTGCGATCCCGCGTTCGTCTGGGAGTAGGGGCCACGGCAACAACTCACCTAAGGCGCGGCAAAAAAGTCCGACGTTGGCATCTTCCGCCGGGACCCTTTCTCTAGGGGGACCTGCTCAGAAAGCCTCGCCGTCCCTAAGGATTTGGCGAAATGCCTTGGGCTAAGCCGCTGGCGTCGTACGTGCGCAGGGTCCGCACCACCTGGCCCCAGCTGTCCGTGCCGGCAAGGCGCACCCGCCACACCACCTGTAGCCAGATGCCGCAAGATTTGCCGATCTGCGAGGCGGAATCGCCAAACACCAGCAGGGTTTTTGCGTTTGGGTCGGTGGTATAGACAAATTCGGGCCCCGGGGCCTGCACCAGCCACGCCTTAGACAGCGCCAGATTCGCCGTCACCTGGCACGCGCTGTGGGCAAAGGCTTCGGCCTGCACCTGCTGTTTGACCGCGGTGAGTCCGGGCAACAGCACCTGCGGCACCAGATCGAGGTGAAAACCGCCTTGCTGAAGGGTTCCAAGCGGCACCCAGTCGCCGTCGAGGTAGGGCTGCCACTGGTTCGCCGCGTCGCGATAGCCGATGTCGAGCTGCAGCACTGGGGCTGGCACCGGTGCCTCGGCAAACCAGTCCGGCGCGTCGAGGCCGGGACAGCTGAGTGCGGTCGCAGGCATCGGCACCGCCCCGGTCGAGGTCGCCGCGGAGGGCAGGGCAGCAAAGCAGATGCCCGTCGTAGGCCCTTTGGCCGGCGCGGAGGAGTCGGCATCGCTCGCATCGACATTGGCGGCATCGACCTCCGCGCCAGCGTCAGCCCCGCCCGAGCCGTCGCCCGGCGCGATGGCGTCCACCAGACCTGTGGTATCCCCAGGCAATACGGTGTCGTTGGCCTGAACAGCATCGCTTGTGCCGCCGACATCGTGGCCCAGGTTGGCGTCTGCCGCGGGCTGGGCACTGTCGACAACACCCGAGTCGGCCGCAACCGATGGGCTTGCATCCAGCGAATCCGCCCCCGCGGTAGAGCCGCAACCGTGCAGCAGCACCGCGAGCGCCGCGACATGTCCCGCCGCTCTTGTCGCTGCCCTCAACCGCATCGCCGACCTCCCTCCGTCAGCATAGAGCCCGCATGGCCCGGGCGCCACTGGCCAAGGCGCGGCGAATCGCGGGGCATACGCCAAAGAATTCTCTGTGTTGACCGGGTGGGGGCGGAAAGGCTACCCTGTAACCTCTGCGAATTCGCCGGCCGTCGGCGCAACGGAGCCCAAGGTGCAGCGAACGCGGAGTTCCAGGTTGCGGCGCCCCTGGCATGCCATCGTCGTGGCGCTGGCCGTGCTGAGCGCACCTCTGACCGGCTGTGGCTCGGCCGATTCCGCTGCCACCGCTTCAGGTCCCGCGCAGGGCGCTCAAGTGCCGGCGGATGCGACGGTGGACTCGGGCCAAACAGCCGCTGCCGATGCCGCCGACACCGCGGCCGAGGTCCTCACAGGCGCCGCGATCGACTCCAGTATCCCATCGGACAGTAGCCTGGCACCTGTCGGAGACTCGGACGCGGGGCCAATCGCCGACAGCCCCGACAGTGTCGCAACGGACGCCGCGATCGACTCCAGTATCCCATCGGACAGTAGCCTGGCACCTGTCGGAGACTCCGACGCGGGGCCAATCGCCGACACCTCCGACAGTGCCGCAACGGACGCCCCGATCGACTCCGGTATGCCATCGGACAGTAGCCTGGCACCTGTGGGAGACACCGACGCGGGGCCAATCGCCGACGCCAGCCCGACCGCGCCGTTAGTGCCGCCGATTGAGCAGCCTTACGCCAACGTCAAGATTCAGCTCTCTTCTGACCTTGCCAATCTTGAGGGCACGCTGATCGTCATGGCGATCGAGCCGGGCACGTCGTCGATGGCCGGGGGGCCGCTGCAGCTGGGTACGCCTCTGTGGCAAGGGCCGATGCCGGTGCTGCCCGCGTCGCTGTGGATCGAGCTGCCCGCGGGCTCGTGGGTGCTCGCGGCGATGGTCATCGCGCCCGGTGCCCAAGGGCCGTCCGCGGGGGGCATGGTCTGCACGGCCGGCGCGCCTCAGGTGCTTGTGGGGGCCGGTGCGGTCCAACAGCTGGCGATCTCGCTGGTGAATACGGGAAAGTTGTCGAATATCAATGCCTTGTGCCAGGGTCCCCCTCCTGCCAAGCTGCCGCCGCTGTTGGTCGAACAGAGCTTTATTCAGACACCGCCTGCGCAATTTGGCGGCGCGCACTTCATGAACGCCCTGGTCTATGCCGACCGGCTGTGGGTCGCGGGCTCGCAAGACGGCTATGTCAGCTTTGATTTCCCAGCTGGTGCGCCGATCACCTCGGGTCTGGCCAACTGGACTCTGCACGGCGGGCCGATGTGCAATCGCGTGCTGCGCCTGGACGACACGCTGTTCTGCACCTCGCGCGCGGCTTACTTGCAGATCCTGCAGCTGGGCGCCAATCAGTCCAAAAAACAGTTGCAGCAGAAGTGGTTGCCCATAGCCAACGCTGTCACGGAAGGTCTGGCGCTCCAGCAGGGCCTGCTCTACGTGGCCGTCCACAAGGCCGGTCTCACGGCGCTCCAGCCAGATCCGCCGTACCTGCATAAGGATTTGACCTCGCCTCCTGGGCTGGATGAAGCTTGGGACGTAGCGGCCATCGGCAGTGACCATCTCGCCGTGGCCCAGGGCAGCAAGGGCTTGGCGATCTTTCAAGTCGGGGCCGGCCAAGCGTTGGCGCCTCAAGGGGTGGCCCAGCTTAAACTTCCTGGTATCGCAGCCTATTTGCACGTGCAAGGCGATATCGCGGCCGTCGGTGCGATGGGCGGCGGTCTCCACCTCGTCGATGTCAGCCTGCCCAGTCAGCCCAAGCTGCGCGCGACGCTGGCTTCACCCAGCAATGTCTATGGCGTTACCCTCATGGGGACTCAGGTTTTTGCCGCCGCAGGCCTCGCCGTGCTGGCTGCTGAGGTGCCGGGGCAGGCGGGCGGCGGGCCATTGCGCGTGCGCGGTAGCCTGTCAAGCAAGCACTTTGCCTTTGACGTCGACTCCCACCTGGGCGGCTTGCTGACGGCCGAATTCCAGTCGGTGCGGCGTATTCAGCTCAATCCCGCGGCCCCGCTGGAGGTTCCGGTCCTCATCGCCCCAACCAATCTGGCCTCCGCCATTGTCGCTGTTGGCGGCACCCTGACTGTGGAATTGCCGCTGCATAACGCCGGCGCTTTGCCGCTGACCATTAGTAAAATCGAGTGGTTTGAGACAAATGCCCTAGCCGTTGCCCCGCAGCAGTTCAAGGGACCGTGGCAGTTGGCCCCGGGCGCCTCGCTCCAGCTCCCGCTGACTGTCAAGAAGCTCGCAAAAGGCGTGCTGGACCACGCGTTTATCCTGAGTTCCGACGATCCCGGCCAGCCGCAGTTCGCCATCAAGCACGTCGAGTCCACGTGGCTTCACGTCGGCGACGCCTTGCCCGAGCTGCCCCTGTACCAGGACGCCAAGGGCGCGAGCGTTAAAGTATCCAGTCATTTCAAGGGTAAAGTCGGCGTGCTGCTGGTGGCGGCGCAGTCATGCCCCGTGGCCTTTCAGGCCCTAGCGTCGGCCAGCGCCGATCTCGCGCCCCTGCTGAGCGCTGGCCAAATCACCGCGCTGGCGATCAATCCATGGGACTTGCCGCAGGCCCCCGAAGTCGCCGGCTACGATGTGCCTTTTCCAGTTGTGTATTCGGGGCTTACGACCAGCGATGGCCACGACTGGTCGCAGGTCTTGGACGTCGAGCTCGGCCAGCCCATCCTCAACGGCCCGCCCATGCCTATCGTCTACGTGGTGGGCAAGGACGGCAAAATCGCCCTGGCGCGTTGGGGCTACCATGCGGCTGAGGTGCTGGGAGTCTTGCAGAAAGAGCTGGCAAAACCCTAGCTTGCCGCAATGGCGAAAGGCGCTCTACAGCCCTGAATCGGCCTGACTGCACGACTGGGCGAACTGCCCCGGCGCCCCGCCCGCCTTGCAGCTAAAGCCGGCCCCCGCGTCTTTGGCGAGGCCGACGTTCTTGGCCATCCACTCTTCCCAGACACCCATCTGGATGGTCCCTGCGCCCTCAAAAAAGCCTAGCAGTTTGCCGTTGTAGTCGAAGATGAAGCCGTCGTTCTTCTCGCCGGGCTTGCCGGTGGGCCGCTGCATGGTCTGCCAACCGCTGCTGCCAGTGCCCTGAACCACCGCGACTTGCACGCCCGCCGTAATCGCCGCTTGGTCCTGCACCGCATCGGCACTGTTGATCGTGACAAAAGCGACGTCGTTGCGACCCTGAGCGGCCAGCTGCGCGCGCAGTTTCTCCATGGACTTGGTCTGCGACACGCAAGAGGCACACCATCCCGCACCATTGAGCACCACAACGCGCTTGAGCTTAAAATGACTATTCAAATTCAAGGTCTCGTCGTGGGTCGCGCTGGCGGGGTTGATGTCCTTGAGGCTCCAATTGGGCATGGGGAAGGTGGTTTTCTTGCATTCCAGCGCGGCGTCATTGCTGCCGGCTGAGGACGCGTCGCCGGAAAAACGCAATGCCGCCAAGTCGAATTCAAACTTGCGCGCCTGCCCCGCGACCTTGAGCATCACCTTGCCCTGAGGCCGCAAATCCAGGCCCTTGATCAGCGCATCGCTCTGGCCGGCCTGGGGAAAGCCCAGCGTCGGCATCGGCATCGTCGCGCTGCCCGACTCCAGTTGGTAAATGACCTCGTCCTTCTTGGGCTCCTCGACCCAGCCGGCGCACGGAGTCGTCCCCACTGTGGCGACACCTTGCTTAATCGCCTGCTTAGCCGTGAACTTGGCCGCGGAGAGCTCCAGTTCGCTGCCCGAGACCCCGGGCTTGAACTCCATCTCCAGCTGGCAGGTACCGTCGGCCTTCGCCACCGTCAAGCTGATGAGCGGCACGCAGGCCGGTTGGCTGGTGTCCTGGCTGATTTTGTGCACCAACGTGGCCTTGACTGGCAAACCGGTGTAATCGACCTTGCCCGTCGCCGTCCCCACCGTGCCCGTCAACGCGCCCGTCACTGTCATCGGCTGGCTGGTTGACGTCGAACCGCCGCTGTCAAAGGTCGACGATCCGCTGGTGCAAGCCACGGCGCCCAGGGCAACCATCGCCGCTTTGAGCCAGGCCTTGTCTCGAGGTGCCTGCTGATTTCCTTGCATCTTTTGCCCCCGCCGTGCGTCCCAGGTTGATGGAGGCGGGTCTTAAAAAGCGCGCCGCCCCAGGCTGCAAGCTACCCGTAGCGCCGTTGGGGTGCAAGGGCCGGGCTTGGGGTGTTGCCGAACTCCGGCTGGCTGGCCCCGTGCTCTCATGGGCACTTAGCAGTCACTTAGCAGTCGCCATGCTATTGTCCGATGTGATACTGCGCGGCCTTGAGAGGTGCTGCTGGCGAGAATTCCGTCGACGGCCGTGTCAGCTACCGGCAAGCTCCACGTCGATGGCACCCTGGGCTGG
>JBIKTV010000276.1:0-7604 GCA_044347905.1 Myxococcota bacterium
GCGATGCCCAGACCGCCGCGCAGAGTCCACCCGAGCCTCTCGCTCAGGGCAATGCGCCGCAGATAGTCCGCCCCCAAATCGACGCCCACGACGCTCACTTGGGTAAACAGCGGCGCGGGCTTGCCGGTGCTGGACCACCAGTTCTGATCGGGCACCTGGGGCAGCAGCAGGCCGCCGCGCCAGATCACCCAAGCTTGGTGCGAAAGGGCCATTTGGTAGCCGATATCGACCGCCACGGCCTGGAGCTTGGGGTGCTGATCGCGCACGCCGCTGCCCACCGAGGTCAGGTTTTGCACGGACCTCATCAGGCTATCCGGCATCCAGCTGTAACCAATCCGCAATTCTACGCCAGAGCGGGCAATCGGCGGAGGTCTCTGCGGCCCGCGCTCGCTGTCCTGCCCCGGGGTCTTGGCGGCGGGCTTGGCGGCGGCGGGCTTGTCGGCGGCGGTCTTGAGCAAGCGCGGCAGCGGCAGCTTGGCCGATCCGCTGGGGCCCGCTTCGCCAGCGACACCGATTTTCTTACCGTCTTCAGAGACTTCTAGGGCAGTCGGCGTGTCCGCATGGGCTGGAGCCGCCCGCAGAGTCGCCAAGGCGCAGGTCAGGGCGAGGATTGCGCCAAGGAAAACAAATCGATCGATTTGTTGCTGGCGCGTCGCCGCGAATCCGCATCGGTGAGCTTGGCGGCCCACGGAGCAGTTCACGGGCATCCAACGAGTTCTTCTCGTCAGCGCCGTTAGACGCAGAAGCGAACGGCAGTGCAGTGGGCTTGCCGTCATGGCGAGCGCTCCTCGGCGCGGTCCTGTGCCGACGCGTTCGTGACGGTAACGCGGCTGCCCGTTCTTGGCAATCGCCGCCCGATCAGCCACACTGTGGTCAGCCCCCTGCGAGCGGGGCGGAGTAGAATTGCGGGCATGCGCTACCCGTTCCTGATCGTCGACCTCAACGGCACGCTGGTCGATACCTTTGACGACCTGACCGACGCCCTCAACGATCAGCTGGCGGCGATGGACCGGCCGGGCCTGACCGTTGAGCAAGTGCGCCAATGGCCTGGGGAAAACCTGAGGGCGATCCTGCGATCGGCCCTGGCGCTGACCGGCGAAGTGCCGACCGACCTGGAGATCAGCGAGCGGTTGCCCGCCTTCAAGGCCGCGTATGAGGCCCACCTGGGCGTGCGCGGGTTCTTGTACGCCAACGTCGCAGAAGTCCTGCAAGAACTCGATGACGCCGGCGTGCGCATGGCCGTGCTGACCAACAAGCCGCTGGCGCCTTCCTTTAAGTTGCTGCAGCAAATGGGCATCGCCGGGCGCTTTCAATTCCTGCTGGCCGGCGACGCAGAAGTGGCCCGCAAGCCCGATCCCGAAGGCCTGTTGACCCTGGTGCAACAGCTGAGCGGCGAACAGGACGCCCGCGATCGCGCGCTGATGGTCGGCAGCTCGCGCATTGATCTGCACACGGCGCGCAATGCCGGGGTGCGCTGCGCGCTGATCGATCACGACCACAGCCGCGCGGTTCACGCCATGGGGGCCGACTATGTGCTGGACGGCATTGAGCGTCTGGCGCGCTTGGCCCTGGGTACGCGGCCGTCTGGCATCTGGCCGGTGCCCGAGGTGGACGGAAAATCCCCAGGGAATGGCTAGCTTTTCGCCCGTCCCCCCGGCGATCCGACTCTAATAGCTCGACCGACTCTATTGGGCGCTGTAGCGGTCGCCAGACCAAGCCGAGCGAAAAGTCTGCTTGGCGCGCTTGGGCAGCTTGCCGAGCATCGTCTCCGTATCACAGGTGATCGCGATCGGCCCCGGCTCCTGGCCCGCCGAGTCGATCTGCGGCGCTTGGCACACTTCGGCCTGGTTGATCGTGGGATCGGTGCGCGACTTGAAGGTCATGGAAGTGCGCTCCCACAGCGCCCGGGTCTCGCTTTGGCCCTGGGTGCGGCCGTACAGCCCCCACAGAATGCTCTGCTCACCGCCGCCGCCCTTGGAATCGTAGCGGATTTGCTCAATGCGCACCTGCCACGCCTCCTGGGCCTTGGACAGGGGCACGCGGCTGAGCTGAGCCCCCTTGGTCGGGCCACCAGGGCACACGGAAAGCCTGGTTTTGGCGTCGATTTTCACCGGCCCCGCCGGCTTGCCCGCGAGCTCAAGCAGCCAGCAATTGGGCAGCCCGCCGTCGCGGCCGTCGTCTATGCGCACCAGGGCCGCAGAGCCGGCGGCGTGCTCCCTCTCCAGCGGCTCAGCCACAGCAATCACCGTGATATCGCGGAGATTAGCCGACTCGGCCTCCGCCAGCAGCTTGGCCACGGGGTGCCCTGCGGCGGGCTTGGCGGCAAAAACCTCAGGCGCAACAACGAACATCGACACGGCGGCGGCACAAAAGCCGGCCCCACCGCCCAGCAGGCGAAGGTTCACGGGGGTCTCCAGAAAATCTGAGGAGGGGGCAGAACACCAAGGTTTACAGCAGGTTAGCGGCCAGCTCAGCCAGCGGACTGCGCTCGCCCTTGGTCAAGGTGATGTGGCCCGCAATCGGCTGATCCTTAAAGCGCTCCACCACATAGGTCAGGCCGTTGTTGACGCTGTCCAGGTACGGCTGGTCGATCTGGTACGGGTCGCCGGTCAGGATGATCTTGGTGCCGGCGCCGACGCGGGTCAGCACGGTCTTGACCTCCAGCGGCGTGAGGTTCTGCGCTTCGTCGACGATCATGTAGACGTTGGGCAAGCTGCGGCCGCGGATGTAGGTCAGCGGCTCAACCTCTACAATCCCCTGATCTGCCAAGGTTTCATAGGACCAGA
The DNA here is from genome assembly GCA_044347905.1 of Myxococcota bacterium. Classification (GTDB taxonomy): domain Bacteria; phylum Myxococcota_A; class UBA9042; order UBA9042; family UBA9042; genus SXRM01. The sequence continues at coordinate 2,787 of JBIKTV010000276.1, forward strand.
CCCGCGCGTCCCGGCCGCCATCTTTGCCGCCGTCCTTGCCGCCGTCTTTGCCACCTTCCTGCTTGCCGCCCTTGACCGAGCGCGACTGCGAAGTCGTCAAGTAGTCGATGTTGTCGTGGATCGGCTGCATCCAGGGGTTGAGCTTCTCTTCGACCGATCCGGGCAGAAAGCCGATGTCGCGACCAAAGGGGAAAATCGGCCGGGAAACCAGGAGCTTGCGATAGAGCTCCCTCTCCGTCACCGCCTGCAGACCGGCGGCCAGGGCCAGCAGGGTCTTGCCGGTACCCGCCTTGCCAACCAGGGTGCAAAGCTGAATGTCGTCGCGCAACAGCATGTCGATGGCGAACATCTGCTCGCGGTTGCGCGGCCCAACGCCCCAAGCCGTCTGCTTGGCGTTGCGCAGGTGCTCCAGGCGACCGTTGACCACCCGGGCATAGGCGGTCTTGGACGGCAGGCCCTCAGCGATCAACTGCAGGTATTGATTGGGGTAAATCGTGTAGGTCTTGCCCAGCTCTTCTTGGCCCAGGCTGCCTTCGGCAAACAGCGTGTCGATCGCCTCCGCCGGCACGGTGATCTCTGCGCTGCCCGCATACAGCTCGCTGACATCCTGGTTCTGCCGGTCGTAGTCAACAGCGTGCAGGCCCAAGGCGTCGGCGCGGATGCGCAGGTTGGTGTCCTTGGTGACAAACACCACCTTGCGGTGCGGCTCTTCGCGGTGCAGGAACAGCGCGCTGGAGAGGATCGCGTCATCCATCGTGTGCGAGACGGAGAAATGGTTCGGCAGATCAGCGCGATCCATGACCACGCGCACGATGCCGCCGTTGTCCATCGGCACGCCTTCGCGCAGGTTGCCCTGTTCGCGGTAGCCGTCTAGCTCGCGGGCGATGCGCCTGGCGTTGCGCCCCAGTTCACCCTGGTCGCGCTTAAAGGTGTCCATCTCCTCGATCACGTAGATCGGGACATTGACGACGTTATCGGCAAAACTGCGCAGGCAGTCGCTGTCGTGCAAGAGCACATTGGTGTCGAGGACGAAGTTCTTCATGGGCGCGCTCCCTGTAGCCGGTAGGCCCTTTGCTCTTCGTATCGCATGCGCCGGGGGGCCGGTCAAATCGCCCGGATCGCAGCGGCGAAAACTCGCCTACAGGCAGTAGTTCTTGTCGCAGTCGTCGAGCTTGGCGTTGAGCAGCGTGTCGGCCTCGCTGCCCTTGGCTTTGCACCCGGTGATGCACGGCACCGGATTGGCGTCGGTGCAGCCCTTGAGGCAGTCGCGCACCGCCGAGCAGCCTGCGCTGGCTTTGCACTGCAAGCTCAAGCTCTTGCACATGGCCCCCTCGCAGGCGTCGACACACTGAATGTACTGGTTGCCGGCGCCGCTGCATTTTTTGCCCATCCAGAAATCTTTGATGCAGAAGGCCTGCATGCATTGATCGTAGGCGGCAAAGGCCTCACCGCTGCTGCCGGGCGCGCCGATCAAGCATTGGACCATGCAGCTGAGATCGCTGCCGCAGCCGCTCAGACACGCGCCAAGGTCTTTGCAGCCGCTCACCGCGTTGCAGTCGTCGGCCTGGGCCTTGCACTTGGCTGCGGTGCAGCTGGCCAGGCAGGCGGAGTCGCTGGGTTGGCAAGCGCCGCCGTCCTCTGGGCAATCGCCGGGGCAATTGGCCGGGCTCTCCGCACTTGCGCACCAGCCGTCTCCGCATTTGGAGGGCAAGCAGATCCCGGCGGTGCAGGTCTGGCCGCCGCCGCAGCTGGCTCCGGGGACGGCCGCGGCGTGGCTGCAGCCCAGCGCGGGGTCGCACGCGTCGACCGAGCACGGGTTGCTGTCGCTGCACTGAAGCTGGCCGCCGCCCTTGCACGCGCCGCCGGTGCAGGTGTCTTCTGTGGTGCAGGCATTGCCGTCCCAGCACGGCGAGGGCCAGGCTTTGGCCTGACAGCCCAGCACTTTGTCGCAAGTGTCCTGGGTACACAGGTTGCCGTCGTCGCAGCTGAGCGGTGTGCCCGCGCATTTGCCCTCGCTGCACTTGCCGGCGGCCATGCATGCGTCGCCACTGCACGGCTGGGCATTGTCTTTGTGCAGGCAACCCGCTACCGCGTCGCAGAAATCGTCTGTGCACGGGTTCTTGTCGTCGCAGTTGGTCGGCACGCCGGCGCAGCCGCCGTTGCCGTCGCAGACGTCTTTGGTCGTACACGGCTTGCCATCGTCGCAGAACAGGTCTTCTAGCGGCGCGTTGCTGCAGCCCTTGGCCTGTTCGGCACACTGCGCCACCGTGCAGGGGTTGCCGTCGTCCGTGCAGACCACCGGAGCGCCGGTGCAGAGGCCCTTCTTGCAGCCGTCTTTCTCGGTGCAGAATTTGCCGTCGCTGCAGCTCTGGCCGTCCTTGACCGGCTCGTGGGTGCAGCCGAGCTTGGGATCGCAGGCGTCGCTGGTACACGCCTCTTGATCGTTGCAGTCCAAGGCCTTGATTTTGGTGCATACGCCCTGGGCACAGTTGGCGGCCACGGTGCATGCGCTGCCGTCTAAGCAAGGCACGACCGATCCGCTGACCGCGACGCTGACACAGCCGGCACTGGCCTCGCAGCTGTCCGCGGTGCAGCCGTTGCCGTCATCGCAAGAGAGCTTAGAGAAAGCACATTGGCCGGCTTTGCAGCGGGGATCGAGCTTGCATTTGTCCGACTCCGCGCCGGTGCAGGTGCTGTCGTCCGGCAAATTGGCGACCTGGCACAGGCCTGTCTTGAGGTCGCAGCTGGCGCTCTGGCAGGAGTTGAGGACGAGGTTCGCACAATCGCTGGTGTTTTTGCAGCCCTTGTCGACCACCTGCACTTCGCTGACCGCGGCGTCGGTGCTGCTGTCGGCCCCTGTGTCGCTGGCGTCGGCGCTGCTGCTGTCCGCGCTGCTGTCGCTAACCGCATCGCCGCCATCGCCCACGGCCGTATCTTCTGGCTCCGCGGTGTCTTCGGCCGCGGCGGTATCGCTCGCTGCGGTTTCGCCCTCGCAGCCGCCCAGCCCCACCAGCATGAGCAGCGCCAAAGCCAGGGTCCACAGTGCCGCGGCCACCCTGCGCCTACTGTGATGATCCCTGGGTTTTTCTGCCCGTCGCCGCGTCTCTAGTTGCCGCATTGCCCCCCCTTGCACGCCCCGCCTGGGCAGGCTGCGCCGTCCGCCTCAGCGCCGTGGACACAGCCGCCCGCGGGATCACAACTGTCTGCGGTGCAAGCATTGCCGTCGTCGCAGCTGATGGCCTTGCCCGCGCACTTGCCGCCGCTGCAGCTGTCGGTCTTGGTACAGCCGTTGCCGTCATCGCACGGACCGCCGTCTGCCTTGGCCTTGCCCTTGCAACCCACTGCTGGGTCGCAGCTTTCTTGGGTACACGGGTTGCCGTCGTCGCACGCGACCGCCGCGGTCTTGCACTGCCCCAGCACGCATTTGCCTGCGGTGGTGCACAAAGAGGTGGCGCTGCACGGCGATTGATCGTCGAGTTTGGTCGGATAGCTGCACTGGCCACTGGCGGGGTCGCACTTGCCGACCAGACATTCCTTAGCCGCGCAGGCCGCCTGGGCCACGCACACGGGCAAGGCGCCGCCGGGCTGCCAGTCGCTGCCATCGCCGCTCAAGCACAGGCCCTTGGCGCACAAATCGCCGCTTTTTGCCCCGGCGGGCGTACATGCGCCGCTGCGAGCGAGGTGGCTGCAATTTCCCGCGGCGCACAGGTCAAAGGTGCAGGGATTGCCGTCATCGCAAAGGGATTTGGCTAGGCAGACGCCGGCTTCGCATTGCCCTGGGCCCAAGCAGCCGCCGCTGGCCGTGCACGCTACCTTCTTGGCGGAGCTGGCAAAGCCCAGGTGATTGCACTGGCCGGACGCGGCGTTGCAGGTGTCATCGGTGCACGGGTCGCCGTCCTCGCAGACCATCGCTTCGCCCACGCACTGGCCAGCCACGCAGAGGTCGACGGGGGTGCATTTCTGGCCGTCGTCGCAGAGAATCTGCTGCAACAGCTTATGATCGCAACCTTTTTGTGGATCGCAGCTGTCCGCCGTGCAGCTATTGCCGTCGCTGCAGGGGAGCGGAACGCCGCCGCACTTGCCCGCTTTGCAGGTGGCCTTGCTGGTGCAGGCGTCGCCGCCGCAAGCCGTGCCGTCCGCGGCGTTTTCGCCTTGGCATAGCCCTGTGGCCAGGTCGCAACGGCCGCTGGCGCAGGGGCCAAAGGGCAGCGCCGCGCATTGGGAGTCCGTGACGCAGCCGGGGATGCCGATGACCGCGCTGTCCGCAGCAACGTCACCCGTATCGCCGTCGGCCGGCGCGTCGATCAGTGCGACGTCGTCCGCGTCGTCGGTTGCAGTGTCGTCGGTTGCAGTGTCATTGGCGGCCGCGCCGTCGGTCTCAGTGCCGGATCCATCCGCGTCCGCGCTGCTGGCGTCTTTGGCCCCGCCGCTGTCGCCGCCTGCGTCTTTGACCTTGGGCGGGGTCCACACCTCGTTGTCGCGCTTGCCGGGCATACAGCCGCTCACCAGCGCCGCAATTGCCCACACCACTAGCAGAGACAGCCACGGCAACCGCGCGGCGCCCCCCAGCTGAGCGCCGGACGGTGCGCCAAAGCGCGCGCCAAGAGTCGGCGACGGGTCGATGGGCTGGGCGGGCAACAGGGGCGTCAACGGACCTCCGGAAGGGCAAGCTGCGCTCAGCGCCCACACCGCAGAAAAACCGCGCAGGCGCGACCACCTGCCGGTCTGCCGAGTGTATGCAAGCGCCATGGCTGCGTCCACCGCGGCGGCCTAGAGGCGCATCCGCAAAGCGGCGCCCTGGGTTGCGCGCGGCAAAAA
>JBIKTV010000277.1:0-7599 GCA_044347905.1 Myxococcota bacterium
TGCGATCGCGCGGGTAAACCCTTGCAGTCGCTTGAGATTCGCAAGCCGGGCCTGGACCATCCAGAGGGCCGGATGAAAGCGGTGGTGGCGCGGCTCCGGGCCTAAGGTACACTGCCGCGGGCGCTGAGGGCGTTGAGGGGGATGCATGGGCAGGCTAAGACGAGGAAAGATCTGGATCGCCATAGGCTTGACGGCGGCGCTCCTGGCAGCGTGCGGCAGCGACGAACCCAGCAGTTCGCCCAGCTCGGTCAGCGCCGATGCCACGGGCGCAGACAGCAGCACCGCCGGCGACAGCTCGGGCCAAAGCGGCGACGCAACGCCCAATGACAGCGCGAGCGGCGACACTAGCACCGTCCCCACGAGCTACGGCATCGGCGTGATGAACGTAGAAACCAAGGGGCCGGGCGGACGTAGCCTGCAAATCACCATCTGGTACCCCACGGATCTAGGTGCAAAGGGCGAACCTGCCAAGTATTTGCTCGGCCAAGTGCCCAGCCCTCGCGGCGCCCAAGAGCAGGTCGCGGCGGCCAAGGGCCCGTTTCCGCTGGTCGCCTTTAGCCACGGCAACTCAGGGGTGCGCGACCAGTCGTTCTTCCTGTGCGAAGAGCTGGCCAGCCGCGGCTATGTGGTGGCCGCCCCGGACCACACCGGCAATACTTTCCTGGACTTTGACCAGAGCATGCTGCCGGCCATGGCGTTCTTGCGCCCCAAAGACATCACCGCGACCATCGACCGGGTCTTGAAGGCCGAGCCCAACGACCCCAGCTGGCTCAAGGGCTTGGTCGACGAATCGCGCATCGGCGTCAGCGGCCACAGTTTTGGCGGCTACACCAGCCTGGCGGTCGCCGGCGCCAAGCTCAACCCGCCCAAAGCCTACTTGCCCGACTGCAGCAAGGCCAAGCCCGGCGACGCGCTGTGCGATGAAGTCCAGGCAGCAGGCCCACTTCCGTGGGATCTGTCCGACAAGCGCGTCAAAGTAGCCGTGCCCCTGGCCCACTGCCTGACCGCGGCGTTTGAGCCCCAGAGCCTGGCCGCCATGAAGGGCCCGGTGATGCTGCAGGCCGCCACGGGCGACAAGACCTGCAACCCGGTGACCGAGGCCAAGGCCACCTACAAGCTGCTGGGATCGCCCAAGTCGCTGGTGATGATCCAGGGCGGCGACCACTTTAGTTTTGCCAACATCTGCGATCTGATGCCGCTGATGCCCGCCGCGTATAAGGCGCAGTTTGACGCGCTGTGCTCGGGCAAGATCCAGCCGCCCATCGACACCAGCCTGATCATGGTCTCGCACTACGCCGCGGCGGCTTTTGACATTTACCTGCGCGATCGCAAGGAGTTGCGCGGCGAGTTCGCCACCGGGGCCAACGGCGGCATGCCCGTCGAGGTAGAGAGCGACGGCGTGACCGCGGCCCAGTAAAACATGACCCCCCCTTACGTTATGTCCGCGGAGGTACAGGTGATTCAGCGATATCGAGACAAAGCCCCGCGCATCCACCCCACAGCTTGGGTGCACCCCATGGCCACGGTCATCGGCGATGTCACCCTGGGCCCCGGCGTGAGCATTTGGCCCGGCGTGGTGCTGCGCGGCGACTGCGGGCCGATCGTCATCGGCGCCCACACGAACGTGCAAGACGGCACTGTGGTCCACACGACCCAGGACTGGAGCGTAACGACGATCGGCGAGCGCGTCACCGTGGGCCACGGGGTGATCCTCCACGGATGTAAAGTAGCAGATGACTGTTTGATAGGCATGGGCTCGACTTTGCTGGATAACAGTGAGATTGGCGATCACAGCATTGTCGGCGCCGGCGCCCTGGTGACGGTGGGCAAGAAGCTGCCGCCGCGCTCGATGATCATGGGCAGTCCGGCGGTGGTGGTGCGCGAGGTCAACGCCAAGAACTTGGAACAAATCGATTACGGCTGGCGGGCTTATGCCGGCTATATGCAGCCCTTTGTAACGGGCGATGTCGAAAGCCTGCCCGACGACTGGAAGTTTTGGCCGTAGTGCGAGGTCCAGATGTTCTCGCAGCGCACCGCCTGGCCCCTGAGCCCCAATGCCCTGACCAGCGCCCGTCAGCGCCGCGAACAGGCCGGTCTGCCGCTGCTGGATCTCTGCGAGTCCAACCCGACGCGCGTGGGTCTGGCGCCGACTTGGGCCGAGCTCGCGCCGCTGCTGGACCAGCCGCAAGCCGCCGCCTATCAGCCTGATCCGCTTGGGCTTCTGAGCGCCCGGCTTGCCGTGGCCCAGCTGCACGCTCTGCGCGTGCCGCCCGAGCAGATTGTGCTGAGCGCCTCCACCAGCGAGGCCTACGCTTGGGCGTTCAAATTGCTTTGCGATCCAGGGGATACCGTGCTCATCCCCACACCCAGCTATCCGCTGTTTGACTATCTGGCGGGCCTTGAAGGGGTGCAGACCGCGCCCTATCCGCTGCACTTGGTGGGCGACGAGTGGTACATCGACACGCAGGCCCTGGAGCAGGCGCTGACGCCGCGGACCCGCGCAGTGCTGGTGGTGAGCCCGGCCAACCCGACGGGCAGCGCCCTGCACCGCGAAGAAGCGCGATTTCTTGAGGCGTGGTGCGGCAAACGCGGCCTTGCGCTGATCTGCGATGAGGTTTTTGCCGACTCCCTGGGCAGCGGCGGCGGCGATGTCAGCGACCGTCAAGACAGCTGCGCCGGGTTTCAAGGCTGCTTGACGATTGTACTTTCGGGCTTGTCCAAAGTTTGCCTGTTGCCGCAGCTCAAGTGCGGCTGGATGCTGGTCAGCGGACCGCAGCCCCTGGTGGCGTCGGCGATGGAACGCCTTGAAATTATCGCGGATACCTGGCTTTCCGTGGCGACGCCGGTGCAACTGGCCCTGCCCGGCATTCTGGCGCTCCGGCCGCAGCTGCAAGAGAGGCTGATCGCTAGACTCAAGGCCAATCGGCAGATCTTGCACCGCGTCCTGCGCGACGGCCCGGCTACGCTGCTGGCGGCCGATGGCGGCTGGTCGGCGCTGCTGCGGCTGCCCCGGTCGCACAGTGACGAGCAAAGGTCGATGGATCTGCTGCAGCATCAAGGTCTTATCGTGCAGCCGGGCTGGTACTTTGACCTGCCGGGCGAGGGCTGGCTGGTGCTGGGCCTGCTGCAACCCGTTGAACTGTTTGAGCCGGCCGCCCAGCGCTTGGCCCAGGCGCTGCTGCACCAGGGGTGATCGATGGAACTATCGAGCCAGTCGCGACAGCGCGCCGCAGAACTGCTTGACCAGTATGGGCTCATCGACCTGCACATCGACACGCTGATCCCGCCGCGGCTGTGGGGCGCCAATCCCAGCCAGCGCCATGGCCTGGGGCTGCTGCGCGGTTTCTACTTTGGCCACTTGGACTTGCCGCGTCTGGCTGACAACCGCGTGGCCGCGGCGATGTGGTCCATCACGACCAACCCGTTTCGCACGGCCCAGGGCCGCTGGAAGGCCTGGCAGCGCAACCTGAATTGGCTAGACGGCTGGCTGCGGTCGACCGCGTCTGTGCGGCTGGTGCAAACGCCGCAGGAGCTGGCCGAGGCGCGGCAAGCCGGGGTCCATGGCCTGATGCTGGCCGTGCAAGGCGCCAACGCCTGGGATGCGGCGCCCAATATCGACGCGGTGCTGGCCGATGGCCGCGTGACCCGGGCGACCCTGGTGCACCTGACGGACTCGCAGCTTGGCGCCACCAGTAGTCCGCTAAGCCTGCGCAGCGACAAAGGGTTGCGCCTTCGCGCCGCAGAAGTCATCGCCGCATTGAACCGCCACCGGGCCTTTGTGGACCTGGCGCACATCCACCCCGTGGGCTTCTGGCAGGCCCTGGCGCTCGCGGACCGCGACCAACCGCCCATCGCCACCCACACAGGCGTGACGGGGGTGAGCCCGCACTGGCGCAACCTGGACGACGGCCAAATCCGCGCCATCGCCGACCGAGGTGGGGTCATCGGCATCATGGCCGCGCGCAACTTCCTGGCCCGCAACGGAAAGCCCGGCGATATCCATGCCTATGTCGCGCACTTGGACCACCTGATTCGCATCGGCGGCTCGCAGGTAGCGGCGATTGGCACCGATCTCGACGGCGCGATTGTGCCGCCCCTGGCGATGCGCTCGTCGCACCCCTACATTGCGCTGGTGGCGGCGATGGTCCAAGCCGGCTGGCCTGAGGCGCAGATTTCGGCGGTGTGCCAAGGGAATTTTACCGCCTGCTGGCAGAGGCTGCGGCCGCCCACCGCTCCGCCGCCGGGCCCTTGACCGCAGGTAATCGCGAGAGAATCTCTGACCCGCCGCACGGTCGCGGGGCGGTTTGTCCGATAGCCGCTCCCGGTGTACCATCGCCGCCAAAGCTGCGTAAGAGGAAGGACCATGCCCGTGTTGTCGATTCGCCACCCGCTGAGTGCCGTTGTCGTAGGTCTTTTGTCGGTCGCGTGCGGGCCGGCGACGCTTCAACAGCTGGCCAACGAGCCGCCCAGCAATTACGGCGCCCGCTGTGCCACAGAAGGGACGGAGCACGACAAAGACGTCCGCGAGCTCACGTACCTGCGCCCGACCTTCAAGGCCTTGAAGTGGAAGGCGAATCCCGGCCCCAATGAAGACGGCGTGCTGTCAGAAGTCAAGCTTTTGCAGGCCCTGAGCGAAGGCGCGGTGCGCAACCTGCTGATCCAGGCGCGCGGCGGCATCGGCAAGTCGGAGTCCGCGCGGGCGATGCTGGCTGAGCTGTGCCCCAAGGTCCCGATCTTTCTTGTGGATTTCAAGGAGTTGGTCAAGAACGGCGCCAGTGAGGCCTCTGTGGTCCAGGCGGTGGCGACCCAGCTGTCGCTGACGGCGGATGCCCAGGCAAACCTTGGCGAATTGCTGGGCAAGTCTCGCTGGATCCTGGTGGTGGATGCGCTGGATGAAGTGCCGCCCGCAGAACGCCCCGCCAGCCTCACGTCGCTGGGCAAGCTGCAGGCCAAGTACCCGTCTCTGCAGATGGTTTACCTGGGCCGCCCGTCGATTTACCAAGAGAGCTACGGCATCGCCAACCTGGAGGCCGTGCTAGAAATGACGCCGCTGGATTGCGGCCGGGCGCGCTCTGCGCTCTTGCGCAAGGCGGTGGATCGCGCCGATCGCGACCGCATTGACGGTTTTGTCCACGCGTGGCGCCTGGATCGCCAAGCCGTGTTGGGCCAGCAGTGCTACTACCCGTTCATGGCGACTTACCGCGACTTGGACGCCGTAAAGTCCCTGGCGGCGACCTTTGATCCGGCCAAGGAGCGCGGCGGCCAGGCCCACACCCTGACGCACATCCACGTGGCCATCTTGAGCGAGCGGATGCGCAAGGAACTGGCAGAGCTCAAGATTCCGGCCGAAGAGGCGCTAGCCGCGGTCGACAAGATGATCGCCGCGGACGGCTACAAAGACGGCGAGTGGAACCTGACCTTCTCCGTCCAGCGCTGCCTCGCGGCGGAGGGCGGCGACAACGACCGCAACCGCCACCTGTGCGAAGAACTCTTTCAGTCCGTGATGTTCGAGCGCATCGGTGGCAACAGCGGCAGCGTCAAGTCGGCCGAGTGGCAGTTTGCCCACCAGGCCCTGGCCGATCTGTTTGTGGCGCGCTGGCTCGACGCGGGCCTCGCCAAAGCACCGGACTGCCAGCTGCTTGTGGACCACGCCAAAGCCCTGCCAGGCAAAGAGGTTCCGGCCTATCTGGCGGGTCTCGCCGGGGGCCAGAAGTGCCTGGCCGCGCTCGTGAGCGGTGCTTGCGGCGATGGCAGCAAGCCAGAAGTCCTCATCGCCCAATTGCGCCAAGGTTTGCCCGCCGATCCAGCGGTGCGATCTGCGGCGGTGCAGGCGGCTAAGGCTGCGGCCCCCAAGGGCAATGCCTGTTTTGACACCGTGCTGGGCAAGCTATAGGCCGCGCAGCGACTGGGTCCCGCGGCACCCACTGATTGGCGACCAACGTCTGTTAGGCCCGCGAAAAGGGAGCCCCCCATGCAGATCAATCGCCCGTGGATGGCGCCTGTGGCGAGCCTCTTCTGGCTGGGCTTTGCCGGGTCGGCGTTTGCCCAAGACGACCCGCCGCCGCCGCCGCCTGTGGTCGCGCCGGAGCCTGTGGTCGCGCCGGAGCCAGGGGTCGCGCCGGAACCGCCCAAAACGCCAGCGCCAGGCGCAGATCCGAGCTCAGACGCCGCGCCGCCGCCGGTGGTGACGGGGCCCGAACCCGCGCCGCCAGCGCCTGTCGTACCGGCCGCCAAGCCGGAGGTTCCCGCCGCCAAGCCGCCGGTACCGCCGCCTGTGCCCGCGCCGCCATCCGCGGTCAAGCCCCACGATCCGTTCAGCCTGGACCGCGCCAAGCCCGTTTCCGCCATGGAACCGCGCAAGAGATCGCGGCGCTTCATTGAAGGCGAGCTGGCCAACGTCGGCGCTATCGGCTTGGTGCCTTGGGAAAATCGCTTTGGCGTGTTGGGCGGTATTGAGCGCATTGGCGACATCTTCTACGCCTCGGTGACGCCCAACATTAATTTTACGACGGATTTGGCCGACCGCACCTTGTCGCTGACCTTTGGTATTCCCGTGCGCCTGCAGCTGGTCGACACGCGGCCGGTGCAGTTTCACCCCGATTCCGGTGAGACGACGGGCGGTTGGACCAACGCCATGCAGCTGCGCCAGCAGGATTGGGACGAGACGGCCGACTACGCCCAGCTGATCCGCGGCATCCAGTACGGCAGCAAAGAGGACCGCATCTATCTGGATATTAACGCTTTTAAGGCCAGCTCCATCGGCCACGGCACCATCGTCAAGCGCTACAACCCCAACCTCAACCTCAACAGCCGCCAGGTCAGCGCCGAATTCGACGGCTTTATGGACTACGGCGGCGTCGAACTCTACGTCAACAACGTCGCCCGGCCGAACCTGTTGGCGGGGTTGATGTTTATCAAGCCGCTGTCGCTGATCAACCGCGACAATTACGCGCTGCGGTCGTTCTCGATCGGCGCAACCATTGCGGCAGACATCGACGCACCGCTTAGAAATCGCTTGGATTTTGACGACACAGACAACGACGGCCGCCGCCACGGCGAATACCTGGTCGACCAGAAGAACTTCCAGCCGCAGTACATCTCGACCCAGGTGGTGTCGGCGGGGCTCGATACGGAGATCAAGCTGGTCGACACCAAGACAACCGACTGGAAAACCTATGTCGACTACAGCATTTTGGCTTCCGGTCTGCCGACCGACAACGGCGATCCGCGCTGGGAGAGCGACCCGACCAAGCCAGGGCTGCGCGGGGTGATGTCGTCGGGCATGGCCTGGGGCCACCTGCTGCGGCTGAACCTGGGCGATGACCCGGTCCACGCCCTGCGGCTGCGGGCCGAAATTCGCCGCTACGACGCCAACTACGTGCCCAGCTACTTTGACACCATGTATGAAATTCAGCGGGTTCAGTATCGCTTGGGCGCCAGCCGCGTCGATCCCACGGGGACCAAGCTGCAGTCCGTGCTCGGTCGCGCGCCGCTGCCCGGCGAGGCCAAGGTGTTTGGCCTGTACTTTGAGTCCTCCTGGAAGGTCTCTGACGTGTTTGCGATGGCCGTGGCGGTGGAGACCAACGACGCCTCCATGCC
>JBIKTV010000278.1:0-7587 GCA_044347905.1 Myxococcota bacterium
TGGCCAGCGGGCCTCCTGGGCCGACCGCGGCGAGCGCGTGTAGGGCAAACTCGGCCACGTCATCGGTGGCGCCTGGGGCTTCGCTGCCCCAGCGCAGATCCATCCAGCCCGTGTGAAAGGCGCTGGCCTGAAACTCAGGCGTCTGCAGCAGAGTGATAAGCAGAGGAATATTCGTGACTAGCCCGTGTACAAAGGTCTCACTCAGCGCCGCGAGCATGCGGTCGGTCGCCTCGCGCCGGTCGCGCCCCCAGGCAATCACCTTGGCGAGCATCGGGTCGTAGTGCATGGGCACCACGTCACCGCTCTGAAAACCGCCATCCACGCGGACAAACGGCGCATCGGGCCAGTCGACGCGCAGGAGCCGACCGGCTTGCGGCAGGTAACCCTTGGCCGGATCTTCAGCATAAATACGCACTTCAATGGCATGGCCGTGCTGACTTAGCGGGCCACCCAGGATGTCGCCGAGCTTTTCGCCGCGGGCAATGCGCAGCTGGGCGACCACCAGGTCGAGGCCCAGCACCACCTCGCTCACAGGGTGTTCGACCTGCAGGCGGGTGTTCATTTCCAGAAAGTAGTGCTGACGACTTACAGGGTCAAAGAGGAATTCCACAGTCCCTGCGCCTTGATACCCCACCTGAACGGCAAAGGCTCGGCCGGACTCGCAGATCGCCGCGCGCTCGGCTTCGCTCAGCAGGGGGCAGGGCGACTCCTCAATGACTTTTTGGTGGCGGCGCTGGAGCGAACAGTCGCGCTCAAAGCAATGCACTACCGTACCGTGCCGGTCGCCCAAGACCTGAACTTCAACGTGGCGGGCGTTCTCAACGTAGCGCTCCACAAATAGGCGGTCGCTTTTGAAGGCCGATTGGGCGATGCGCCGCGCCGCCGCCACCGCGCTGGCCAGATCTTCCGCGCGGGTGACCTTCTGCATGCCCTTGCCGCCGCCGCCATCCTGAGGCTTGACGAGGAGGGGAAAGCCAATATCGTCGCCCAGTTTGCGCAAGAACTCGGGGTCGTCGCGCTCGACAATCGCCGATGGCGCCGTGGGAACGCCGGCCGCCTGAGCCACCGCTTTGGCCGCGGTCTTGGACTGAATCGGCGCAATGGCTGACGCGGGCGGGCCAATCCAGATGAGCCCTGCGGCTTCAACGGCCTCCATGAACTCAACATTTTCGCTAAGAAATCCGTACCCTGGATGGACCGCGTCTGCGCCCGTCATCCGCGCAGCTTCCAAGATGGCTGCGATATTGAGGTACGACAGCGCGCTCTCCGGCGGGCCCACGCACACCGCTTCATCGGCCGTGCGAACGTGGCGCGCCAATTCATCGGCCTGCGAGTACACGGCCACCGAGCCCATGCCCAACACCCGACATCCGCGGGCGATTCGCGTGGCAATCTCGCCGCGGTTGGCTATCAGCACTTTGCGCATGGGGGCCTTCTCATTGCCCCGCCCGGCCGGCGGGAGCGTCAAATCACCTTGGATCGGCTGGGTTTACTCTGGCACCCACTGGGCGCGGCGCTTCTGCAGGAAGGCGTGCATGCCCTCCTGAGCCTCGGCGGAAGTGCGGCGATCCGCGATCAGCCCGGCAGTCTGCTCGGCGACCTTGTCAAACGGCTGATAGGCTACAAGATCAACCAGTTGCTTGCACGCCTGCAGCGCTTGCGGCCCGCCCTGCACCAGCTGGCTGGCCACCTCATTGACCTTCAGCGCCAACTGCTCCGCCGCGACGACCTGGTGGACCAAGCCGATGCGCAATGCCCTTGCAGAATCGATCGTTTCGCCAGTCATGAACAGGCCGCGGGCCTGGCTCGGCCCCACCCGCTCGACCACAAAGGGGCTGATCACCCCTGGCACAAGCCCAAGGCGCACTTCGGTCAGGGCAAAACTGGCGCGCTCGCTGGCCACGGCAATGTCTACGGCCGCCGCGAGCCCCACGCCACCGCCGCGAGCCGCGCCCTGAATCTGCGCCACCGTGGGCTTGGGCGAGCGGGCAAGCTTGTGAAACACCGAGCCAAGTTCGCGCGCGCTCTGCAGATTGGCCTCTCGCCCCGCGTTGCCAAAGGAGGCCATCCAGGCCAGATCGGCGCCGGCGCAAAACGTCTCTCCCTCGGCCTCCAGCACGATGACCCGGCACTGCGGATCCTCGGCCCAATTGTCCAGGAGCCGGGCGATTTCGCTCAGCATCGCCCCGTCAAACGCGTTCTTCTTCTCTGGCCGGGCCAGGACAATCCGACCGATGCCCTTGCACAACGCGTGCTTGATCACCGCGCCTCCTCGCCGTTGCTGGCCACGGCCTTTGGGGACCTACATGCGGAACACACCGGGCCGCCACTCGGGAATTGCCGCGTTGTAGCAGGCCGAGAGCGCCAGGCCCACCACGTCGCGGGTCTGGGTCATCTCAATGATCCCGTCGTCCCACAGCCGCGCGCTGCCGTAGTAGGGGTTGCCCTCGCTCTCATACTTGGCGAGGATCGGCGCCTTGATCGCCGCTTCCTCCTCCGCACTCAGCACCGCGCCGTCCTTGGCCAATTGCTCGCGCTTGACCTGGGCCATCACGCTCGCGGCCTGTTCGCCGCCCATCACGCTCACCCGGGCGTTGGGCCAGGTAAACAAGAAGCGCGGCTGATACGCCCGGCCGCACATGCCGTAATTGCCGGCCCCGTAGGATCCGCCAATCACCACCGTGATTTTGGGAACATTGGCCGTTGCGACCGCGTGGACCATCTTGGCGCCGTCTTTGGCAATCCCGCCGTGTTCGGCCTTAGAACCCACCATGAAACCGGTGATATTCTGCAGGAAAAGCAGCGGGGTCTTGCGGGCGCAGCACAGCTCGATGAAGTGGGTGGCTTTGAGCGCGCTCTCACTGAACAGCACGCCGTTGTTGGCCAAAATGCCCACCGGCATGCCGTGGATACGCGCAAAACCACAAACGATCTGCGTGCCATAGCGCGGCTTGAACTCGTGCATGCGCGAGCCGTCGACGATGCGCGCAATCACTTCGCGAACATCGTAGGGCGTGCGCAGGTCGGCCGGCACCACGCCGTGGAGCTCTTCCGGGTCCAGGGCCGGGGGCTCGCTCGCCGCAAAAACCCCTTGCGGCACCTTCTCTTGATTCAGGGTCGCCGCGGCGGCGCGGGCCAACTGCAGCGCATGGGCGTCGTCGTCGGCCAGGTGGTCGGCCACGCCAGAGATGCGCGTGTGCACGTCACCGCCACCCAGGGCTTCTGCAGAAATCTCTTCGCCTGTCGCAGCCTTGACCAGCGGCGGACCGGCCAGATAGATGGTCGCGCGGTTCTTGACGATGATCGCCTCATCGGCCATCGCCGGCACATACGCGCCCCCCGCGGTACACATGCCCAGCACCACCGCCAGCTGCGGAATGCCCGCCGCGGACATGCGCGCCTCATTGTAGAAAATCCGCCCAAAATGGTCGCGATCGGGAAATACTTCGCTCTGCATGGGCAAAAACGCCCCGCCAGAGTCCACCAAGTAGATGCACGGCAAGCGGTTCTCTGCGGCAATCTCTTGGGCGCGCAAGTGCTTCTTGACCGTCATCGGGTAATAGCTGCCGCCCTTTACGGTGGCGTCATTGGCGACGATCATCACCTCTTGCCCCGCAACCCGGCCGATGCCCGTGACGATGCCGGCCGAATGGGCCTCGCCGTCGTACAGCCCATAGGCCGCCAGTGGCGCCACCTCAAGAAACGGACTGCCGGGGTCCAAGAGCTGGTCGATGCGATCGCGGGCCAAGAGCGCGCCGCGGTCGGTATGGCGTTTTCGCGCCGCCTCCGGGCCACCTTGCCGAGCCGCCGCCAAGCGCTGGCGCAATTCGTCGCGCAGGCGCCGGTGGTGAGCCGCGTTGGCCGTGTAGGAAGGGGTGTGCAGGTCGGTGCTGGTTTCGATGCGTTCCATGGACCGCGCTTCTACCACGGCCCTGCGCGGCTTCCAAGACTTCCGCGGGCGGTGGACCATGCGGATCGGCCAAAGCCAGCGCTTTTTGGGCCACCAGCGCCGCGGCGTATCGAAGGCCCGTCAACAGCATCCCCGCCCCTGGAAACGCCTCGCTCGATTGCGTTACAGCGCAATTGCTGCCAGAATTTTGCCGCCGCTGGCCCAGCCTATGGTCCAGCTTATGCCGCGAACAACCCGTATTCATTTCACGTTTCGCCAATCTGGCATTTTGGAGGCGCCCCATGGAACTCAGCAACGCAATTGCCCTCGTCACCGGTGCTGCCTCTGGCCTGGGCCGCGCTACTGCCCTTCGCCTCGCTCGCCGCGGAGCCAAGGTTGTGGTGGTCGATCTGCCTTCGAGCCATGGCGCCTCGGTCGCCGCGGAAATCGGCAGCGACGCGCTTTTCTGCGGCTGCGACGTCACCAGTGAGGCCGACATCAACACCGCCCTGGACGCAGCCGAGCGGCAGTTTGGCGGCCCGGTCAACGTGGTGGTCAACTGCGCCGGCATCGCGATCGCCAAGCGCACCGTGAGCAAGTCGGGCGCCCACGACCTCGGCTCGTTCAGCAAGACCTTGCACGTCAATGTCGGCGGCTCGTTCAACGTCATCCGCTTGGTCGCCGCCCGCCTCATCGCCACAGAGGCCGGAATCGACGGCGAGCGCGGCGTCTTCATCAACACCGCGAGCGTTGCCGCGTACGACGGTCAGATCGGCCAGGCTGCCTACGCCGCTTCCAAGGGCGCCATCGTCGGCATGACCCTGCCGATCGCCCGCGATCTGTCGTCCTTTGGCATTCGCGTTTGCACGATCGCCCCCGGATTGTTCAAGACGCCGATGCTGGCGGCTCTGCCTGAGCAAGTGCAGAACGAGCTGGGCAAGCAAGTGCCGTTCCCGTCGCGCCTGGGCGATCCGGACGAGTACGCCCAGCTGGCCGAGCACATCATCCAGAACCGCATGCTCAACGGCGAAGTCATTCGCCTCGACGGCGCCCTGCGCATGCCTCCCAAGTAGCGCCGAGCCAACGCGGGGCGATGCGAATTCTCACTCGATCCTGCGAAATTGCTCTTTTCAGGCTCTGCGGGCCATGGTAAGCTGCTAAAGCCTTCGGACAAGTTGTTTGTGCGCGGGGCTAAGGTGGCAGGCATGGCGCCCGTCATTGCTGTGTGCGTCGTCAGATTAGGGTGAGAAACGCAATGGGTAAGAAGCTTTTTGTGGGCGGTCTGAGTTGGAATACGGAAGATGCGTCGCTCCGCGCTGCGTTTGAG
This sequence comes from Myxococcota bacterium, assembly GCA_044347905.1. GTDB lineage: Bacteria > Myxococcota_A > UBA9042 > UBA9042 > UBA9042 > SXRM01. The sequence continues at coordinate 5,217 of JBIKTV010000278.1, forward strand.
CGCTTTGGCGTTGTCGCTGACGCGAAGGTGATCAAGGATCGCGAGACCAACCGCTCGCGCGGCTTTGGCTTCGTGACGATGGCTGACGACGAGGCTGCTAAGGCAGCTGTGGCCGGCATGGACGGCGTGGCCCTCGACGGCCGCACGGTCAAGGTCAGCGAGGCGCAGGAGCGCCCACCCCGCACTGGCGGCTTCGGCGGCGGCGGTGATCGCGGCGGCTTCGGCGGCGGCGCGGGTGGCGGAGCTGGCGGTGGCGGTTACGGCGGCGGCGCTGGCGCTGGCGCGGGCCGCAGCTTTGGCGGCGGCGATCGCGGCGGCTTCGGCGGCGGCGGTGGCGGCGGCGATCGCGGTGGCTTCGGCGGCGGTGGCGGCGGCGCGGGCGGCGGCTTTGGCGGCGGCGGCTACGGCGGCGGCGGCGCGGGCGGCGGCTTTGGCGGCGGCGGCGGTGGCGGCGACGACTTCGGCGGCCGCGGTGGTCGCGGTGGTCGCGGCGGCGGCGGTGGTCGCGATCGCGATCGCGGTGACCGCGGTGGTCGCGACTGGTAATTCCAGAGCGCTGATCCTTTGAGACTAAGCGACACCCCGGTAGGCGGCCCCAAAGGCAGCCTGCCGGGGTGTCTGCGTTTTGGCCTATGCGAGCGGCTCTGGCGCTGGCGCGGCCACATCGGCGCGATCAGCAAGCTGCAACGCGCCTGTCGGCGACCGCGCTGGACATCGGCGATCTAGGCACCGGCAAAATCGACCAGCACCGGCGCATGGTCGCTCGGCTTGTCTCCCTTGCGCTCTCCGCGATCGATGCTGGCGGCCTGGGCGCGCGCCAGGAGCGGCGGCGTGGCCAGGATGTGGTCGATGCGCAGGCCGTCGTTGCGCTGAAAGCCCAGGTTGCGATAGTCCCACCAGCTGAAATGACCAGGTCCGGGCTCGATCTGGCGAAAAGCGTCGCCCAGCCCCCAGTCCAGCAGGCCCTGCCAGGCTTGGCGAATGGGGGGGTCGCAGAGCACGCTGTCGGCCCAAACGCTCGGGTTGCGCACATCGAGGTCGGTGGGGGCGATGTTGAAGTCGCCACACAGCGCCAGCGGCTGGGCGGGGTCGCAATTCTGCTGCAAGTAGGCGGACAAGCGCTGCAACCACTGCTGCTTGTAGGCGTACTTTTCGCTGCCCACTTCGCTGCCGTTGGGCACGTAGGCTGAAATGACCCGCACGCCGCCGACCTCGACATCGATGAGCCGGGCCTGCGGATCGTCGCTGCCGTCGCCCATGTTCTTGGCCACAAGCCGCGCGGGCACCTTGGTCAACACAGCAACACCATTATAGGTTTTTTGGCCGTGCCACTGGGCGCAATAGCCCGCTGCTTCGATGGCGGCGATAGGAAAGCCGGCGTCTTCAACCTTGAGCTCTTGGAGACACAGGGCATCGGGCTGGTGGCGGGCCAAAACGGCGACCAAGCGCTCTTGGCGAATGCGAATGCTGTTGACGTTCCAGGTGATAATCCGCACGATTTTTCCTCTTCTGGTGGTTGCGCAGCCAAATTGCTTTTCGCAAGGACCAGCATAGCGCACAATGCGCCCCCCATGAATTCACTGGCCCCGAGTCCATCCCACCAGACCGCTCACCCGCCTGGCAATCCGATGACGCGAAATCCCAAGCGCTGGGCCAAATTGGCCGGTGCAGGGGTGGCGTCGCTGCTGGTGCTGGCGCTGCTTTTTGCCGTTTGGCTGCGCGCAGGGGCAGAGGATCAGCTCAAACGCGCCGTGGCAAATCGCTTGGAAGGGAGCGGCTTTACCCTGCAGTGGCAGAGCCTGGAGATCGGCTGGACCGGCGGGGCACGGCTGACGGGGCTCAAGCTGGCCGAAGGCCCCTCGGCGCTGCTGGAAGTCGGCCAAATCGACGCGCGCCTCGCCTTGCTGGCCAGCCTGACCGGGCGCCCGCAGCTCAGCTCTCTGCAAATGCAGGGTCCGGTGGTGTATCTAGACCTCATGGATGGCCAGCCGGTGGCGTGGCTGAGGCTGCGCAAAGCGCTCAGGCGCCCCGGGGAGCCGCAGAGCGAGGGCAAGGGCCTGCTGAGCCGCCTGGGCGACGTGCAAGTGCGAGAAGGCCAACTGCGCGCCAAAGTGCTGGGCAAGGCGGTGTGGCTGGCGGGCCGCGATGTCGATGTGGTGGGGATCTCGGCGGTGCTGAGCGGCGATACCGCTGAAATCTCCGCGCAATTGCCTGACGTTCTGGGGGGCGGCAAGGCCCAGGCCAAGGGGCAGCTGGCCCAAGGCAAGCCCACAGCGCTGGAGGTGCAGTTCTTGCCGCTGGCGCGCTACAGGGCTCCGGAGCTGCTGAGGGAGCGCATGCCCAAGGATCTGGCGCTGCAGTGGGCGGGCGC
>JBIKTV010000041.1:0-21797 GCA_044347905.1 Myxococcota bacterium
GCGACGCAGTCCAGGTCCTTGGTCTTGGCCACGTCCTGCAGCGTCTTCCATGCGGCGGCGTGGGGATTGGCCTTGGCAAAACCGCTGGCGTCCTCATGGCAACTGAGGCACTCCGCCTGGCCGATGTAGCTCGCCTGCCCCGGCTTGGCCTCCAGCGGCTGGGACGCCAATTTCTCTGCGACCTTGCTCACTTCAGCATCATACGCCGCCACCAGGGCCGCCAGCTGCGGGTCGGTCGGCGCGGACCAATCCAGGCCCACCACCCGATAGGCCGCGAGGCGCCCGGCCGGCAAGGGCTGCAGGCGCGCTGCCTTGGCCGCGGCGATGCGCTGCTGCAAGTCGTTGATTTGCGCCTGGTACAGCGGCATCGCCCGCTCCACCGACAGCGATCCGCGGGCCTTGAGGTCGCGCAGGTGCTTCTGCGCCGCATCCAAGCGAGTTTGCAGCGCTTCCGCCTCGCCGGGCAGGTGCTGGGAGGCCTCGCTCCACGTACCGCCGCCGTCCGGCACCAGGGTCAGCGCTGCCGCCCAAGCGCCGTGGCGGGTCGCGTGGACCAGCAGCACCTCGCCTTCGCGCTCCAGATCCAGGCTCGGATCGGTCTTGGCGTCGAGCTGGCCGACCACAATCACATCCAACCCTTTGACCTGACGCGCCAATTTTCTGGCACCGCGCAGCCCCGTGTTGGCCAGGGCTACCACCACCTGGGCCCCTTGCTGGCGAAGCTCGGCCACCTGCGCAGACACCAGCGAGGCGCGGGCGGCGTCATCGGCAGCATCCAGCGGATCCACCGCCACCAGGCCAACTTGCACACCAGAATTGCTGCGCTGCAGGTGGGTCTTCTGCACCTGGAGCCCGGGCACGGCGGTCAGCGCCAGAATCGGCGCCCGCAGCGACGCCTGGAGCGCGGCATAGGCCTTGATCGCCGCCTCGCCTCCCGCCGCCAGATCCCAGCGCGAAAGGGCCACCGCGGACACCTGCATCTGGCCAAGCGCCTTGGCAAATGCGTCTAGCCGCAGGGCAAATTGCGCCTGGGTCGCAGGCGAATTGTGCGGCTCGTCGTCCTGAATCAGGCTCCCGGCGTGCACCACCAGCACGGAGTCGTCTTGGGCGCGGGTCTGGCCCAGCCAATAGGCCAGGCGCTCCACGCCGCCGCGCTGCAAATCCAGCGTACAACCACAGGGTTTGAGCTTGGCTTGCCAGTCGGTGACCGCCACAAGGGTCACATGCGGCAGCTGAAACAGGCTCTTGCCCGTGCGCGGCGCCGTAGCGGGCTTGGAAGCCTCATTCGCGGGCTTGGGCGGCTGGTTAGCCGGGCGATCCGGAGCCGTGGGCTTGCCGCAACAGGCGGTGCTTAGGGCGATCAAGGCCGTCAGCGCAATTCGCCCGGTCAGGTTGGGACGGCGTTGCAAGAGCCCACGAGTCGCACTCAAGGCTTTATCGACGCCTTGGTCTGGCCCGACAGCTTGGCCGCCGGCACCTTGCACACCGCTTTGCAGCGGCTGGGGTAGACCTCAGTGACCTTGAACGTCGCGCCCTTGACGCCGGAGACCGAGCCGCTCATGCCCTTCTTGACCCCGCGGTTCTCACCGGCTGAAAGGGTCAGCAGCGATCCACCCGCCGCGTCGCGGGCGTCGATGACCGAGCAGTCAATGCCCGCGGGCTTGGCCGGCTCCGCGGTGTCGGGGGCGCGCGGTGCGGGGACGACGCAGCGTCCGGTGGCGCGCTGGCAAATCTCGCCCTTGGGGCATTCAACGCCTTCGCATTTGTTTTCAGGCTTCTTGTCGACCTTGACGCACTCGTTCTTGGCCTTGTCGCAGACCTTGCCGTCTGGGCAGTCGCCGCCGCACGGCTTGTCGACGCACTTGCCCTCTTCGCACAGTTGCTTGTCCGTGCAGGCGGCGCAGGGGTCCAGCGGCTCGCTCATTTCTGCGATGTACTCGCCCTTGCCGCTGACCAGCTTGAAGCGCGCAAAGTACTTGCGGCCGTTCTCCACGGGAAACTGCTCTTGGATCTTGGGGTTAGACGACTGGTTCATCGGCTTTTCGATCAGCCGCGTGCCCGCCTCGTCAAACACCGTGACCATCGCCGTCAGCGTGGTGCTGTCCTCCCACTTGCTCACTTCGACGCGCACTTCGCCCGTGCCGTCCTTCTCCGCGGTCCAGTAGCGCCAGTCCTCGCGGTCGCCGGTGTTGTCATCCATCCGGTCTTTGGTGGGCTCGGTCGTCTTGAACGGCCGGGCTTTCTCTTTCTTTTCGTCGTTGTCTGGGTCCTTCATGTTCTGGCCAGAGCAGCCCAGGGACACGGCTCCCAGGGACACGAGCAGGCCCGCGAGCGACAACCAGGTAAACATCTTAGACAAACCGGCGCGGCGAGGCGAAGGGAACGACATGGTCAATCTCCGAGAACCGGGCCCTGCGCCAGTAGCGGGCGGACGCGATTCGGTATTGGCGCCCCGATCTGGCGCAGCCGACACTTTGAAGCCAAACCGCCATGGGGTCAAGAACCATAGGAAACTAGCTTGGCCCCAGCGGCGATTCTGCCGCGGGTTCGCTTGCATTTTTGGCGCAAATCCGCTACCCTGCCGCCGCTTCGTGAGGCCTACACCCCGCAGCGGGAGAATCAGTGCCAGTCCTCGACCGCAAATTGGCCCTGCTGGGTCAGCCGCGCCTCGCCCTCCCGCTCTTTGCCCTGCCCCTCTGCACCGCCGCGGTGCTGCTTTTGGGGTCGTTGGCCCCCGCTGAGTTGTGCGCTGAACCTGCTGCGGCGGCCTGGGGCGACTACCTGCCCGCCGAAGCCATGAAGGCGCGGTCTTTCCTAAATCAGTATCCACAGTTGGATGGCAGGGCCGTCAATGGCGCGGCCAACCTCGTGGTGGCGGTGCTCGACACGGGGGTGGATCCGCTGGCCCAAGGTCTGCAGCGCACCAGCGACGGCAAAGCCAAGGTGATCGAGGCGCGCGACTTCTCTGGGCAGGGCGATATCAGCCTGCAACCGGCGGCAATTTCAGGTGAAGGTCCAGATCGGCTGCTCCAGCTGGCGGGCGGGCGAACAGCGGCGATCGGCAAGCTCAAGGACGCGGTCGACGGCATGTGGTGGGTCGGCACCTTCCGCGAGCGCGCCATCGGACCAGAAAACCTCAGGGATATCAACACAGATGGCAAGGGTGACAGCGAGCTGACCGCGGTCGCGTGGCGCACAGGCACCGGAGCGGATGACGCGCTGCTGGTGATCGACTGGGACGGCGACGGCGATTTGGCTGAAGAAGCCGCGGTTCGCCCTTATCACGTGGCCCAGGAGCTGCTGGTAGCGCCGCAGATCCAGCCAGGCAAACAGCACACGCAGCTGAGCCTGGCCTTTGAGCCCGCTTGGGCCACTCAGCAGGCCCAGCTGCACTTTACGGACGGCAGCCACGGCACCCATGTGGCTGGCATTATTGCCGGTTACCAGATGTTTGGCCGGGCAGGTTGGGACGGTGTGGCCCCCGGCGCCCAGGTGCTGTCGCTCAAGATCGGCCACAACGCCCGCTCCGGCGGGGCGACGCCGACCGGGGCTTTTGCCAAGGCCCTGCGGTTTTGCGGCGAGTATTCGCGGCGCCACGGCGTGCCGGTGGTGGTCAACGCCTCTTATGGCATTGCCGCCGGGACCGAGGGCAAGGCCGACCTGGATCGTGAAGTGGACCTGCTGGTTCAGGAATTTCCCCTGCTGACCATCGCATTTTCCGCGGGCAATGAGGGTCCGGGGCTCAGCTCGATCGGCTCGCCGGCGGCGGCGAACCTGGCCTTGGCGGTCGGCGCGGCCCTGCCCAAAGAAGCCGCGGCGGCGCTCTACGGCGGCAAGCTGGACCAAACCGAGCTGTTCAGCTTCAGTTCCCGCGGCGGCGAGCTCGCCAAGCCCGAGCTGATCGCCCCTGGTGCGGCGAGTGCCTCGGTGCCGGTCTGGGATGGCCATGAAATCAAACAGGGTACCTCGATGGCCTCGCCCCACGCCGCAGGAGCGATGCTGCTGGTCTGGGCAGCGCTGTTGGCCGATCGGCCGCAGGAGAAGCGTCCGCTGCTGGCCCAAGGGCTCCACAGCGGCATCGTCCGCGCGGCGCTACAGCAGAGCGCCAAGCCTCTGGCCGGCTATTCGCGGCTGGACCAAGGCGCTGGGATGATCGACGTGGTGGCGGCCGCCGCCTTGGCAAAACGCTTGGCAAAACAGGGAACTGTGAAGGCGCTAGGCTATGCTCAGGCCAGCCATGCGCCGCGCGGCGACGGCGAAACGATGCCCGCAACCTGGCTGCGCGCCGGGTGGCCGGGGAGCGAGCCGGCGGTGGTCAGCGTCGATGTCAAAGCCCTGCTGCCGCAGACGTGGAGCGGCGACCAGCGGGCACAATTCGCCCAAGTCATCGATGTGCAGAGCAAAGCGGAGTGGATCGAGGTGCTGCGGCCGCGGCTGCAGCTGCGCGGCGAGCGCGAGAGCCCGTTTGAGCTGCGCATTGCCGCGGAAAAACTCAAGCAGCCGGGCGTACACGTGGGCCTGATCGTCGGGCGGGAGCCGGGCGCGGCCGCCGATGAGATCGCCTTTGTCCACCAGGTTTCGGTGGTGGTGCCGCTGCAGACGTTGGCCGCAGAGGGCCACAGCGTGCGCTGGGAAGGGCTAAAGCTCGCCGCCGGCAAGGTGTGGCGCATGCCCATCGCCGTGCCCGCAGGCGCCCAGCAGGCCGTGGTGCGGCTGACGCGGCGCAGCGGCCAGTTTGCCCAGGTGGGCCTCGCCGTTTACGACCCGGAAGGCAGCCGCCAGCGCCCCCCCAAGCGCTGGGCCAGCAGCCGCGACGCCACCGACGCCGAGTGGACCGCCAGCAGTGACGATCTGAGCGCAGGCGTGTGGGAGATCACCGCTTCGGCGTGGATCGCCCCGGGCGAGGCGAGCGTGTTTGACGCGGAAGTGCGCTTTAGCACCGTGCAGGTCAAGGGCAAGCTGGAGCTCGCAGCGGAGTCCGGCGGCGCCGCCCAGGCCAAAGTGGTGCTGACCCAGCAGGCGGCCAAGGTGATCGCTGGAACAGCCCGCGGCCAACTGGACGCCTGGGAGCGCAGCCAAGAACTCAAGGTCGAGGGCGATAAGCTCAGCCATCCCCTGGTGTTGGGCGCGCTCACCAGCGGTGCGGAGGTGCAGCTGACCCTGGACCGGCGCTTGTACGACAGCTGTACGGACATCGCGGTCGCGGTGCGCGACGCCCAGGGCGAAGCGGTGGCGGAGAGCGCCTTTGGCTCGCCGCGCGCGGAGTTGCGCTGGAAGCACAAAGGCGGCGAAGCCCGCTACACCCTTGAAGTAACTGCGGGTTTTGCCAAGGCTAGAAAAGAGCCCTGGAAGATCCAAGTTCGCGAGCGACTGCTGCTGGCCAAGGTCGTGCCGCTGCAGGTCAAAGCGCAGGGCCAGCAGCCGGGTCAGATGCCCGGCTCGGCGCGCGTTCTGCTTTACCCCTTCCAAGCCAGCCGCTGGACCGTCAGCGCCGCAGAGGTTTTGCCCATGCCGCCCAAAGGCTTTCGCCTCAGCGGCAAGGTGGAACTCAGCGACGATGACAACCACAGTCCGCTTGTCACCCTGCCCGTGCGGAGCGCTGAATGAGCTCGCCTGCCCTGCCCCGCCCCCGGCTGCTGCTCGCCAGCGGCAATGTCAAAAAGCTTATGGAGCTGACTGAGCTTTGCGCTCAGCTGGGCTTTGAGATCCTCAGCCCTCAGGCTTGGGCGGCCCTGGGCAAGCGCACGCCGCTGCCTGACGTCGAGGAAGACGGCGACAGCTTCTTGGCCAATGGCGCCAAAAAGGCCCTGGCGGCACTGGCCCACTTGCGCGCCCAAGGCGACGGGCAAACCAGTGTGTTGGCTGATGATTCTGGCCTATGTGTCGCAGCGCTAGAGGGCAAGCCGGGGCTCAAGAGCGCCCGCTGGGCCGGCGTGAGCGGCGAGCGCGAGCAGGTCGATGCGGCCAACCGCGCCAAGATCCTCCGCGACCTTGAGAATTGCCCGCAGCGCGCCGCGTGGTTTGAGTGCACGCTGGTGCTGGCGGGGCCGCTGGCTGAGGGCCCGGGCTGTGGGCGCAGCAGCGACGGCACGGCGTGGCGGGGCTTTGTCGGCCGCACCCACGGGCAGCTGTTGCGAGAGGAGCGCGGCGACGGCGGCTTTGGCTATGACCCGCTTTTCCTGAGCGATGATCTGAAGATGACCTTTGCCGAAGCCACGGCCGAGGCCAAGCACGCCGTCAGCCACCGCGGCCGGGCGATGGCCCAGCTGGCCGCCTATTTGCAGCTGCGCCCTGATCCACAGGAGCCCAAAAAGCCGTTGTATCTGCGGCCCGTGGGTCTGCTAACCCTGGGCGAGGCCCTGCGCCGCACCTTGGAGCAGGAGCTGCGCTACGCCGATCAGGCGCTGGAGCAGGCCCTGGGCCTCCACCCCCAGCTGGGCAGCAAAGAGCGCCAGGCCGTGGCGGAATTGCACTGGTATTCTCTGCGCCGCCTGGACCACCTGGCCCTGGCCGTGCAGGCGCTCAAGGCCTCGCCGCCGCCCAAGGTCGCCCAGGATCCGCGGACGCTGTCGCCCAAAATGGCCGGATTTGCCGCGCTTTTGACCCTTGCCGATCTCGACACCGCCGGGCAACCGCGCGACTCGGCCAAGAAGGGCGAGGGGACGGCGCTGGACGGCTTGGCCAAGCGCAATCCCGGCGTGGCGGCAACGTGGCCCGCGGCGCCCTCGCAGCTTTCGACCGCCCTGCGCGCCGCCGCCTACGCCGAGCGAAATCTGCCGGAGCCGCACAAGACCGCAATGCACCTGGGTTTTCACCCGGAGTTTGTGCAGATCCTGGACGCGGAGCTGGGCCAGACCCACGCCCGCGCGGCGATGGCCTATCTAAACCAGCGGGCGCCCCTGACCCTGCGGGTCCACGCCGGTCGCGGCCAACGCAGCCAAGTGGCAGCTGAATTGCTTGAAGAAGGCGTCGCGACCTTGGCGATCCCCGGGCTGGAGCACGCCCTGTGGTCGCTGCAGCCCGCGCGCATCACCGCGACCCGGCCGTTCTTGGAGGGCCGCCTGGAAATCCAGGATGAAGGCAGCCAGCGCATTGCCCGGGCCCTTGCGGCAAAACCTGGCGAAATCGTGATTGATTGGTGTGCGGGAGCCGGCGGCAAGACCCTGGCGCTGGCTGCAGCGATGGGCGGCAAAGGGCGGCTGATCGCCTGCGACACCCACCCAGAGCGCCTGGCCGAGTGCAAGCGCCGCGCCGACCGGGCCCACATCAGCGTCGACACCCGCGTGCTAGACCGGGCCGAAAAGCCCTTGGGCGACCTTGTGGCGGCGGCCGATGCCGTGCTGGTCGATGCGCCGTGCTCCAGCAGCGGGGCCTTGCGGCGCAATCCAGAGCTGCGCTGGCACATCGATCGGGCGTGGGCAGAGCGCTTCCCCGAACAGCAGCTGGCGATCCTTTTGCGCGCCGCGCAGCACGTCAAGGCCGGCGGCCGCCTGGTGTACGCCACCTGCAGCCTGCTGCGCCGCGAGAATGAGGGGGTCGTGAGCGCCTTTTTGGCGGCCTCGCCGGGCTTCAGCATGGTCGCGGAAGAGCGCATAGGGCCCAGCAATGGCGCGTGGTTGGCGACTCACCCCCTTGCGCGCTTTGGCCCGGATGGGTTCTACTGGTGCGCCCTGCGGCGGGGCAAATAGCAGCCCGCCCGACCTAAGCCTTTGTAGCGATTTAGTTTTTTCTGAACGAACCTGGTTTTTTCTGACCGAGCACAGCCGCGTTAGATCGCGCCCCTGGAGATTGCCGTGAACCGCGGTGGACGCCCCTTTGACAGCACCCGCCCGCCGCGCCCCAAGCGCGAAAAGGGCAGCACCCGCTCCAGAATTCGCGAGCCCCTGCAAAAGGCCGAGCCCGGCGCGACTGCAGATAACCCGGCGACCGCGCAGCGCAAACCGCCGCGGCCCAAGGCCGAAGGTCAGGCGAGCCCCGCCGCGCCGCGGCCAGCCCGGCCGGCAGGACGGCCGGGTGGACCCGCCAAGCCCGCGCCGGTCAAGGTGCCGGTGGCGGTTCCGCCGCCCCTGCCCGCCCACGAACCCGACTACCACGCCACCTCGTGGTCCGATCAGGATGTGGAAGAAGCCGCGGTAGGCCCTGAGGGTTTTCGCTGCGGTGCCGTGACCCTGGTGGGCCAGCCCAATGCCGGCAAGTCGACGCTGACCAACCGCTTGTTGGGTGAGAAGTTGTCGATCGTCAGCCACCGGCCGCAGACCACCCGCGACAACCTGCGCGGCATCCTGACTACGCCGCGCTGCCAAATTGCGCTGATCGACACGCCCGGCATCCACAAGGCCCGCTCGCCGCTCAACCGGGCGATGGTCGGTCAAGCGGTCGAGGCCCTGGAGTCGGTGGACGTGGTGGTGCTGGTGGTCGATGCGGTCAAGGCCGCGCGCCACGCCGCTGAAGTGGAGAAGGAAGGGCCGAGCGATCCGCAACGCCGGGCGAGGTCTAGCGATCCGCAGGTGGAAGCAGAAGAGCCGGAAGAAGGCGGCGAGGAAGGAGCGCAAGAGGAAAGTGGCGGCGCAGCGGAGAAGAATCCCCTGTCTAAGCCGCGGATCCAGCTGGACGCGCGCCTGCATCCGGGCGATCGCCGGGTGATCCGCCAGATCCTGGAACACACCACCAAGTGGATGGTCGCGCTCAACAAGATCGACCTGGTCAAGCCGCGCCACCTGCTGGCGGTGATGGAGGCCCTGGGCACGGCGCCGCACGTGGGGGCGATCGTGCCCGTGAGCGCTTGGACGGCGGACGGCCTGCGCCACCTGATCAGCGCGGTAGAAGGCTACCTGCCTGTGGGCGAAATGGCTTTTGCCCCCGATGAGTTGACCGATCGGCCCCTGCGCTATCTGGTCGCCGAGCTGGTGCGCGAGCAGGTGTTCCTGCAGATCCGCGAAGAAGTGCCGTACGGCGTCGCGTGTGAGACAGAGGTCTACGAAGAGCTCGAGGATCTTTCGCACATTCAAGTGGTTGTCCACGTTGAGAAGCCGGCTCAGCGCGCCATCCTGGTGGGCAAGGCCGGGGCGCGGATGAAGCAGATCGCCACCGCAGCGCGCCTGCAGATGGAGCAGCTGTGCGGCCGCAAGGTGTTTCTGGAAGTCCACGTGCGCATCGAGCCGTCGTGGAGCGAGCGCATGGATAAACTTCGCGAATTTGGCTACTTGGTCGATTGACCTGCCGAGGAGGCACAGATGGTTCCCCCCAATCTCGACCAAATGGACGACGGCGCGGCAATGGACGACGACGAGACGATGAACGAAGACGAGACGATGAACGAAGACGAGATGATGAACGACGACGAGACGATGAACGACGACGAGACGATGAACGACGACGAGCGGTTGGATGGCGACGCGGGCGAAGAATCCCCAGCGATCGAGCGCGAAATCGAAGCCTACGTGCCCGAGTGGCAGCCGCCGCTGGTGGCGATCGTCGGCCGGCCCAACGTGGGCAAGTCCACGCTCTTTAACCGCATGGTCGGCGAGCGCGCGGCGATTACTTTTGACACCCCCGGTGTAACCCGCGACCGCCAAGAGGCAATTGCCCGGCTGGGGCCGCATGAGTGCGTGCTCATCGACACGGGCGGTTTTGAGCCCAGCGAGCGCGAAGGCATGCTGCCGCTGATGCGCCGCCAAGCGGAAGTGGCGATCAACCAGGCCGACGCCATCGTGTTTATGACCTGCGCCCGCGAAGGCCTGCTGCCAGCCGATGAAGAGATCGCCCTGGTGCTGCGGCGCACCAAGAAGCCGGTGTTTCTGGTGGCCAACAAGGTCGACGCGCCGAGCCTAGAGAACGACGCGATGGCCATGTATGCGCTGGGTTTTGACAACGTCATTCCCATCGCCGCTGAGCACGGCCGCGGCATGCTCGACTTGACCGAGGCGCTCGTCGACGCGCTGCAAGAGAGCGGCTGCTGGGACGGCGAACCGGATCACGACACCATCGTCGAGCGCGAGAAGGTCCGCGGCGGCGTGGTGGAGCGGGTGCGGGTGTGCTTTGTCGGCAAGCCCAATGTCGGCAAGTCGACGCTGGTGAACAAGCTCCTGGGCAGCGAGCGGGTGATCACCGCGGACATGCCGGGGACGACGCGCGATTCCATTGATATTCCATTCACTTACCAGGGCGAGCCTTTTGTGCTGGTGGACACGGCCGGGCTGCGGCGCAAGCGCGCGGTTCACGACCCGGTGGAGCAGTACTCCGTCAGCCGCACGGTGCGGGCGATCGAGCGCAGCCACGTGGCGGTGCTGCTGCTGGATGCGACCCAGCCCTTGGCCGATCAAGACAGCAAAATCGCCGCGTTGGTCCAGGATCGCGGCCGCGCCTGCGTGATTGCCATCAACAAGTGGGACGCCGTAGAAGGCAAGGACGGCAAGTCCGTGCTGACCTTCCAGGCGGATCTCGAGCGGGTGATGCCGTTTGTCGCCCACTGCCCCAAGGTGTTCATTTCGGCCAAGACCGGTCAGCGCGTAGAGAAGCTGTTTGACGTAGCCCGCGAGGCCTTTACGTCGTTCAACCGGCGCATTCCGACCCACAAGTTCAACAAATTCCTGGTGGCCCTGCAGCAGCGCCTGCAACCGCCGACCTACCGCGGCCGTTCGCTCAAGATGAGCTATGGCGCGCAGTTGTCGGTGCGGCCGCCGCGCTTTGTGATCCTGGTCAACTTGCTGGGGGCCTGTTCGCCGGCCTATGAGCGCTTTGTCATTTCCCGCATTCGCGAAGAGTGGGACTTCATGGGCTCGCCCGTGCGGCTGGAGATGCGCAAGAAGCCGGAGCGCAAGAAGAAAAAGCTGACGGACGCCCAGGTGGCGGCCCAGGCGGCGACCCAGCCGGGCGATGAAGAGGCGTGGCTCGAGGTGCTGGCCCATGCGCCGGCCGGCGTGCTCGACGACGACGACGACATGACGGACGATTGGGATGAAGAAGAAGACGCTGCCGAGTTTGCCCGCCAGCACGCCCACGGCGGCGACGACGACGACTTTGGCTGAGCTCGCCAGCCCCCTGCCAACCGGCCGCCAGCGGCGAACGCGGACCCCATGCTGACCTGCCTGCGCATTGCCGATTTTGCCATTCTGGAGGCGGCCGAGCTGCCGCTGGGGCCGGGTCTGACCGCCATCACCGGTGAGACGGGCGCGGGCAAGTCCATTCTGCTCGACGCCCTGGCCCTGGTGCTGGGCGGGCGGACCAGTGACAAAGTGGTGCGGCACGGTCGCGAATTCTGCGAAGTGGAAGCGCTTTTTGACGACGTCGTCGATCCGCTGGTGCTGAGCCTGCTGGCCGATCTGGGCGTGCCGCTGGACGATCAGGGCAGCCTGGTGCTGCGGCGCAACGTGGGCAAGGGCGCGGGCAAGAACCGCTGCTGGCTCAATGGCCGGCTGGTCACGGCGCAGCAGCTCAAGCAAGTGGCTGCCCCGCTTGTGGATTTGTCTGCCCAGCACGCCCAGCACCGCCTGTTGGAGCCCGCGGCCCACCTGGAATTGCTCGACCGCTTTGCCGGCCAGACCGCCATGCGCCAAGAGGTGGAGGCCGCCTACACCCAGTACAAGGCCACGGGCAATGAGCTGGATCAGCTGTTGGCGCGGCAAAAGCAACTGGCGGATCGCATGGATTACCTGCGGTTTGTCCACAAGGAACTGGCGGAACTGGGCCCAAAGCCAGGGGAATTGGCGGAGATTCACGAGAGAATCCGCAAGCTCAAGGCCAGCGCCCAGCTCCTGCAGGCCGGCGACGAGGTGACCGCGCTGCTAGAGGGCAACGGCGGCATCAGCGAACAAGCCGCGCGGGCGACGCGGGTGTTGGGGCGCCACGCCGCCACCGATGACAAGCTGGCCAGCCTGGCCGATCGCGCCAAGGAGATCGAGGTTCTGGCCGGCGATTTGGCCTTTGATGTAGGCACTTGGCTGCGCAGTCTGCCGCGCGACGACCGCGAGCTGGGCCGGCTGAGCGAGCGGCAGGACCAGTTGCTGCGCGCCATCAAGAAGCACGGCGGCAGTGAAGAGGCGCTGATCGCCAAGCTGCAGCAATTCAGCGCCGAGCTGGACCAGGACACCACAGAGCTGCGGATCGGTGAGCTAGAAAGGCAGCAGAAGCAAGAGTTTGCCCGGCTGATGGCCCTGTCTGAAGAGCTGGCCGAGCGGCGCAAGCTGGCCGCGGTGCCGCTGGGCGAGAAGATCGCCGAGGTGGTGCGGCAGCTGGGGATGCCATCCGCGCGGGTCTCGGTCGAGCTGACCCGCAAAGAGACGCCGGGCGCCACGGGGCTAGACGAAGCGGAGCTGCACCTGTGCGCCAACTTGGGCGAAGCGGGCGGTCCCTTGCGCCAGGTGGCTTCGGGCGGCGAGCTGTCGCGGATTCTTTTGGCTGTTCAACGGGCTCTGGGCGATGCGGCCTGGTCGCAGGCCCAGCTGGCGGGCGGCGGCATCCACCTGCCCACGGCGATCTATGACGAGGCGGACGCCGGGCTGTCGGGCACCACGGGCATGGTGCTGGGGCGGTTCTTGGGCGAGATCGGCGCGCGCCAGCAGGTGCTGTGCATCTCTCACCTGCCGCAAGTGGCCGCGGCCGCGGACTGCCATGTGCAGGTGGTCAAACGCGAATCCGCTGGACGCACCCGCTCTGAGCTGCAGATTCTGGACCAAGAGGGCCGCTTGGCGGAGTTGGCGCGCATGCTCGGCTCTGTGGAAGGCGAAGGCGACACGGCGCTCGCCCACGCGGCCAAAATGCTGGGCGCCCAGCGGCGGCGCTGATTTCGCTGGATTCTGCTATAGTCCTGGATTCGGTCCGCGGTGAACGTCTCTTGGAGGCAGGTGATGGCAATGGGCTCCCCAAGGAATCTGTCCGTGGTCGCACGGATTTTGGCCAGCAGCCTGCGGTTTTTGCCGCTGGCCCTGGCTGCGGGCGCCATTTCGGCGGGCTGTTCGTCCTCTGTAGACGACTCTGTGCCGCGGTTTGGCCAAGTCAGCGGCCCCAGCGACACGAGCAACGACAGCGACGCCTACGCCGTCTGGGCGACCCTGCAGGCCGGCAATGGCGCGATGAAGCGCGTCGACCTGTACTGGTCGCGGCCCGGCGATCCGCAGTTTGCTGTGGTGCCCATGGGCGATCTGGGCAGCGGCGGCTGGCAAGCGGCAATTCCGCCGCAACCGCGCGGCACGACGGTGCTGTGGTTCCTGCGCGCCGTGGGGCCCCAGGGCGAGGTCGGCATGTACCCCGCCCAGGGCGATCCGCCCAAGAGCTTCTTGTCGTTCAAGATCCTAGAGCCCGGCGAAAAGCCAACGCCGCCGCCGTTTGACGCGGGCACCTTGGCCGACAGCAATTCGCCCAACGACATCGCGGCCGGGACGGACACCGCTGCGGGCATCGATGCGGACGTTGAGCTCGACACTAGCGACATCGCCGCGGACGTGCAGCCCGACGCAATCGAAGACACCGCAGATAGTGTAGACGCGCTCGACAGCGGCGATACCGGCCCCGTCTTGGACCAATTCGTGTGGGATTTGGGGCCAGATGGCCAGGCCAGCACCGACAGTGACGGCGACGGCATCGCCGACGGCAAAGACAACTGCCCGTTCAAGTACAACATCAACCAAGCGGACGGCGACAGCGACGGCAAGGGCGACATCTGCGACCCGGACGACGACAACGACGGCGTGGCCGACGACGTGGACAACTGCGCCGACGTGGCCAACTCGGGCCAGTCCAACCTGGACGGGGATCAGCTCGGCGACGTGTGTGACAAGGACTTGGACGGCGACAAAGTCATCAATATCGAAGACAATTGCCCGTACGTTCCCAACGCCCAGCAAAAGGACCTGGACGGCGACGGGATCGGCGATCCCTGTGATCCGTTTGATGCGACCCAAGGCGGCGACAAGGATCAGGACGGCGTCTTGGACAGCAAGGACAACTGCCCGGGCGCGCCCAATCCCAAGCAAACCGACTTGGATGGCGATGGCCAAGGCGACGCGTGCGATCCGGACTTGGACGGCGACGGCGTCAGCAACCCGATCGACAACTGCCCGCTGGTCAAGAACAGCGACCAGGCGGACGCCAACAGCAACGGCCTGGGCGACGCCTGCGACAAAAGCGACGACTACGACGCAGACGGCGTGGCCGACGCCAAGGACAACTGCAAGCTCAAGGCAAATCCGGACCAGCTGGACGCCGACAAGGACGGCCAAGGCGACGTCTGCGACAGCGACGACGACGGCGACGGCAAGCTCGATGCCTTTGACAATTGCCCCACGGTCGCCAACCCCAAGCAGACGGATACGGACGGCGACGGCAAGGGCGATGTCTGCGATGACGAAGCGCTGTGCGGTGTGGGCTTGGCCAATTGCCCCGCGGGGACCCAGTGCTATGAGCCGCTGTGCCTGACGCCGGCGCCGTGCAACACCCAAGCGGACTGCAAAATCGGCACGTTCTGCTACCAAGGCCAGTGCCTGCCGCCGCAAGTGGTGCCCGCGGACCTGTGCACCAAAGACGCCCAGTGCCCCAAGGGCTTTGTGTGCCAATTTGGCAAGTGTGCGCCCGAAGACTGCGAGTTTGACGGCGACTGCCCGGCGGGCAACCAGTGCCTCCTGGGCGAGTGCTTGCCCAAGACCTTGCCGGTCACCGGCTGCCAGACCAATGAACAGTGCGGCGCCAAGCAGCAGTGCATCGGCGGCTTGTGCATCCCGTCCCAGTGCGTCGAGGACGGCGACTGCCAGGGCAACAACAAGTGCTTTAAGGGCTTTTGCATCCCAAGCCTGATCCCGACCGTGGAGTGCGAGAAGGCGTCGGACTGCCCCAAGATCAGCTTTCAGGGGACCACGGTGCAGCTGACCTGCGCGCTCAACACCTGCGTGCCGCAGATCCCCAACGGCCCCAATTTCTGCAACGGAGACGGCGACTGCGCGGCGAACCAGCAGTGCCTGATCGCCGTCTGCGCGCCCAAGCAGTGCAGCCTCAACAGCGACTGTAAGGCCGATCAGGCCTGCACTTTTGGCCTGTGCACCCCCAAGGGCCTGACCTTTCCGGCGCCCGGCCAGTGCAAGACCACCGCGGATTGCACCGCCCCGGCGCAGTGCCTTTTCTCCGCGTGCGTGCCGGTGCCCCCAGGCCTGCCGATCCCCGGTGGCGGCGGCGCGGGCGGCATCGATCTCTGCGTCGGTGGCCAGAAGTGCCCGGCGGGCAAGACCTGCCAGTTTGGGGTTGTTTGCCTGTAGACTCAAGAGCTTGCTAGCCAAAGGAGCCTGCCCATGGCCGCGGATGGACCTGGACACCTCAGCCCGCTGGCGTGGATTACCGCACCGCTAGCACCCCCAGAACCCACGGATCCGCCCCTGCAATTGCGCGATGCGGACCTGCGCGCCGGGCTCTTTGCCGGGGCCGACCTGCGCGACGCCGACCTGCGCCGGGCCATGCTGAGCGAAGCCGATCTCCGCGGCGCTGATCTGCGCGGTGCGCGCTTGCACAAGGCCGATCTGGTGCTGGCCGACCTGAGCGGCGCGGACTTGCGCGGGGCCGATCTGAGCGACGCCGACCTGAGCGGGGCCGATCTGCGCGATGCGAGGCTAGAAGGCGCCGACCTGAGCGGGGCCAGCGTGGCGTGGTGCTGGATCCAAGGGGCCCGCGGGGTGCCGGACAGCTGGCTGCAGCTGCCGCGGGCTGAGGGCCGCCTGCTGGGCGAAGCGAGCGCCGATGGCGAGCCGGCGGCAGGCCTCAAGGCGGCTGCCAGGGCCGACAATGCCTGGAAGCAAGCGCGGTTTGCCCTGGCCGAGCGCCACTACCGCACGGCGCTGCGCTGGGTGCCAGAGTCCGATGCGGCGCGCTACATGCTGGGCGCCCTGGCTTTGGAGCGCGCGGATGCCCGCGATGCCGAGCGCTGGTGGCGGCAGGCGATCGATCAATACGCCCGCGCCGACCGCGCCAGGATCGACTTGGCTTTTCTCTTGTGGGATCAGGGTGATACGGAAGGTGCTGCGGAGACCCTGAACGCGCCCGCACCGGCGTGGCTGGCCGAACTGCGCGCGGAGGTGGTGCAGGGCGACCGCCAGGCGGCGATCAGCCGGGTCGTGGCCAAGGCGGGCGAGACACCGGGGGTGCGCTGGCTTCTGGGCGGGCCACAGCGCCGGACAAAGCGACCGTCGCGGCCGCGGCTCAGCGCCCTGGAATCGACTGAGGGCCGCGAGTTGGAGAGGCAGAGCCTAAGTGAGCTGATCAAGGATCCGCAGCAGGCGCCGTGGGTTTGGCATGGGGCGATCGCCCGGGCCCTGCAGGTGGGCGACTTGGCCCTGGCCCAGCGCGCCGAGCAACGCCTGCACGCCGTGGCCCCAGAAGAGCGGCTGTGGAGCCTGCAGATCAAGCAGTTGGACGTCACGGAGCAGGCCTTTCGCGAGTTGATGCGAACCCGCGTGGCTGGGCCAGAAGAAGTGTTGGCCGTGCGCTGGGTTGCCTTGGGCGCCCATGGCCCCACCGCGCAGATCACCTGTACCCAGCGCAACTACTACGCCAAGCGCTACCACGGCGCGACCCGGCCGGCGGGCAGTGTCGCCTACACCCACCGCATTTGCCGGGCCTTGGCCAACCGCGGGGCGCTGGTGCCGGTGGCGATGGCCGATCGCAGCGGTGACGAGGTGCTGGTCTTTGGCGGCGACACCCTGGCGCTGTACCCCGATCTGGGCGGCCAACCGCTGCACGAAGGCATGCTGGACATCGCCGCGGCCGAGCGCTTGGGGCGGACACTGGGCGAATTGCACATCCTTGGCCAAGACTTAGGCGGCAGCGGCCGACCCCGCGGCGGCGTGCGAGTCGGCACGCGCATCCTGCGGAGCCCTCATCCGCGCACGACTTGGCTGGGCCTTCTGGGTCGCGAAGCGGCGTGTGCGGCGGCGTTTCAGCGCCACCCGTCAGCAGAATTGCTGCTCGCGGGCCTGGACGGGGCGGCGCGGCGGCTGCGCTCGGTCCTGCCGGGCTGCCGGCCAGGGCTGGTACACGGCGATTTTGCCTTTGGCAATGCGCTCCTGCAGGATGACGGTCGGGTCGCCGCGGTCGACTGGGACCTCGCCGACACGGATCTGCTGGTCTGGGACTTGGCGCGCAGCATCGATCTGCAAACGGTGAGTTGGCCCGACGATCCCAGCCAGCCTGCGCAGATTCAAGCGGCGCTGGCCCGGGCAATCCTCCAAGGTTATGAGAATGTGCGGCCCCTAAGTGCCGACGAACGCCGGGCCCTGCCGGTGCTCATGGCGGCGAGTCGCGTCGATCTGGACGCCTCTGTGCTGCCGATCATGGTGCCCATGGAGCCCGCCACCGCCGAGCCCGTGCTGGCCCGCCAGGTGGTTCGCCTTGTGCGCGCCGCGGCTGGAGCCCCAGAGTTGGCCGAGGCGTTGGCGTAGAATCCGGCCATCGCATACCATGGGGCCATGCCGTCGCGCCTTCACGATTGCCACTGCCCCGCGCGCCTAAAGCCCAGGTCGGGTTTTCATGGGCTTTGGGGCCAGGCCTTGGCGCTGATCGTCGCCCTGGGCGCTGCGGTGCCGGGAACGCCGGGGTGGGCGGCTGAGCCGCCGGCCAGTGCCGCCGTGGCCCGCCCGCCAGAGCGCGATGACGTCACGGCTACCTGGGAGAACGCCAACAACGCGTTCAAATACCAGGACTTTGACACCGCAATCCCGCTGCTGCGCTCACTGCTCTACCCCGTTGTTCGCCTGGATCTGCGCCGGGAACTGCGCGTGCGCGAATACCTGGGCGCCGCGCTGTGGTGGACCGGAAAACGCGATGAATCCTTTGACGAATTCAACGCGCTCTTGGTCAAGCATCCCGGCGCTCGCCTGGACCCAGCGCAATATCCCCCCAAGATGGTGGAGGATTTTGAGGCGCGCCGCCGCCGCTTGGTGAACACCGGCGTGATCAAGGCCGATGGCCCCTCGCAGCCCCTAGACCTTGAACCGCGCACGGCGGCCGCCCCCGCTTACCCGCTGATGTTTTTTCCCTTGGGTGTGGGCCAATTTGCCAACCGCGAGCCGCTCAAGGGCTGGCTGCTGTTGGCTGGGCAAGCGGCGCTGGCGGGCGTTTCGGCGGGTTACTACATCGCCAACCGCGACGCTGGGCATGCTGGACCCCGGCCATTGGCGGATGACGCTCTCCAAATCGGCACCGGCATTGGCTTTTGGCTGCTCGCCGGCTACGGCGTGTGGGACGCACTGAACAGCTACGATCGCCAATGGCCCACTGCCAAAGACCCCAAGTAGCGCACTGGTTTTTTCGCGGTCCTGGCCGCAAATGGGGCCGCGCCCTGGGGGAGGTTGAGTTTCTCTGCGCGTCCGCCCATGCTTGGGCCATCGCGGCATATGGACCGCGAACCTCCCCCGCCGAGCAGACACCAGCATGAGCCAAGCCTACAGTTTCCTGGAAATCGGACAGGGCGACGCGGTCCGCAGCACCTTCCCCTTGGAGAAGATGGTCTGCAGCATCGGCACCGACAGCCAGTGCGACATTCGCCTCAAGGGCCGCGGTATTGAGTCCGTCCACGCCCAGGTCCGCACCGGCGCAAAGGGCGCCGTCATCGAGTCGATGGCCGAGCGCATCGTCGTCAACGGCCGGCGGGTGGACAGCCACACCCTGCAAGCTGGCGACATTGTGGACATTGGCACGGTTCGACTGCGATTTGCCGTGGCGACCAAGCCGCGCGAGCTGAGTTCGCGGCCTGCCTCCGGCCCGGGGCTGGGGCTGCTGTCTGCCCTTGCGCGCTTTTCTGAGTCTTTGTCCGGCACTTGGGACGTTGACCGCCTGCTAGAGACCCTTCTGGACGCGATCATCGACGCCACCCATGCCTCGCGCGGCGTCGTCATGCTGATGGTCGACGGCAAGCCGCAGGTGCGCGTGGCCCGCCAGGCAGGCGGCAAGCCGGGGCAGGCCAACCTTGCGCTCTCAGACTCGATTATCGCCCGGGTGGTGCAAACCCGCGCCCCTGAGGTGGTGTCCGACGCCCTCAATCACCGCGAATTCCAGGCCGCCCAGTCGGTCATGGACTTCAAGATCTGCTCCGTGCTGTGTGTGCCTCTGCTCAACCGCTCTGAATTGCTCGGTGTTATCTATCTTGGCAATGACAACGTGGTCAACCTCTTTACTGAGGAGAGCCGCGACGTCGCCGTGGTCTTTGCCGCTCAAGCGGCGATGGCCGTGCGAAATGCCATTCTGATCAATGAATTGCAGCTCAACAACCAGAGCCTCACCCAGCAAATTGAGAGGATGAACTTTGGCAGCCTCATTGGCGCCTCCGACTCTATAAAGGAGCTGTTCCGCAGGGTTGAGAAGGTCGCCGCCACTGACATCTCTGTGCTCGTCACTGGCGAGACCGGCACAGGTAAAGAGCTGGTCGCCTCTGAGGTCCACCGCCGCTCGGGCCGCGCCAAGGGGCCGTTTGTGGCGATCAACTGCGGGGCGATCCCGGAAAACCTGTTGGAGAGCGAACTGTTTGGCCATGTCCGCGGCGCGTTTACCGGCGCAGTGGCCACCCGCGACGGCAAGTTTCAAGCGGCCCACGGCGGCACGCTGTTCTTGGACGAAATTGGCGAGATGCCGCTGGCCTTGCAGGTCAAGCTGCTGCGGGTGCTGGAGGACCGCAAGGCCGTGCGCGTCGGCGAGCACTCGGGCAAGGAAATCGACATTCGCGTGGTCGCCGCCACCAATCGCGACCTCGCCGCGGAGGTCAAAGCGGGCCGCTTTCGCGAGGACCTGTACTACCGGCTGAACGTCGTGCGCCTGCACCTGCCGCCTCTGCGCGAGCGCGGCGACGACGTGGTGCTGCTGGCGCGGTATTTTCTCAAGCGTTTCAGCGAAGAAATGAACATGCGCATCCGCGGTTTTTCGGACGATGCGATGAGGTCGCTGCACTTGCACCAGTGGCCGGGCAACATCCGCGAGCTGGAGAACCGCATTAAGAAGGCGCTGATCTTCTGCGAAGGCGGCGAAGTCACCGCGGCGGATCTGGAGCTCGCCCCGCTCAACGCCGACCGAATTGAGCCGCTGACCGACGCGAAGGAGACCTTTGCCCGCAGCTACGTGCGGCGAATTCTGGAGATCAACGGCGGAAACCGCACCCAGACGGCCAAGGATCTGGGCGTCGATGTCCGGACGATCTACCGGTATATCGAGCGGGAGAAGGACGAGCCGGAGGTCTGACCGCGGCTGGGCTCTCGGCGCGGCTTTTCCAGGGTTTAGGCGGCTTTCACCGCCGCGGCGCTTCGCTCGCGGCTGGCTCTCGGCTCGGCTTTTCCAGGGTTTAGGCGGCTTTCACCGCCGCGGCGCTTCGCTCGCGGCTGGCTCTCGGCTTGGCTTTTCCGGGGTTTAGGCGGCTTTCACCGCCACGGCGCTTCGCTCGCGGCTGGCTCTCGGCTGAACTGACGCAATTCTGGGCGGTTTTCGCCGCCGCGGCGCTTCGCTCGCGGCTAAGTCTCGCTTTGGTCGCCACAGCGAATTGAAATTGATCAAAGAAAACGGGGTGAAGGGGTTGAGAGTAAAGGAGGGTGGGGTGCAGGGGAGGGAAACTTTAGGGCGAAGGGGCTTTGCCCCTCGGCCCTATGGTTCCTTCCCCTGCAATCCTCCGTACTGAAAGTGAAAACCCCTCTCGCCCGGAGGGCGGCCGCGCCCCTGAAAGCCACCCTAGCCGCGCTGCCAAGCGAAAAGCCCCTTCGGGTTACACTACGCCTTGATCGATCATGGCATTCGCCACCCGCAGGAAGCCGGCGATGTTGGCGCCCTTGACGTAGTTGATGGTGCCGTCCGGGTTCTTGCCGTACTGCACGCAGCTGGCGTGGATGTCCGTCATGATGTTCTGCAGTTTCTGGTCGACTTCCTCAGCGCTCCAGCGGAGCCGCATGGAATTCTGGCTCATTTCCAGGCCCGAGGTGGCGACGCCGCCGGCGTTGCTGGCCTTGCCCGGGGCGAACAAGATGCCGGCGTCCTGGAGGATTTGGGTGGCTTCGAGCGTCGACGGCATGTTGGCGCCTTCGGCGACGCAGATGCAGCCGTTGGCCACGAGCACCTTGGCGTCGTTGGCGTCCAGCTCGTTCTGGGTGGCGCAGGGCAGCGCGACATCCACCTTCTGCTCCCACGGGCGCTTGCCGGCGAAGAAGGGCACGCCGTACTTCTTGGCATAGTCCTCGACCCGGTCGTTGTTGGAGGCGCGCATTTCGAGCATGTACTCGATCTTGTCACCAGAAACGCCATCCTTGTCATAGATATAGCCGTCGGGCCCGGAGATGGTCACGACCTTGCCGCCCAAGTGATTGACCTTCTGGACCGCGCCCCAGGCGACGTTGCCAAAGCCGGAGATGGCCACGGTCTTGCCCTTGAGCGAATCGCCGCGCGTCGCGAGCATCGCCTGAGCAAAGTAGGTGACGCCAAAGCCGGTCGCTTCAGGGCGCATCAGGCTGCCACCCCAACCCAGGCCCTTGCCCGTGAGCACGCCGTTGAACTCGCGCTTGATCTTCTTGTACTGGCCAAACATGTAGCCGATCTCGCGGCCGCCGACGCCGATGTCGCCCGCCGGGACGTCGGTGTCTGGGCCGATGTAGCGGAACAGCTCCGTCATGAACGCCTGGCAGAAGCGCATGATCTCGTAGTCCGAACGGCCGCGGGCGTCAAAGTCAGCACCGCCCTTGCCGCCGCCCATGGGCAGGGTGGTCAGGGCGTTCTTGAAGGTCTGCTCAAAGCCCAGGAACTTGAGGATCGACAGGTTGACACTGGGGTGGAAGCGCAGGCCGCCCTTGTACGGG
>JBIKTV010000279.1:0-7567 GCA_044347905.1 Myxococcota bacterium
CCGCTGGGCGGAACGCTCGCCCACCCCGGGCAGGCGCCCCAGCAGCCGCGCGAGGCGCTCTAGGGCAATCGGTAAGGTCGGATCCACAGATTCTTCCTCAGGTATCTTGGGGGATCGCCGCAATCAACGCGCTCAGGACTGCGGCTCGCCTTCGATCAGCACGCTCGTCACTTCGCCGCCAAAGGTCGCCAGCAGGGTCTGGACCAGCGGTTCGCTGCGCAGCTGCTGTTCGGTCGACTGGCGCTGTTGTTGGCGAGCGCGTTGGTTCTGCGCGGCCAGCGAGTCCGTGCGCGCCCGCGAATCGACGCAAAACGCCACCTGCCACTGGCCGCCGCGGCTGCGCTGCAGGGCCTGGGCGATCCACTGCACCGCTTCCGGGTTGGCCTGGCTGAGCCAGAAATCGCTGGGGACGCCCAAGCGCAGCGAGCGCTCCTGGTTGGCCACCACCACCGCCTGGGCCAGCAACTGCGCCTCCGCGGGGCGCTGCAGCTCCGCATCGAGCAGTTTTTGCAGCGGCGCGAGGTCGCGATCGCCCAGGGCCGGCCCGGAGGCCAGCGGAGCATCGGCGCGGGCGCCAAATTCCACGGGGCGCAGCGGCGGCGCCAGAGCGGGGCTGCGGGCAGCCTGGGGCGACACTTGGCCCTGGATTCCGGTTGGTCCGTGCATACCTGTGTGAGTCTGTAGCCCCGCTGAGCCCGTGTGGCCCAACGCCTGGGGCGCGCTGGAATAGCCCCCGCCGGAGCGAGAACCGCCGTAGCCGCCGCCGGAGCCATACCCGCCCTGTCCGGCGCTACCCTGACCTCCACTACCCTGACCTCCACTACCCTGACCTCCGCCGCCCTGACCCGCACCGCCTTGCTGGCCAGATCCCTGGGGATTTCCGCCGCGCGCGCCGCCGATCCGCGCGCCTGAGGCCAGCAGCGTCTCTACCCGCGCCGCCAGCTCGCCGATATCGACCATGCTGGGCGCCCGGCACAGTCGCACCAACCCCAATTCCATGGTCAATTTGGCGTGGCGCGCCTTGGACACTTGCTCGGCCAGCTCCAGCAGGACGTGGGCCAAGCGCTCCAGGTCACCGCCCGAGGCCGGCTCGCCCAGCTGGCGCAACGCCTCGATCTCGCTATCCGATCGGTCCACCAGCTGCCGCGCCTGCTGCCCCGCCAGCCGCACGACCAGCAGATCGCGGGCATCGACCGCCAGGTTGCGCGCCAGCGTGCGCAGGTCCAGGCCGTGGTCGTGGGCCGCCGCCAGCGCCTCGATCGCCTGCACCGTATCGCGTTTGACCAGGGCCCCCAGCAGCTGGTGGGTGCGGGCGCGATCGGCCACCCCCAGCAGCGCCGCAACCATGTCGGCCTCCAAGCGCTCGCCGCCAAAGGCAATTACCTGGTCGAGCACCGACAGCGAGTCGCGCATCGAGCCGTCGCCTTCGCGGGCCACCAGGAACAGCCCCTCGGGGTCGGCCTTAACGCCTTCCTGGGCGCAGATCGCCGCCATCGAGTTGACCACGTCCTGCGCCTTGACCCGCTTGAAGTCGTAGCGCTGGCAGCGCGAGCGGATCGTCACCGGCAGGCGCTGCGGATCGGTGGTCGCCAGGATAAAAACCACATGCTCCGGCGGCTCTTCCAGCGTCTTGAGCAGGGCGTTGGCCGCTTCGTCGGTCAGCATGTGGGCTTCGTCGACGATGTAGACCTTGAACTTGTCTCGACTGGGAAAGTAGCCGACGCCGTTGCGCAATTCCCGGACCTTGTCGATACCGCGGTTAGACGCGGCGTCGAGTTCCTGGACGTCCACACAGGTCGAGGCCGAAATCTCTTTGCACGCCGGGCAGATGCCGCAGGGCTTGTCGGTCGGCCCCTGGGCGCAGTTGAGCATTTTGGCGACGATGCGCGCCGTGGAGGTCTTGCCGGTGCCGCGCGCGCCGCAGAACAGCAGGGCGTGGGGGATGCGGTTCATCGCCAAGGCGTTGCTCAAGGCGCGGGCGATGTGCTCTTGCCCCACCAGCTCGGCCAAGGTCATCGGGCGGTACTTGCGGGCCAGGACCAGGTAAGCCATGACAGCCTCGGCCGCGCCAGCGGGCGCAGAGGGACCAACTGCGACTACAGGACCCAAAAACGCTCAAGGGCCCCCAAACGGTCATGGGCCCAAAAACGGTCGTGGGCAGGGCCGGCGGCACACGACACCATCGCTACCGTTGCTTCCTCTCGGACCTGGCGGGGTTCACGCGATGTCGTTGCCGCCGGCGCTGCCCACGACGGGCCGGCGCGGGCCGGATTCACTTTGCTCAGACCACCTTTCGGCGACGAGCCCTTCACCATCTTCTGCGCTGCGGTTCCGTCGCGACGTTCGAGGGGGCGCTGGAGGCGCCGAGACCTCAAGGTCGGGCGGAGAGAACGGGATTCGAACCCGTGGTACCCTTTTGAGGTACACCCGCTTTCCAGGCGAGTACCTTAAACCACTCGGACATCTCTCCGTGGCCTGCCGCCCTCGGCGGAAGAATCAGGGCGGAGCCGGAATCCGGCAGCGCAGAATGTGGCGGAGAGAGAGGGATTCGAACCCCCGATACCTTACGGTACACCTGATTTCGAGTCAGGCTCCTTCAACCACTCGGACATCTCTCCAGATGCTGCAGGCGGCGCACAGCCGCTTGCCGGGCCGGAATCTTAGCTGCTCACCCTGGGGAGATCAAGCCCTGGACGCCACCGGCAGGGCGATTTTGCCTTCAGCCGCGGCCACCGGTGCGCAACGCTGCAAAAAAAGACGAGAGCAGCTGGCTCGACTCGGCGCGGCGCACCCCTTCAGAGACGATCACCCGGTGATTCAAGCGATCGTCGTGGCCCAGGGTGTACAGCGACACCGCGGCGCCGGCTTTGGGGTCGCGGCAGGCAAACACCAGGCGGCCCAGGCGGGCGTTGATCACCGCGCCCATGCACATCGGGCACGGCTCCAAGGTCACGTACAGGGTGCAGTCGTTGAGCCGCCACGATCCCAGGGCATGGCCGGCTTCGCGCAGCGCCAAAATCTCCGCGTGTCCGGTGGGATCCTGGTCTCGCTCGCGGCGGTTGGCAGCGGCGGCCACAACTTCGCCCTCATGCACAAGCACAGCGCCAATCGGCACTTCGCCCTGCCCGCCCGCTTCTACGGCCAGGCGCAGCGCGAGGTCCATATAAGCGGCGTCGTCGCGGATCATGGCGCTTTGGCGAGTGTAGGGCAGCAGCAGGTGGGCGAGCACGGTGTTGCCTGGGTCAAAAAGTGTTGCCGGAGTCGAAAGCTGGACCTGGGTCAAAAAGCCGAACGCCTCGCCCGCCGGGATGCCGAGCGAGCGAGGCGTCTGGAGAAACTGCCCTAGGAGGGGCGTCTGGGCGGGCTCAGCAGGGCTCGAACCTGCAACCTTCGGTTCCGTAGACCGATGCTCTATCCAATTGAGCTATGAGCCCGTGGGGGCACTGACAAACCAGCGCCGCGGGAATTGCGCCCCGCGAGACTGCTCTGGCGGAGAGGAGGGGATTCGAACCCCTGATAAAGGTTTACCCTCTATAACGGTTTAGCAAACCGCCGCCTTCAGCCACTCGGCCACCTCTCCGGCGTATCCGTGCGCGATCTGAAGACCCTTGGGCGAACCGCGGGGCAACAGATCTCTGAGGAGGACGGCGGGAGAGGAGGGATTCGAACCCCCGGAAGCGTTTTGCACTTCGGCGGTTTTCAAGACCGCTGCCTTCAACCACTCGGCCACTCTCCCGGCGTTGCTGACTTCTACCGCTTGCGACGGAAGGGGCAGAGCCGCTGGGAATCCTCGTTTCCGCGCTAGAGCCGGTCGCACCGGTCAGCGTGGGGCGGCATATTAGCGAAGGTTGGCGAGGAGCGCAAGCCCCCCTTGCGGTGTGGGGGACGCTCGGCAATGCTTGGCGGCGATGAAGTTGCCCTCTGACGCCGCGAACGCCCTCACTGCCCTTGGCCGGCTGGCCCAGGAGGCGGCGCTGCCAGGGAGCCAGGTGCGGCGGATCCTCAGCCGCGGGCTGGCCGATGACAGCGGCCTGCACCCCCACAGCCTTGCGAAACTGATAGATTTTTTTGCCCAAGGCTACCAACCGGCGCGGCTCCAGAGGGCCCTGCAGCGGGCGAGTCGCGGCGGCCAGTGGCAGCCCCTGGGTGACGTGGCGGTGGTGGCCCCGGGCAACCTGCCGGTGGCGGCGTGGCAGGCGGCGATCGAGCCGCTGCTGGCGGGCAACCGCGTGCGGCTAAGGCCCAGCCGGGCCCACGCGATCGCCGCAGAGAACTTGCGAGATGCCTTGGCAGATTGCGATCTTCGCGTGGCCGAGCGGCTGCAAATCGTCGATTTTGATCACGGCGATCAGCGCGCCTGGGCGAGCCTGCTGGACGGCTGCGCGGCCCTGGCCGTGCACGGCAGCGATCAGACCGCGGTGGCGGTGTTGGCCCAAGCGGCGGCCAGCGGCTGGAGCGGGCGCCTGCGGATTCACGGCGAAATGCGCTCTCTGGCGCTGGTGGACGCGGAAGGATTGCGCAAGGGCGGCAAGGGCTTGCTGCGGCGACTGGCCGACGATGCCCTGCTGGGCGACGGCCGCGGCTGCATGTCGCTGCGCACGCTGGTGGCCGTGGGGTTGGAGCGGCCGGCGTGGCAGGCTTTGCACGGCGATCTGCACGCGGCCCTGGTCGAAGCGCAGCAGCGCTGGCCGGTGGGGAGCGGCGATCGCCAAGGCGCGACCGGCAGGCAGCTGCGCAGAGAAAGCCTTGAGCTGCAAGAGATTTTGTCCAATGGCGCGCTGCTGTTTAGCCCGCGCGACGACGGTTGGCTGGCGAGCAGCAGCGATCCGCAATGGCTGGGCGAGCAGTGGCCGGGTCCGGGGGGCCGCGATCTGGTGCTGTGGGCGGCTGCCGATTGGCCCGAGGTGCGGCGGCGCTGGCGGCCGTGGCGCGGGCGGATCTCGACCCTGGCCGTGGCGGCTGACCTGGATCAATTGCGCATGTTCCAAGATGAAATGGCGGTGCCGCGGCTGTGCCGGCCGGGGCAGATGCAGGCGCCGCGGGCGGACCGATCGGCCGACGGCTTTGCGCCGCTGGAGGGGCTGGTGCGCTACCGCGACGGACTGGACGGCTGAACCGGGGCGCCGCGCCCGGGCTCTCAACCGTTTTGCGAATTCCACTGGAGGCGAGCGATGGACCGGCAACAGCACTGGCGCGACGTCTACACCCGCAAGGCCGAAGATCAGGTCAGCTGGTACCAGCCCCGCGCGACCCAGAGTGTAGAAATGCTGCAGAGCGCCGGTTTCTCGCTGCAAGGCGCACTGATCGACATCGGCGGCGGCGCATCGACGCTGGTGGACGACCTGTGGCGCGCTGGGGCTCGCGATCTGACGGTGCTGGACATCGCCCCGGAGGCCCTGGAGGTGGCGCGGCAACGCCTGGCCAATCAGGGGCTGGCTGAGGCGGCCCAAGCGGTGCAGTGGCTGGCCGCGGACATCACCTCGGTCGAATTGCCCGCGCGGCGCTATGACGTGTGGCACGACCGCGCCGTGTTCCACTTTTTGACGGAGCCGAGCCAGCGCGCCCACTATCTGGCCCAGGTCGAACGCGCGGTGCGCCCGGGCGGTCTGGTGCTGGTGGCGACTTTTGCCGAAGACGGACCGGAAAAATGCAGCGGCCTAGAAGTTTGTCGCTACAGCGCTGATCAACTGCATCAAACCTTTGGCGATGGCTATCGGCTGGTGGATCAGCAGCGCCAAGTCCACCAAACGCCGTGGGGCTCAGAGCAGCGCTTTACCTGGTGCCTGTGCCGGCTGGATGGCTGAAAACGCCCCAGCTACCAGTACTTCTCCACGTGTATCTGCCCGGGCTGGCTGCGGGTGTGCTCAATAAAGCCTTGCGCGCCCAGCACTTTCATCGCGTCTTCGACCATCGCTGGATTGCCGCACAGGAACACGTGCGTGTCCGCCGCGGTGGGTTCAAAGCCCCAGGCCCGCCCCAACACGCCGCGCTGCCAAAGCTGCTGCACATGCCCAACCTCGCCGCGCCACTCAGCTAATTCTTGCTGCGGGCGGCTAACCGCGGGCACATAGGCAAAGCTCGGCACATGCCGCGCCAGGGTGGTCAGCTCAGCGCGATAGCCCAGGTCCCACGAGTGGCGGGCGCCGTGCAGCACCGCGACGTGGCGCTCCGGGTGGGCCAGCACTTCAGAGCGCAGCATGCTCATGTACGGCGCAATGCCGGTCCCGGTGGCGATAAACACCAAGTGGGCGCTGGCGGGTACGGTCTCCAGCGTAAACATGCCCGTGATCTTTTGGCCCAGGTGGATTTGCGCGCCGGGTTCGAGCTGAAACAGCCGCGGCGTTAGCTCGCCCGAACGCACCAGGGCCACGTACAGCTCCAGATACTCCTGATCCTTGGACGACGAGGCGATGGAGTACGCTCGGCGGATGAACTTCTGCGGCGCGGGCGGCGGATCCTCCGGGTCGGCGAGCTGCACGCGCGCGGCCGAACCGGGCAGGCCGACCACGGCGAATTGGCCCGGCGTAAAGGCCGGCAACTGCCATCCCACCGGCGAGATCCGCAAGATCGCCAGATCTGGGTTGAGGATTTGCTTCTGCACGACGATTGCATTGTATTCGATGGCCATCCGAGCCTCCGCGCAGCGCAGGGGGACCACCAGGGGATGCGCTGTGCGTGCTATCCTGCGCCTATGGCGTAGCCGACGCAATTGCCCTAAGGGCTGTCGGCTTGGACAAGGGAGGCAGCGATGGAGACGACCAAGCGTTTGGCGGTCCTGGTTCTTTTGCTGGCGACGGCTTGTGGTGGCGGCAGTACCACGACCCCGGCCGCGGCAACAGCGGATGCCCTGGGCGACAGCTCTGTGGGCCTCAGCGAGTTCTGCCAAGGCAGTGTCCCCAAGATCCAGCTGGGATCGGTGACCAAGGGCCCCGCGGCGGTGAGCAGCACGGAATTGGTGATGAATTGCTGCGAGGGCGTGCTCCTGAACTTTCACGCCGCCGAGCTGCCCACGGGGCGCCTAGACGTGATGATCCGCGGCATGGGCGGGATGGTTCCAGCCGGCGACCACGACCTGGCCAAGCTGCCGGCCGGATTTGAGGTGCGCCTGAGCAACGACGCCACTTCGCTGGGCGAGGGCTTGCCGGCGGCGCTGACGGGCAGTGTGCGCATCGACCGCCCGGCCAGTTCTGCAGATCCGTATAAGGCCAGCCTTTGTGCGGAGATCCACGCCCCGGGCCTGCCGCTGGACGGCGTGCGGCTGTACGCCCGCGAGTTTCCCGTGGCCCGCTGGGGCTGGCACGACCGCCTGAGCGTCAAGCTGCTGGCCGACCCCAAGATCACCGCCCAGACCGCGCTGCAGCAATCACTGGCGAGTCTGGCCCTTGATCCCGAGCCGCTGCTGGGCCTGAACAACATCGGCTGGTACACCAAAGACCACCGGGTCCACTGGGGCATGCTGATGGGCAAGAAGGCCCTGATCAACCGCGTCGGCCAGGTCGGCACCCAGGGCGTGCCGTTTGTGGTCGTGGCGGACGGCCAGCGCGTCTACTTGGGGGCCTTCTACAGC
>JBIKTV010000042.1:0-21770 GCA_044347905.1 Myxococcota bacterium
ATTGCCGCATCCAACGCAGCGTGACGGCTTGGACCGCGGCCGCCGACCAACAGCCCCTGCGCGTGGTGATGCACGACCAGCTGCTGGGCGATGTGTACATGGACCAGACGGGCGCCGCGCAAGTGCCCATGCCCGCTCAGCCCGGCCCGCCCAAGGAGCCCTTGCAGCTGCAGGTGGTGGGCGCCGGGGTCAAGAATCCATAAGCAAAGTCAGCTCATCAGCACGCTGAGCAGCTGGTCCAGCCGCTTGCCGTAGGGCGGGCTCATCAGTCCAGCGGCATTGAGGCGCGACTGCCAAAACACCCCCTTGAGGTGGCTGAAGGTGTCAAAGCCGCGCTTGCCGTGATACGCGCCCATGCCCGCCGGACCCACGCCGCCAAAGGGCAATTCCTCTTGGACAATGTGCAACATCGTGTCGTTGACCGTCACATCGCCGGCCACGGTGCGGCCCAGCAGCTCGCGGGCGCGGGATTTGTCCCGGTCAAAGTAGTACAGCGCGAGCGGCCGCGGGTGGTCGTTGACATAGCGGATCGCCGCCTCGATGTTGTCGACTTCGACCAGCGGCAGGATCGGCCCAAACAGCTCGTCCTGCATCACCGTCATGTCTTCTGTGGGGTTGAGCACCAGCGTCAGAGGCAGCTTGCGGCGCTCGGCCGGCAGCGCTTCGTCCGCGGGGTTGAGCGGCAGGAGGATGGCGCCCTTGGCCTCAGCGTCCTGCAACCAGCTGGTCAGGCGCTGGTATTGCCGGTCGTTGACCACGGCGGTGTAGTCCGGGTTGTCCAGCAAGGTGGGGTAGCGCCGGGCGACGATGGTGCGGGCGTGCTCGACAAACTCGCGGGCCTTGCCGCGGCCCAGCAGCACGTAGTCCGGGGCAATGCAGGTCTGGCCGGCGTTGAGCATTTTGCCTGCCAGAATCCGGTCAACGGCGTGTTCCAGCGGGTGGTCCGGGTGGACGATAGCCGGCGACTTGCCGCCCAGCTCCAGGGTCACCGGGGTCAGGTTGTCCGCCGCGGCGCGCATCACCAAAGCGCCAATTCGCGTGGAACCGGTGAAGATCAGGTGATCAAACGCCAGGCGGCCAAAGGCCTCGGCGATGTCGACACCGCCTTGAATCACCGCCACATGCTCTGGGGCAAA
The DNA here is from genome assembly GCA_044347905.1 of Myxococcota bacterium. Classification (GTDB taxonomy): domain Bacteria; phylum Myxococcota_A; class UBA9042; order UBA9042; family UBA9042; genus SXRM01. Next base: position 1,137 of record JBIKTV010000042.1, read on the forward strand.
GGTCTCCGCCACCAGCTGGGCCAGCAGCGCAGACGACCGGGGGGTCAGCTCAGAGGGCTTGATGAGCGCGCGGTTGCCGGCAGCCAATGCAGAGATGAGCGGAGAAAGAGCCAACTGAATCGGATAGTTCCACGGCGAAATGATGCCGACCACCCCCAGCGGCTGCGGGATCACTTCAGCGCTCGCGGGCTGAAAGGCCCAGTGCACCGGCGCCGAGCGCGGCTTGGCCCAGCGCGCCAGATGCTTGCGGGTGTGCTGCAGACTCAGGATCAGCGGAAAAATATCAGCGATCACCGTCTCATAGCGCGAACGACCGCCAAAGTCTGCGTCGATCGCCTCAATGATCTGCGGCTGATAGCGGCGGATGGCGGCTTCGAGCTTGTCCAGATGGCTGCGGCGCTGGGCAACGGTGGGCGCGGGCTCGCTGCGGCTGAGGCTGTGCATCTGCTGAAAGGTCGTGCGCATCGAGACTTGCGCTAGCGGCTCTTCGCGGCGGCTGTTGAGCGGCGTGACCGTGGCGCCGGTCGCGGGGGCAGAAGACGATCCGGAAGAGGAACCCGAGGTAGGAGCGTGGGCAGACATGGAGCCTCGCGGGGCAGCGGTGGGTTGGAGAGCAAAAGGTAAGCCCGGCCCCAGGTCGGCGCAAGCTCAAATCGCCAAAAGCGCTGCTAGAAGGGCGGAAGCGTCGTCGACCACCGCGTCTGCGTGCTGGACCTCTGCGGGCCGAAAGCCCCACGTCACGCCGATGGAGCGCATGCCGGCGTTGTGGCCCGTCTGGAGATCGATCGACGTGTCGCCGACAAAGGCGCAGTCCGCCGGATCGACCCCCAGCTGCCGGGCGATCTCCAGGGCGGCCTGCGGATCGGGCTTGCGCGGCACCTCCGGCTTCTGGCCGGCCACGGCGCCAAAGGCAATGCCGGGGAAGAAGTGCGGCACCAGCGCACAGGTCGCCGGGTGGGGTTTGTTGGACAGCACCGCCAGCTTCCAGCCGCGGCTCTGCAGCTCGCTCAGGACCTGGGCCAAGCCCGGATAAACCCGCGTGCGCTTCATCATTTCGCCGGCGTAGATCTGCCGGTACCGCTCCAGCACCGCGCGGTCAAAAGCCGCGGGGGCCAGGGCGCAGGTGATCAGGTGCTCTACGCCTTCGCCTACAAAATCGTAGAACGGCGCCAGCGGGTGGGTGGGATAGCCGTGCTCTGCCAGCGCGGCGTTGACGGCGGCGGCGATGTCGGCCACGGAGTCGATGAGCGTGCCGTCGAGGTCAAAAAGGGCTGCGCGGGTCAAGGGGCCTCCTGACGCAAAAGCATATTGAAAGTACAGTGCTAGCTGTGGCTGCCGTGCCAAATCAACAGACCCAGCACCGGCACAAAGAACACCCCAGCGGAGATCAGCGTGCCGCGCCAGCGGGTCAGGGCGGCCCAATCGTCGTGACCGCCCGCGTGTTGGCGGTATTCCAAGATGGTCTGGAGCACCCCAGTGGAGATCGACACATACGCGCAGAGGTAAGCCCAGTCGATCGACGTCAGGTAGCCCAGCTGCGGCACGCTTTCCTGAAAGGCCACCTGCAGTTCTACGGCCACCAGGATCGACAGCACCGTCAGCAGCAGCTTGCCGTCGAGCTTGTCCGGCGGGATGAGGCTCGCCGCCAAAGACAGCAGCACCATCAGCATCAGCGGGGCAAACTCGGCGATCAGCGCCCGGAGCAGCTCGCGCTGGACCTCAACGGTCACCGTGTAGCGCGAAAAGTGCTCCTTGGGGCCATAAGAGACCACCGTCTCTGCGCTGCTGACCTTGCGCAACTCCCAGTCGGGCAAATGGAAGTCGGGCCCCAGGCGCTTCTCTAGGGTCACCCCTGCTTCGGGGAAGTAGCGGGTCTCGCAGTGATACCGCAGCTGGTCCAATTGCATCAGCGGGTGCTCAATGCGCAACTCCAGCTTTTGGACATCAAATGGATAGTGGTGCAGGTCGAAATTGGCGCGCATCTTGGCGTGGATCCGCCAGTTTTTGACCAGCCACGGCCCCACCGGTGCGGTCGGGTAGGGGTCCATGCGCACATCCATGGCGTTCATGATCTCAAACGGCGGCACGTCACCTACGGCAAAGCTGGGATCCTGCCAGCGCAATTCCACCGTGGCGTCGAGCTGAAAGGTGCTGGTCTCCAGGTCGACCTCAGAGATGTCGAGCAGCCAGGTGGTCACGCGCACGTCGATGGGCTTACCCTGGCCTTGCACGGCCGACGCTGCGGGAACTTCTTGACGGACAAGCTCTTTGTTGGTCGGGCTGATTGCAGATGGCAGGGCCTGGGCCGGCTGTTGCGCCGCAGCGACGGACACCAGGGCCAGCAGGGTCAAGAGAAGCGCGGTCGCCCGGGTGATCATCAGAGGCAGTTCCTTGGGATTCATCGCCAGGCCTCAGGAGAGGGAAGGGAGAGGGTCTTGAAAAGAAAAGTCAATTTGTCGGTCGCTTCGTCGATCTGCTTGGCGGTCGGCTTGCCAGCGCCGTGGCCGGCCTTGGTGTCGATGCGGATGAGCGCTGGCGCCTTGACACCCTCTTGGAAGCCACCCCCCTGCGCGGCCTGTAACGCTGCGGCGAACTTGAAGGAATGCGCGGGCACCACCCGGTCATCGTGGTCCGCGGTGCCGATCATCGTGGGCGGATAGCCAGCGCCGGCCACCAAGGTGTGCAGGGGGCTGTACTTGCGCAGCCAAGCAAAGGCCGCGGGGTCTTCTGACGAGCCGTACTCCGGCACCCAGGCGTAGCCAATGGTGAATTTGTGATACCGCAGCATGTCCATCACGCCCACGTCGGGCAGCGCGGCGCCGTACATCTCGGGGTGCTGAATCATCGCCGCGCCCACCAGCAGGCCGCCGTTTGAACCGCCGGCGATGGCGATGCGGCCCTTGGCACTGCGACCGCTGGCCACAAGCATCTCTGACGCAGCGTAGAAGTCATCAAAGACATTCTGTTTATTGCCCAACTGCCCGCCTTTGTGCCAGGCGTCGCCAAATTCGCCACCGCCGCGCAGCACCGCGATGGCCACCACGCCGCCCGCCTCTAGCCAGGCCTGCAACATGGGCCGGTAGAACGGGGTGATGTTGACGCCAAAGCCGCCGTAACCATATAGATAGGCTGGTGCTTTGCCGTCGCGCGCTAGGCCCTTCTTGTGGATGACGAACACCGGAACTTCGGTGCCGTCTTTGCTTTTGGCTTTGGGTTGGCTGACTTCATAGTCGGAGCTGGCCAAACCCGCGGGGGCCTTGAACCAGCTGGCGCTTTTGCCGCTGCTCAAATCCAGGCGGTACACCTCTGGCGGGGCAAGAAAGCCCGTGTAGGTAAAGTACAGGTCCTTTTGGCCCTGGTGCCCAGAAAACCCAGCCAGTGTACCCAGTTCTGGAACCTGGGGTTGCGGCCTCAGCTTGCCCTGTAGGTCAGCAAACTGCAGCTGCGAAGAGGCGTTGTCCAGGTACACCAGCGCGAGGCCGTCGCCCACCAGAAACGCCGACTGCAGCGACGCCGCGGCCTCCGCCACCACCACCCGCCAGCCCGGGGGCAGCGCCTGCCCTTCGCTCTGTAAAGCCACAGGATTTTTGGCGGCCTGCCAGAATTTGACGTCTAGCGCCATCACTTTGCCGCGCGGGCTCTGGTGCTCCGTACGAAAGAACAACGTGTCGCCGCTGCTGCCGGCGAAGTCAAAAGCGGCGCCAAAACCGCTGACAATCTCAACCATTCCGTTTGTCAGGCGCTGCCGACCTTGCTGGAGGTCCTGCACCAGCACGGCGTTCTTCTTGTCGGCGCCGCGGTGCACGGAGACCACCAGCCAGCGGCCATCGTCGCTCAGCTCTGCGCCAAACCCCCATTCCGCTTGATCTTTGCGCTCATAGACCAGCACATCTTCGCTCTGCGCGCTGCCCAGCTTGTGGTAGTAGAGCTTCTGGAACTTATTGATGCCCGTAAGCGTTTCGCCTTCCTTGGGCGCGTCGTAGCGGCTGTACCACAGGCCTTTGCCGTCGGCGCTCCAGGTCAGACCGCTGAACTTGACCCAGTCGAGCTGGTCGGCCAGGGGCTTGCCGCCTACCTCCATGAAACGCACTTGATTCCAGTCGCTTCCCGCTTGGGCCAGGGCGTAAGCCAGCGTCTTGCCGTCGCGGGTCACGGAATAGCTCTGCAGCGCCGCGGTGCCGTCCGCCGTGAGGGTGTTGGGGTCCAGCAGCACGGTACACGGCCCGCCGTCTTTCTCAGACCAGCACAGCACCGCTTGGTTCTGCATGCCGTCATTGCGCCGCCAAAAATAGCGCCCGCCTTCCACCACCGGGGCCGACACCTTGGGATAGTTCCAAATCGTTTCAAGGCGTTTGCGAATGGCGCTTCGCTGCGGCGCGCTGTCCAGAAAGCTGCGGGTCAGCTGATTCTGCGCGGCGATCCACGCCTGGGTCTCCGGGCCGTCCTGCTCAAGCCAGCGGTAGGGATCGGTAACCGAGATGCCGTGGTACTGATCCACCTGGTCTACGGTCTTGCTGGGCGGATACGCCACCTGCGCCGGGGCTTTTTGCGGCTCTTGGGCCACCTGAGGCGGAGCGCTGCACGCCCCCAAAGCCGCCGCGGCGATTGCCCACCCTGCCAGACCCGACCACAGCTGCTTCATGCGCACCTCCATCCGCGCATGGTCGCGCCGAAAGGCCCCGCTGTCCATCGCCCCCCGTTCAACCTGCGGAGAGTTGCGGAATTCCCACGCGGTTACCAGGGTTTGCTCGACCACTGCCGGCAACTCAACTCGCCTATGCCGCGCGGGCACAACCGTGCTACACTCCCTGGCCTCTGGGAGGAACCTATGGAATTCGACGTCGCCCACGTGCTCACGTCCGCTGCTTACTTTGCCGGCTCGGTCGGCGCCGTGGCTATCGCCAAACTGAGCCGCGATCTGCTGGCGTCGCGCAAAGGCCACAAGCTGTCGGCCGCGCTGGCGCTGGAAGACAACACCGCGGTGGCCATCGAGCAGTCGACTTTTGTCCTGGCCATGGTCATCGGACTGCTGGGGTCGATCGTCGTCGCCGCCGAGGCGTGGTACGAGCAGGCCGCCGATTTTGCCATTACCGCAGGCCTTGTGCTCACCGCGCTGACCTTGGCCGAGCGCGCGACCGCCGCCTGGATCCTGCCGGGCATCGATCTGGACGACCAGGTGAATCGCCACGGCAACGCCGCTGTGGCGGTGGCCCGCGCCGCCGGGGTCATGGCCACCGCGCTGGTGGTGCGCGCCGCTCTGGGCCACGAATCGACGCTGCAAGAGCGCATCGTCTGGGTGCTGCTGGGCCAGCTGGCCCTGGTGGCCATGACCCGGTTGTACCAGCGCGTCACCAGCTATGACGACGTCGCCGAGCTCAAGCGCCGCAACCTCGCCGCCGCGCTGCCCTTGGCCGGCATCCAGCTCGCCGTGGGTCTTGTGATTGAGGCGTCTCTTCGCGGCGAAGGACACGGCTGGGCGGCGGACCTGAGCTCGGTGGGCATCGACCTGCTCATCTCCGCGGTGCTGCTCTACGCCCTGCGCTGGCTCGGCGACCTTCTGCTGCTCCACCACTCGACATTTGCAGAAGAAATCGCCCGCGACCGCAATGTGGGTGCCGGCTTTGTTGAGGGCACGAGCTACATCGCCGGCGCTTGGGCCATCGCCTACTTCCTGAATTAGCCTGGCGATATCGCGTTCTACGGCAGGAACAAGCCGCGCTGCTCGGCACTCAAGAGCCCGCAGGTCTGGTGCTGGCCGCCGAGCGAGATGCGCCGCTTGGCCAGGGCATCATACGCGAAATCCCTAATAAATCTTGGGACGATCCTGGCCCAGCTCGCCATCGCCCAGGGCCACGGCAGAAAGCTGGCGATTCGCAGCGCCGCAGTAGAGCGGTCAAAGCGGGCGGATCCGTCAAAAAAGTAGAGCGTGTCGAGCTTTTGAGCCGCCGCAGCGCCAAGGACGGCCTGCGCGGTCTCGCCCTGCAACGGCGCGTACCGCAAGCGCTTATCCCGGTCGCGGCGGATCAGAAACTGCACGGTGTGGTTGCAGATCCCGCACTCGCCGTCATAGAACACGATCGGGTGCGATTTGGGGTAGACCATGGGCCCCACCGCCGCGCGGTCCTGCGCGATCTAGCCGGCAGTATGGGCGGCGTAAGCCGAGGCGTCCATCAGCGCCTCAAATTCACCTGAGGATTCAGCAGCAATCCGCACCATCCACGCGCCGTACGGATCGCTGTTGACCGTGTCCGGCGCGGCGTCCAGGTCCGTGTTGCGCGCGGCAATGACGCCTGAGATGGGCGCGTACAGCTCGCTGACGGACTTGGTCGACTCCACGGTGCCAAAGCGCTGGCCGGCGCTGACGCGGGTGCCCTCCGCAGCCAGCTCGACGTAGACGATGCCGCCGAGGCTGTCCTGGGCAAAGTCAGTGACGCCGACCGTGTAGCTGCCGTCGCCGTTGTCCTGGGCCCATTCGTGGTCATTGGTGTAGCGGAGATTGGCGGGGATGTTCATGGGTTCCTCTGTAGGAAAAGCAGTTGCAGAACGCTGTGATGAGCCTGGGTCACCCCTGTTTGAGGGGGCGGCAGACTACTGCGGAAAACTCGAGCCCGGGGTGACAAACGGGAACGCCACGACGACGGCGCGCTTGGCCTGGCCGCGGACGTCGATCGCCAGCTCCGTGCCCAGGGCTGACAGGTGCGGCGGAACAAAAGCCAGGGCAATCGGCTTCTTGGCCGTGGGCGAATGCGTGCCAGAGGTGACCTTGCCCACGGCGACGCCGTCGTGCAGCACGGGGTAATCGGCGCGCGGCACTCCGCGGTCCAGCAGCTCCAGGCCCACCAGCTTCTTGGGCAGGCCGGCAGCCTGCAGGCGCAGCAAGGCCTCCCCGCCAATAAAGCCGCCGGCCTTCTTGGGCTTGATGGCCCAGCCGACGCGCGCTTCATAACCACTGGTTTGGTCATCCATTTCGTGGCCGTAGAGCGGGAAGCCCATCTCCAAGCGCAGGGTATCGCGAGCGCCCAGGCCCACCGGGGTCACGCCGAGATCCTGGCCCGCTTCAAGCAGTTGGCTCCACAGCGGCGCGGCGAGCTCGGGCGGGCAGTAGATCTCAAAGCCCGCTTCGCCGGTGTACCCGGTGGTCGCGACGAGCAGGTTGGCGCCGTGGAAGTCGTGGACGCGGATCTTGTTGCGGGGCAGGCCAATTGCCTCGCCAGGGCTAACGCGGGCCAAAAGCGCGGAGGCGTTGGGGCCTTGCACGGCGATCTGGGCAAAGTCCTTAGAGCGATTGGTGATGCGCTCTGGCTGGCGGGCCATGCGCTGCAGGTGGGCGAAGTCCTTGTCCGTATTGGCGGCGTTGACCACCAAGAAAAAGCGCTCTGGCCCCAGGCGATAGACGTAGAGGTCGTCCACCGCGTTGCCGTTTTCGTGGCAAAGGACGTTGTAGCAGGCGTCGCCATCTTCTAGCTTGCTGACATCATTGGAGACGAGCCGGTTGACTTCTTCAAGCGCCCCCGGGCCTTCCACCAGAATCTCGCCCATGTGGCTGACATCGAAGAGGCCCACGGTCGCACGCGTCGCTTCGTGCTCGACGACCAAGCCCTTGCCGGCGTACTGCACAGGCATCTCCCACCCGGCGTAAGCGACCATCTGGCCGCCCAGCTTCAAGTGGGCATCATACAACGGGGTTCTCTGCAGCAGGCTCATGGCTTCTCCTCGTCTCAGCCCGCCTCAGCGCGCGGGGCTGGTCGCAATTGGGTGTCGCAGTCTTTGGCGACCTTGTCAATCGCCGCGGGTCACAGGGGGGTCACTCTCAGGCGACGCCTTGGCCAACGGCTGGGCCCTCAGGTCGTTGCGGGCAAGGTCAGGCCGCGGCGGGCGATGCACGCGTTGACGGTGTTGCGCATCAGCTGGGCGATGGTCATGGGCCCCACACCGCCGGGCACAGGGCTCAGGGCCGCGGCGACCAGGCGGGCGCTGTCAAAGTCCACGTCCCCGCACAGCTTTCCGTCTGCGCCGCGGTGGATGCCCACATCGACGACCACCGCCCCGCGCTTGATCCAGCCGCCCTGCACCAACTTGGGCGAGCCGACGGCGGCAATCACCAGATCGGCTTCGGCGACCCGGCCAGCGAGGTCGGGAGTGCGCGAATGGCAAACGGTTACGGTCGCGTGGGCGTTGGTCAGCAGCGCGGCCATGGGCTTGCCCACGGTGATGGAGCGGCCCAGCACCACGGCGCGCTTGCCGGCCGGGGTCCAGCCGGTGCTGTTGCCGTAAATCGTCAGCATTTTCATGATGCCGGCCGGAGTGCACGCCACCAGCCCGGGGCGGCCAGAGACCAACAGCCCCAGGTTGTGCGGGTGAAAGCCGTCGACGTCTTTGCTGGGGTGGACCGCGTCGACCACGGCGTTGACGTCAATCCCTTTGGGCAAAGGGAGTTGCACCAAGATACCGTCGATCTCCGGGTCGGCATTCCAGCGCGCCACCAGGGCCAGCAGCTCGGCCTGGGTGGTCGAGGCGGGCAGGTGCTCCATGGTCGAGCGAATCCCCAGGTCGGAGCAGGCTTTGACCTTGCTGGTGACGTAGACGTTGGACGCCGGGTCTTCGCCCACTAGGGCCACTGCCAAGCCCGGCTGCACGCCTAAGGTCCGCAAAGCTGCCATATCGCGAGCCGTTTCTGCCTTGAGCAGCCCGGCCATCGCCTTGCCGTCCAGGACCGTCGCTATCACCTGTTGCGCCGCCAGATCGATCGCCATTTGTGCCTCCGGATCCGTGGATTTGTCGCACCGATAGGATGGGAAGGAACCCCCGCTCCACGGTCTTGAGAGTCGAAAAACTCAAGCGGGTCCATGCCTGTACTTTCACATCCAGCCTACCCAAGCCGGCTGCGAGGCTACCCGAAAATGCCCCTGCCGGCCACCACCAGCAGCGCCACAAAGCCGACCGCCAGAACGATCAGCGTGGTCAGACAGCCCACCGCGGCCCAGCGCACGATCATCTCTGCGACGGGCGGCTCCGGCTTGCCGGGTGGGACTGCGCCGGGGGCAATTGGGCGGGGCGGCGGGGCAGCGGGCGCGGACATGGCGGCTCCTGGCGAGGGCTGAAGTTAGGGGGTGACCCCTAGGAGAACCGTTTGAAATGCCTAAAGAAGTGTCTCTTGGAAAGGCGGATTTTCGCGCAGCCAGAAGCGCACGTGCTCGCGCTCTTCGCCCACGGCTGGCGGCAGGGGCTGGGGCGGCACCCGCGCGCGCATCTCTTCGGTCTGCCAGACGTAGGGCTCAGCGGGGAGCCCGTCGCGCTGCATCATGACCCGGCCCTCGGCGATGGCCCGCGAGGCGGCGGCGAGCTGGAAGCCACCGGGCGTACGCTGCAATTCCGCGCAGGCCTGCAGGTCGCGCACCAGCGCCTCAAAGCGACCCTGCACGCCGTCTTGCACAAAGCGCAGGCGATACCGCGCCGTGTAGGCCACATGGAACCACGCGGGCCTCATCATCACCGCGGTTAGGCCCAAGCGCTCGGCGATCCGCACGAGTAACTCGCCGCACTCGCGGGCTAATCCCAGGCCGGGGGCCGATTGCCCGGGCAGAGGGGGCCGCCCTTGGGCCCAGGCGCCGCGCGGGTGGCGCAGCTCTAACCAGTGGACAAACAGCACTTCGCCGCCGGGTTCGCGCAGGCGTTCGAGCACGACCTCGACCAAGTGGTGGTCGGTGAGATCGGTGCCAAAGCGCCCGGTGATGCGCAGGCGGTCGCCCGGATCGGCTTTGGAGATCTCGACCCTCAGGTCGTGGTAGCCCAAGCGCTCGATCTGCCGCAGCAATTCAAGGCGGTACAGGGCAAATTCCAGCCCCGTCGCGGTATAGAACCCCAGCAGGCGCGGGCGAAGGGCAGGGCGACCACCCAGTTCGGCTTCAATTTCAGCGCCGTCAAGGCTCCAATCGCCCAACTCTTCTGGACGCAGGGAGCGCGACACCCAGCGAAAGTGGTCGGCCAGAGGATCGGCGTCGGCGGGAATTTCCTGGCTACTGCCAAGCAGTTCTAGCGCAGTGCCGGCCAGAATTCGCCAGGCATCCGCAGAATAGCCGCCAGCCGGCAACCACACGGAAGGGGTGCGACCCAGGGCTTTGGCAACCTTGCGATCTCGTTGACGAATGCCGGCCAAAGTTAGGCCCAGCCGGCCCACCGGATCGCCCTGGAGCACATCGCCGCCGGCGACGACAAAGGCCAAATCGCCAAGCGGCATGCGGCTAAGCAGCGCGTCCAGTGCCTGGAGGTACAGGGCGTCGCCGCAGCGTTCGGCCAGCACCGTTTCGTCGATGTCCGTCAAGGCGCCCCAATCGGAGCCAGAAAGCGAGCCGATCCAGGCAGTTGATCCGTCGCCTTGCCCCAGATTTTCGCCGATGCCCAGCAAGCTGGCGCGGGTGCCGTCGGGCGGATGGGCGTCCAAGTCGATGACACACACCCGGCCGCGCCATCCTTCCGAGCGCAGCTGGGCGACTGTCACGGCAATGTCATTGACCGGGCACATGCCGCCGCCGTTGTCCGGAAAGGCGTGGTGCAGGCCGCCAAAAAGATTCAGCACGGGGCGGCGTTCGCTCTGGGCCAGCCGCGCGGCGAGCATCGTCCCGCCCACCGCGGTGCGCAGGGTCTCCAGGATCGCGTCGACGTCGACGTCCCAGGCATCGGCGCCCATGATCTGCGCAAGGGTCTCTGGCTGAGAGAGCGCTTCCAGCCAGCGCTGGCTGTGGACCCTCCCCAGTTGGTCATAGCTGCAGCGCAACGGCTTGCGCACCGCTTTCTCTGCGATCCAGCCCTGGGCCAACAGCCACCAGATCACCAGCTCGGCGCGGCGCGGGTCAAAGCCGGTGCGGGCGTGAAGAGTGGTCAGCGCCAAGCGGTAGCAGGGGTCAAAGACGACGGTCAGCTGTGGTCCCAGACCGGCGTTTGTGCGCCAGCGCCTCAGGGTTCGGACCGTGGGCATCGCTCACCTCGCTCCGGCCACTGCCCACAGCCCGTGGCGCCGGGCAGCCGCCAGCGCAGCGTGTTCTGCCGTGGGATCGGCGGCATCCAGATCGGCAAAAGCCTTGCGCCATGCGGCAAAACCGCCACCTGCCCGCGCCGCCTGTACCACCGCGTGGGCCGCGTCCATGCCGCCGTGGCTCAAGCGGTACTCCAGCCACGCCCACTTGGGGGAATCAAAGCGGACCTCAACGCGATCGGCCAATGCCGCTTGAATCTTGCGCAATTTCTTGGTCTGGCTGGGCTCAGGTTCAAACGGCGCTTCGACCATTGGCGTGTGCAGCTTGGGCACAAACGGCGACAGGGTGAGCGCCGTGCGATTCAGCGTGGAGAGGCGCTTGCCAAAATCGATCAGCTCGTCGAGATCGTCATCGTTTTCATCGGGAAGGCCGACGATCACGTACATCTTAAAGCTGCGCATGCCCACGCGCCGGGCCTGCTGCGCCGCGCCCCAGAGGTGCCGCTCGCGGATGCCCTTGGCGAGCTTGCCGCGCAGCCGCTGACTCGGCGCGTCCGAGGCCACCGTCATGGTGCGGTAGCCCGCCTGAAACAAAAGGTCACAGAATTCATCGTCTTCATCCAGGCGATCGGCGCGCAGGCTGCTGATGCCGATCTGCTTGCCGCGGTCGATCGCCGCCCGGAGCGCGCCCTTGATCGGTGCCCAGTCGCTGACGGCGGCGCCCACAAGGCCAATGCGCGGGGCATCGCGGTATTGCGGCAGATCCATCGCGGCGATCACCCGATCCAATTCCGGTTCGCGCATGGGTGCTTGGGGGGCGCGCACCACGCAGAACTTGCAGTAGCGCGGGCAGCCGCGGCTCGCCTCCATCAGCATCATGTCCGCAAGCTCAGCGTGGGGGCTGCGCCACTGGCCCAAGGCCGGCAGCTGCTCCGGGCCGCAGCTCAGCAGGTCCGGCACCGCGTCGCCGTGGATCGATGGCACCCACAGGCCCTTGACTTCTGCAGCCAATCTGCGGAGTTCCGTAGGGGTCACCCCGCTGGCCAGCCACTCGCGAATCTGCGGCAGCACCAGCTCGGCCTCGCCCATCACCACCACGTCGCACAAAGGCCCAAGCGGCAGCACGTTCGACGTCGTCAGCGGGCCACCGGCGATCACCACGGGATCGCTGTGCGTTCGATCGGCGGTCAACGCGGCGATGCCCGAAGCCTCAAACATCATTGCCAAGTTGGCGAGGTCGAGCTCATAGGCGATCGACACGAGGATCGCGTCGTAATCGGCCAGCGGCTTAGAGAATTCCAGGGTCTTGACGGGCGGCGGCGTCATGCCTTCGGCGGCGACGTCCGGCAGCACTGCGCGGTGGCACGCCAGCCGTTCGTCTTGGTTCATCGCGCGGTAGACCAGCTGCAGGCCCAGCGACGACGCGGCCACCCGGTACGTATTGGGGTAGCACAAGGCCACTTCGATCGGCGCGCGACGCCGCAAGGTGCCGACCTCATCGCGCATCAGCTGGGCGGTCTGGTCTTGGGGAATCGCCGGGCGACCCGAGGCGTTGTGGCCGCGGCGCTGATCTTTGGCGCGGGAGGGCTGGCGCTGCTGGGCCAATTCTGGAGCCTATACGCGGTCCACTGCCGCGTTCCGCAGGGTAGCACCCGCGAACCAATGCTCCTAGGCCCCTTGCGCAGCGCGAGATTCGCCCTATCTTTTGCCGCCGCACCTTGAGTTCGCCAAGGGCGCTTTGCGGATGGCCGTGGCCCGCCTGGGTGCCAACACCGAACCCCGCGTCCCCACCAACGACCCCGTACCTGAGGGAGCCATGAAGAAAGAGAATATCATCCTGGTGTTGCTCGCCGTCTTTATCGGCGGCTATCTTGCCGGCCGCACGACCAGCAAAGGCAGTTCAGCCCCTGCGGCCGCCCCGGTGGCAGCTGCGCCGCAAGCCGTGGCCGCTGCGACACCGGAGCCGACCGCCGCGCCGACCTCTGCGCCTTCACCGGCCCCGTCGCCGAGTCCCAGCCCGACGCCCAGCGCCCCCAGCGCCCCGCCGAGCGCCCCTGTGGACCCCAACCAGGTGTGGAAGGCCACCCTCGCGGACGACGACGCCAAGATCGGCGCGGACAGCGTCAACGTAAAAGTGGTGTTGTTCAGCAGCTTTGGCAATCAGGAGTCCGTGGACTTCGCCTCTGCGGTTGACAGCATCAAGAAGGATTTTGGCGACAAGGTGCAGATCCGCTACAAGCACAAGGTCATCCCCGCGCCGCACCCGGACGCGATCTTTGCCGCGGAGATCGCTGCGGCGGCCAATGCCCAGGGCAAATTCTGGCCGCTGTTTGACAAGCTCATGAAGTCGGCGTCGATCTCGCCTTCGTCGATTGAGAGCGCCGCCAAGGAAGTGGGCGTGAACTGGGCCAAAGCCAAGGCCGAGGCGGACAGCCACAAGTACCTGACGCAGGTCTATCGCGACTCGCTCCTGGCGTCTGAGGTCGCGGCCAATACCTATCCCAACGTGATGGTCAACGGCGTGCGGCTGTCGACCCCCAAGACCTACGATCGCCTCAAGCCCATCATTGAAGAGCAGATCAAAAAGGCGGAAGAGCAGGCCAAGGCCACCGGCAAGAGCGGCAACGCCCTGTACGCCGAATTGATCAAGGGCGGCAAGACTTTTGAGCAGATGGCCGGGCCCAAGCAGAGCTTTGACCTGCAGGGCAGCCCGATCCTGGGCAAGGCCGACGCCAAGATTCAGGTGGCGGTGTTTGAGGATTTCCAGTGCCCGTTCTGCGCCAAGGTCGGCCCCAACGTCAAGGAGTTTCAGAAGCGCTTCCCCAATGATGTCGCGGTTGTGTTCAAGCACATGCCCCTCGATATCCACGACAAGGCGCAGATCGCCTCTGAGGCCTCCATGGCGGCGCTACAGCAGGGTCAGGACAAGTTCTGGGCCTACCACGACATTCTGTTCAACAACCAGAGCGCCCTGGACATGGACAGCCTCAAGAAGTACGCCGAGCAGGCGGGCCTGGATATGGCCAAGTTCAATAAGGATCTGGAAGCCGGCGTGGGCAAGAACGTGATCTCGCGCGACACCCAGGAAGGCGGCAAAGCCGGCGTCAGCGGCACGCCGTCGGTGTATGTCAACGGCATGAAGTACCAGGGGCCGCGCGGTTATCCGCCGGAGGGCCTGGAAGCGGTATCTCGCGCGTACTTTGGCCTATAGGCTGGCGGGTGGGCGCACGCCAAGCGGTCGGGAGCCGTGCGCTGGCCCCAACACCACCTTGGGCAGTCCGGGGATCCTGCTAAAATCGCTGCAGATCAGCGCGTCGCGCAGGGTGTTGTGGCGCCACGGCACTTCGCCGTGCTTGACCGCCGTGCGGATGAACAGCCGCCGCGCTGCGCAGAATTCCTGAGCGGTCAGCCCGCCTTCCGGGTCTTCTTGCCGCACGGGCGAGCGATCCTCTGCCAAGCGCTGCACCAGGATTTGGTTGAGCTTTTGCGGCGCCCCACCGGTGTACCAGGATCGCAGCACCCGCTCCGGCGCCCCGGCCAGCCAGCGGCGAAACCGCGGGACCTCGCCGTAGAGCGCGTCCCACAGGTAGACTTCGGCAATCTCAGCCCCGCCCTGGTCCAAGATGTACGCCACTGCCCGGTAGCCGCCGGAATGGGCGGACAGGGCGATCCTGTGCCAGGTTGCCTTGGCGGAAGGGGCTTGGGACCCCAGGGCCTTTCGCACCTTTGCCGAGCGGAGGATCTCCAGCAACTCCTGGCGGTATTTGGCAAATCCCTGGGGCGCTTCGAGCTTGCCGCCGCTAGAATCGCCTGCGTTCAGCGGACCTTGGACCACTGCCAGCAGGACATTGCGCCCAGAGGCCAAGACCTGCTCGCGCAGCTGGTGTTCGCGCATCTTGCGCTCGGCCTGGCCGTCGTGGCCGTGGAAATGGACCAGCAGCTCCAGCTTTGCCCCCGGGCGGTAGGTCTTGGGCACAAACAGCAGCGTCGTGGGGTCCATCCAAGGGAAGCCGGGGCACGGGAATGGATTATTCTGCAGGTGCAGCGCGAGCGTGGTGCCCAGATCGCTGCGCTCGAGCTTGCGCAGACCGGGCTCAAGCGGCAGGCTGGGCGGCGGCGGTGGCTCCACGGCCAGGCACGGCTGAGCACTGACGCTGGCAAAGGTCAGAAAGGCGAAGGCGGCGGCAGTCGGCAGCAGCTTGGTCACAGAGACATCCCCGGGCCGGTGCGGCCAGGGCGGCAGCATCGCGTCCCCGCGCTCCCTGTCAAGCGCGGCCAGCGCCAGGGGGCGCGGTTCCAATTCCGGGGTCCATAGAATGACCCCGGAAAGCCTGGCCCCGCGCCCCTGCTAGGTGGGCCGCAAGCGCTCCGGCCCTGCACGATGTCCCCCGTTTGGCCTTGTCAAATTGGGCAAAGTCGCCCTTCCATGGCAGGCAGCGCCGCGGCGAGCCCTGGACCCCCTTTTTGGATCCTCACCCATCGTTAGGGCTACACAGGAGGAGCGATGAAGCGGAAGCGGCTGTGGGGGCTGGGCCTGGGGGACCGCGCTGTGCGGCAGCTGTGGGCCCTGCGGCCGCTGCGGGTGGTCGCCCTGGCCCAAGCGTATGGGTGGGCAGGTCTCTGGGCCCACGGGTTTGCGCGGCGCAGGCCAAACGACCGCGAGACGCTGCAGATTTGGCAAGGTCCGCCTCTTGAGCCCCAGGTGGATTATCCGCCGCAGACGGCGCCCATGGAAGCGGCAGATGTCCAGGCGATCGCTCAGGATTTGCGGCCGTTCAAGCGCGGGATCGATGGGTTGGTGCAGCAGCTGCGCGCCCGGCCCGGGCAGGTCGTGGCCGTTGGTGCCCTAGATGCGGCGCAGCTGACAGGGCTGGCGCTGGCGACGCAGCAGGCGCAGGGGCAGTGGCTGGTGCACGATGTGTTTGTCTTTCCGGATGCCCGCCGCCGCGGCATCGGCCGGTCGCTGATTCACGCGCTGGGGGCACGGCTTCGGCAAATTCAAGGCGCAGAGCTGGCGCTGGTCATGACCGCCGAGATCCTGCCGTACAACCGCGCCAGCCAAGCGATTTTTCGCCAATGCGGCTGGCGGCAGGTCGGTGTCGTGAGCCGGCAGCGGCCCGGTCAGGGTCCAACGCTGTAGCTGCAGCTCTTGCCGCCGGGGGCGGTCCACTGGCCGTCGCCGTCGACATCGACGTAAATCGGGTTGGTGATGAGCCGCGGCACGCGCTTGGCGTCGGCCGGGTCAAAGCTGCGCGGCAGCGGGTTCTTGCCAAACGCCACGACGACGAGGTGGGCATCCTTGGCAAGGGTCAAGGGAATCGAGCCTTTGAACTTGGTCGTTCCGCCCGGGGCGCTGGCCATGACGGAAGCCACCTCGTCGCAATTGGCCAACACCATGATTCTTTCTACGTCGATGGCCGCCATGCCCTGAATCTCCACCTGCAGCTCGCCCTTGCCGCCGGGGAGAGAGACCGTGTCGCCCAGGCCTTTGCCAAGCAGGGTGATCCTGGCAAAAGCCCCCGCAGAGACTAGGATTTTGCCGGATTTGATCGCCTCCTTGGCCATCGCCATTTTGAATTCGCTCGGCTTGTCCGTGGGGGCGGCAAAGTAGGTGCGCGGGGTGCCGACGCCGTTGTAGTCGTGGACGTCGGTCACGCCGATGCCGGCGATGCGGTGGCCGTGGTTGAGAAAGCTCATCCAATCGTCAAAGATGCCGTTGCGTTTGGCGTCGACACCGGCGGCAAAGGGGTTGCCCAGGCCGTTCATCAGCTCGACCGCGTCAAAATCCCAGCTCCAGAGCGTTGCGCCCTTGGGCAGTCCGATCGCTTCGGGATCGCTCAGCTTTGGCGCACCGGCCACGCGGTCCCAGTCGACTTGGCAGAGATAGCCGCAGGCCCCGGCTTGGCGCGGGTGGTTGAGGGTCACCACTTGGGCGCCGCGCTTGCGGCCGTCGGCATACAACTGTGCGAGATCTTTATTGTACCACGAGACGGGGTTGCCGCGGACATGGCTCGGATCCGCCGGCGTGCCCCAGAGGTTGATGTGCTCAGGACTAGAGGCGGTCAGCTCTTCGCCCGGCACGGAAGCGACCCAAGCCTGCACCCCGCTCGCCAGCAGCTCAGGCAGGGGATCGGTAATGATTTCATGGTCTGTGTGCATGACCACTTCAAGGCCTTCGGCGGCAGCGGTGACAAAGCGCATCGCCATCGGCACCGTGCTGTCCGGGCTAGGGCCTGCGTGGACATGGCCGTCCAGGCTGAGATAACCGGAGGAATCGACGACTGGCGCGAGCTGGACGGAGAGGCTGGTCGACGCCTGGGCGGTGATGGCCAAATTGCCCTCAAACAAAGCGTATTCGTAGCCGCGCGCCACCGTCACGTCGTAGTTGCCGGCCGGCAATTCCAGGTCGCCGCTGCCGGTGGCGGTGTACTCGCGGCGCACCAACTCGCCCTGCTGGTAGAAAAACACCTTGGCGGGCATGGGTTTTCCACCGGTGTCGGCGACCTGATAGGCCACGCGCCCGGGGGAGGCCATGGCCACCTTGATCGGCCCCGGAGCGGGCAGGGCGATGGGCGGCGGGGTCGGCCATCCTGCTTTGCGGATCTCGATGCGCTGGGCGGCGCCGTCCGCCGCTGTGGGCACCTGCAAGGTAAACGCCCCGCCTTGCACAGCGGTCGACAACAGATCCTGCCAACCGAGCTTGTTTTGCCGCTGCAGGACTGCCACCGCGCCGCTGACGGGCAGGGCCGCGGCCTGCTCCACCACCTCGCCGGAGACCTGGGTCATCGCCGCTTGACTGGCTTTGGGCAGCTGCTCTTGCAGGGCCGCTAGGGCCGCGTCCGTGCCGCCCGGGGCTACCGCAAGCCACCATGAACGCTGGGCTTCTTCGCCCGCCTGGCCCTTGGGCGCCATCTCGACCGGCTCGCCCAGCTGGCCAATGTCGATGAGCGCGTCCACGCCGGAGAGGTTGATCCGCGCCAGGTTCTCTGCCTGCGCCGCAAGCGCCCAAGACGACGGACCCAGCGCGGCAAACCACGGCACGCCGGCTTGCAGGCCCAGCCCGCTCAGGTCCAGTTTGTTGGCAAAGTACACTTGCGGCAGGGTCGAGTCGTCCGGAAACACCGCCGCGCCGGCCACCACGCCTTGGGCCTCGGCATTCTGGTTATACAGGTGCAGGCGCATTTCTACAGCCGCAGCGCCTGGTTGCAGAACGTAGTCCAGGGCCATCTTGAGCCCCAGCGGCTGGGAGCGCGGCCGCAGACCCCCTGCAGCGTGGGCCCGCAGGATCAGTTCCATTTCCACGAGCCAGAAGATCTGGTCTGAGCCCCAGATGCGCAGCACCGCCGCTTGGCCGTCGCTGCCATCGGCGACAATCTCTGCGCTCTCGCCGGCAAAGCCCCGCAGGACCGACTGGGGAAAATCCGCTGGGTTGAGCGTGCCAACCGCCAAGGCCAGCTCACCGAAGGTCTCTGGACCCGCCTGCACGCAGCCAGCCCCCTCGCGGCGAAGCGGCGCAGCGTCAATCGGCAGACCACCGTAATAGTAATAGCTATTTTTGCCGCCGGGCTTTTGAACCACAAAGGCCGCGCGATCGTTGGCGAGCACCCAGTCGCCCTCCGCACCCAGGGCGGCGGGGCCTTGCAGAGCCTCCCCTGCCTTGAGCTGGCGGACCGCGGATTTGCCCGCTGGTGAGCAAAAGCTGAGCTGTTTCGCGGGTGGTGACGTGTCACCCTGGGCATCGCTCTGGGCGTCGTCGTGACCCGCCGCGGTATCGGCCGCATCTGCCGCGGTGCTGACCGGCGCTTGGTCGTCTGAGCAGCCCGCGGCGACAGCCACTAGGGCCAGCCAAGCCAGCCAGGTCGCGGATCCGCCGCAGCGCCGCAGCGCCGCCCGTGTGTTGCCCATGTGTGCCCCCAACTGTTTGACTCCCACCCCAGACCGGCATAGCGTGAATCGCCGCGCTCGGCAAGCGTCTTTGGCTGGGCGGGGCAAATTTGCTCGGCCAATGGGTGGAAGCGATGACCAGAAAGGCAGTTTGGATGACCGGTCTTGGCAGTGCGCTCTTGGGCGTTCTTGCGCCGCTGTGGGCCGCGGCTCAAGTGGCGGTGGATCCCCAGCCGGATGTCGCGGGGCTATCTCGCCAGGCCCAGGAGGTGCGCACGCGCGGCAAGCTGAGCGAAAAGTCGCTGTTGGCGCTCAAGCCGGGCAAGGTCGATGGTGCGCTGGCGGGCGATCTGCGATCCAAGGATTGGGTGGCCATCGGCGCGTGGTCGTACCCTGAGGCCAAGTTCAATGTCGGCTACCTGGAGGAGAAGGCCTGCCAGATCGACCTGTTGCGCTACCACTCGGATGGCGGGGAGCTGCACTTCTCGATCGGCGACCTGTGCCAGGACCCGGCTAAAGCCCAGCTCCGCCATAGCAATTTTCAGTTTCCGCTGCCGGTCAAGGTCGCGGTCACCGGCTCTGGGGCCAACACCTGGCTGGCGATCGACGCCTTTGGCAAGCGCGAGTGGCAGCGGGTGGTGGCCTACCAAGACGGCATGCTGGTAGTCGACATTACCAAGGGCGGCACCAAGGCGGACAAGGTCGTCAAATTTCGCGAGCTTCGCCTAGCCATGCCGCGCATGTTCAGCTACATGCCGATGCCACCCAAGGCGCCTTAGGGCCCATGAAAAATCTAGTCGATTCTCCCCGATCGCATTTGCCTGCTGGGTGGGTTGCAGGTTCGCGGCCTTAGGGGCCGACTCACCGCAGCGCCGGAGGTGATTCCGCCATTTCCACGGATCGCCTACACAGGCCGGCCAAAATGCGTCCGCGTTTGGATGCCAGCCGCCTTGAGCAGGGCAGTGGGCAGAGAGCCGCCGATCGACACGATGACGTCGTCCACAGCGAATTCCTCTGCGTTCTTGAGGGACACCGACGTCTCGGCAATCGCCCGCAGCCCGGTGTTCAAGTGCAAGGTGATGCGCCCGCTGTCGACGCGTTGCTGCAGAAGCTCGCGGTTGCGGGCCTTGGCGCGGTCAAAGGTGTCGCGGCGGTGGATGACGTGCACCGATCGGGCGCCGGCGTCGGCACAGGCGATGGCCGCCTCTAGCGCCGAGTCGCCGCCGCCGACCACGCAGACGTGGCGATCGCGCATTTGCTCAGGATCCTGAAGGTTATAACAGACATGGGGCAGGTCTTCCCCTGGAACCTCGGCGCGCATGGGCGTACCGCGGCGGCCCAGACAGAGCAGCACCCGCCGCGCGCGCCACTGTTGGGACTTGGACTGCTGGGACTTGGACTGAATCAAGAAGCCCACCCCGGAGGCGTCTGGCCCCAGGGCTTCGACCGCCACGCCAAAGGCGATGTTGGGCTTGTGGGTGTCGCGCAGTTGGCCAAAGAACTCGACCAACTCTTCCTTAAACACGTTAAAGAACCGGGCATTGCCGTGCAGGGGCATGTGCATGGGCGAGGTCATGACCAGCTTGCGCCGCGGGTAATGGCGCACGGCGCCGCCGATGTCAGGCTCCTGTTCCAACGTTTGGTAATTAAGCCCTTTCTCCTGAGCCGCCAGCGATGCAGCCAATCCTGCGGGGCCAGCGCCGACAATCAAGAGGTCCAGCATGGCCTCCGGCAGGGGCGCGCGGTCTCGGTCCTTGTCGCGGACGATGAATCCCACC
>JBIKTV010000280.1:0-7559 GCA_044347905.1 Myxococcota bacterium
GACGGCCAGATCGTCGAACCGTCGCGCATCGCCATCCCCATGCAGTTCTCACCCGCGCTGGCCTGGAAGATCACCGACTGGCTGAGCGCCACTGCTTCGATGAATCCTCTATGGTTTTACCGCAGTTATTCCGGTCAGTCGCCGGCGGATGGCTGGCTGCAGTTCAAGCCCGCGCCCACCTTGCCGTCCGTGCGCGTGGGCATGATTCAGCCGAGTTTTGGCATCCGCCACGACGATCACACCCTGCTTTTGCGCCGCCATCCCAAGGCCTTGGGTCAACCGCTGATGCCGCCCGCCTACGCCGATCCGGGCGCCGAAATGAACTGGGAGCCGCTGCACTGGCTCTCTTTGGACGCGGCGGCGCTTTGGGGCCGCAACCTGAGCCTGGCAGACAAGGCCATCGCCAAGGATCAAGCGGTGTTCTCCGGCCGCCTGACCCTGTGGCCGCAGGTGCTCGACTGGGGCCTCAACAGCTGGGTCGGCGCCTCGGCGCTGGTGGCGGACGGTGTCTCTACCTTTGGCGGCCACGCCGGGCTGGGCAAGGGCTCGCTCGGCAGCCTCGTGGGCGAGGTGATCTACAGCAAGAGCCGCGGCGATCGGCAGATCCTGTCGACGCTGGTGCAGCTCAGCCACCCGCTCAAAGACTGGTTGGTGCTAGAAGCGCGGTGGGAACAGAGCCGCTCCAGCGAGCCGGGTCAGAGCGACGGCGAGGCCACCAGTTACGTCGCCGGCGTGCAGTGGATGCCCCTGCCGAACTTTGAATTGCGTCCTGAGTATCGTTGGTTAGACACCAAAGACTATCTACTGGCCCAGTACACCCTCCAATTTCACCTCTGGCTTTAGTCGCCCCTTTACCCCAGCAAATCAGGAGTCCTTCATGCGCTTTGCCCCTTTTGCCGCTTCCGTCGCTGCGATCTTGTCCGTCGCCTCCCCCGCTTTGGCCAATTCTCCCTTTGCGGGCAAGACCGGCGCCCTCAGCTTCAGCGTGGACAGCGCCAAGACCCAGTTCAAGTTCCTGTCTGATGCGCCGATGGAGAAGGTCCCGGGCACGGCCGACGGCGTGACGGGCGAGATCAGCGTCGCCGATGCCGCCAATCCGGCCAGCACCAGCGCCAAGATCACGGTCGCGGTAGCGCGGATGAAGACCGGCAACGACATGCGCGACAAGCACATGCAAGGCCCCGAGTGGCTCAACGCCGCAGCCAACCCGACCATCTCCTTTGAGATCAGCAAGTTTGAGATCGGCAAAGTCGAAGGCAACCGCGCCAGCGGCAAGGCGGTCGGCCGCTTCACGATGAACGGCAAGGCCATCGACAAGAGCATCCCGGTCGACATCGCCTATGCCGCCGACAAGAACGCCCTGAAAGTGACGACCAAATTCAAGGTCTCGCTCAAGGACCACGGCGTCAAGGGCAAGGGCGACATCATCGGCACCAAGATTTCGCCCGAAGTCGAGGTCGACTGCACCCTCTACGCCGCCGGCAAATAAGCTCTCTCTATAGGCATTCTTGCCGCGAGGTCCGCATGAAGATCACTGTCGCTCTGCTGGCTGTAGCCGGCGCCCTGGATCTGCTGGTGTGGTGGGCGGCCAGCGGCCTGAACTGGTTCACGCTAGACAAAGTCGCCGTGACGAGCCAGATCAAGGACGATTTTGGCGACTTGGTGACCAAGACCGAGTGGGTTGAGCACTTTGTCCCCGGGCTGCTGGACTTTGCGGGGCCCGGCGCGGCGGGTCTGGGGTTCGTGGCGCTGACGCTGCTGTGGATCAGCCGCCGCGACCTGACGTACGCCCGCTAGCCGCCACAGGATTTCAGCCCATCCCCCGGGGCCTACAGCCCTTCTGAATAGCGGTTGCGGTTGGTGCAGCCCTGGGGGCAACGCCAGCACGCGCTGCGTTTGAGCGCAAAAGCGTTGGCGTTCATGTAGTCGTCCAAGCACGTGCCCATCGTCAAGCGTCGACGCCGCGGCCGGCAGTAGAATTCGCTGCCGATACTCAGTCGGTTGGTGTTTTCCTGGCGGATTTTCTGACGCTCGGCCAAGGTCATTGCGCGCCTCGTCAAAGTAACGGACCAAACTGGTCCGATTTGGATTGTGCTCTCCGCGAGCGGGGCCGTCAAGCGGCGCTTTCCCACCCGTGTCCTTGTGATGCCGCTTGCCGCTTCGGCGATGCGCTGCTTGCCCACAACCAAGGTGAGGGCTCTCTACCGGCGGCAATTTTCCGAGAGATGCCGAAGATTTCATGCACATCCGGAATGTTTCCTTGCGCGGCCTGGGCCCGCTCGGTAGCCTTGCTGCATGCTCAAAGTCAACCGCAAGTCCGAATATGCCCTGATGACCGTGCAGCACCTCGGCGGCATGCCGGAAGGGACTCAGGTCGCGGCGCTACAGCTGGCGGATGAGCTTGGCGTGCCAGAGGATTTGCTGGCCAAAGTCCTGCAAGGGCTCAAGCGCGCAGGCGTTTTGAAGGCAAGCAAGGGATCTGGCGGCGGCTACCGGCTGGCGCGACCCCTGGGGCAGGTGCGCTTCCTTGAGGTGATCGCCCCGTTTGAGGAGCACTTGGCCATGGTCAGCTGCTGCGAATCCCCGGAGCGCTCAGCTGAATCCGCGGTGTGCGAGCGCTTTGGCTCCTGTGGCGTGCGCGAACCGATTTCAGCACTCAACCAGCTGATTCAACTCCAGATGGCTGAGCTGACCATGGAGCGCTTTCTCGCAGGCCGGGCCACTCTGCAGGCCAGCGCCCCGGCCGAGTTGGCGATTTGAGCGCCGATTCCCCGCTGGAAATCCCAGAGGCCACAGTTCAATTCCGCGGGCTAAACGCCAAAGACGCTTGCATCCCGCCGCTCAAGCTGGCATGATTACCGCCCTTCGCGGCTGTCTGTAGCTGCGGGCCTGATGCACGCTCCTGCAACTACGCTCCCCCTTTCGGGAGCCTCTGAACGGAGATCGAGATTCCGATGAGCGATCTGAACGACCTGAATACGCTAGACAACAAGCCCAAGACCGAGCGCCCGCACCGCGCTTCGGCCCGCTCGGTGGAATTCCGCCCGATCGAAGTGGCCGTGCAGGACGGCAACGTCAACCGCGCCCTGTCGATGCTCAAGCGCAAAATGGCTGCCGAAGGCATCTACAAGGAGCTCCGCAAGCGCCGCTTCTTTGAGAAGCCGAGCGAAGAGCGCAAGCGCCGCAACCGCGAAGCTGAGCGCCGCCGCAAGAAAGCCGCCCGCGCCGCCCGCGAACGCGCGTAGCTCTCCGTCCCCAAGAAATCGGGGAACCGTTCAAGAAAATCAGGCGGTTTGCCTGCACGCGCCGCCGCTCTCGTCACATCGAGGAGGCGCCTTGTCGCATTCGCCTGATTTCTCTGTCCGTTCAAGCTGCAAGGCCCTGCTGGCGACGCTGTCGCTGGCGGTTGGCTTGGCTAGCGCAGCGCCTGCGGCTGCCCTGCCCCCTCCCCCAGCGGACGGGCCAAGGGCAACTGCAGACGCGCTGCATAGGCCCAAAGTCAAGGCTAGCTTTGAGGGATTCTTCCTCAACGTCGACGTGGGCTACAGCGGCACAGGCGGCGAGCCAGGCCCGCTGATTCCCGACATGACCGCCGGAGCCGGCGAGGTCACGGCGACGTGGAAAAACTTTGAGAGTTGGAAGGCCAAGGGCTGTCTCGTGGGCTCCAAGGGCTGCTACGACCGAGCCATCACCACGGATCGCGGCGGCGGTTTGGCGGCAGCGCTGCAGCTGGGCTACAACATCAAGGGTTACGCGGACCTGGCCCTGGACTTTGCCTGGAGCGGCAGCTTTGGCTCCACCGCCGACATGGCGGGCATCGGCACCGTGTCGACGCTGATCGGCATCCACCCGCTGCGGTTTTGGCGCGACGACCTGCCCGTAGACCTGCGGTTGTACAGCGGTTTTGGCGTGTTTGAAGTGCTGTACTACTACGAGACGGAATTTCAGGTCGAGGCCAAGGGCAAGGCCTGGACCGGCACGTCGATCCCCTTTGGCCTGCAGACCGAGTACAAGCTCGACAAGGACGGCGTGTTCGCCCTGGGCGCGGACCTGCGCTTTGTCCGCGGCAGCTACAACAAGTGGATCTACAACAATGACAAGGACATCGCCTCGCGGATGGACGATGAGCCCGTCACGACCCTGCGCTTTGCCCCGCGGCTGGTGTTCGGCTTTCACTTCTAGGCCGCTGGCGCCCAGCACCGCCCTGCCCGTTCCCTATTGGGATCTGTCCGAGCATGACTCGAACAGCTCCCTGCTGCTGGGTGGGTCGCAAGCGCACGCCCATTCGGGCGATTCGCCGCTCCGTGATCCTAAGGAGCTGTGACAGAACAAGTTGTTCTGTCACCGGGCTCCGTTGCTTGCTGGGTGGGTCGCAAGCTCGCGACTTCACAGTCGACTCGCCGCTCCAATCGACGGCCTATCGATCGACTTAAATTGCCACAGTTCCTAAAATGCGATCGAATTGTTACAGGACAGTTCTCTAGGAAACCATGAGCCGCAAACACGTCCTGCTGGTCCACACCGGTGGCACCTTGGGGATGGCCGAGCCGGACCGCCGGCGCCTGGACCTCGCGCCCTCGGCCCACCTGCAGCGCCTGCTCAGCCGCGTGCCAGAACTCCAAGAAATCGCTGATATCGACCTGGTCGCGCCGTGGAATCGCGACTCGTCTGACGTGGGGCCTGAGCAGTGGCAGCGCTTGGCGCAGATCGTCGCGGGGGCGTGCAATGGCGCGTCGCGGCGGGTGGACGGCGTGGTGATCATCCACGGCACCGACACGATGGCCTATACCGCCAGCGCCCTGGCCTACATGCTGCGCGGCCTGGACCGCCCGGTGGTGATCACGGGATCTCAGCGTCCATTGGAGGCTTGGCGCACGGACGCCCGGGCCAACTTGGCTGCAGCGGTGGAGACGGCGACGCGGCCCCTCGCCGAGGTGGTCATTGTCTTTGGTGACAGGGTGTTGCGCGGCTGTCGCGCTTCCAAGATCGACGCGCGCATCTACCAGGCGTTTGACTCGCCCAACGACGCGCCGCTCGGCCGCATCGGCGTTTCACTGGACCTGGATGTCGCCAGACTTCGCCCTCCGGGAACGCTGCGGCTGGACGACACCTTGGGCACAGGGCTGATGGCGCTCATGGTTTTTCCGGGGATGGACCAGAGCTTGCTGCAAGGGGTGGCCCACGCCGCGCAAGCCGGGCTAAAAGCTGTGTTGGTGCGCGCATTTGGCACGGGCAATGTGCCGATGACTGGCAGTGCCAGCCTGTTGCCGATGGCCGAAAAGCTGGCCGGGCTGGGCCTGGATGTGATTGTCGCCACGCAATGCCCGGGAGGCAGCGCAGAACTGGATCTGTACGCCAGTGGCCGGGCTCTGCTCGCCGCTGGAGCTATCTCCGCGGGCGATATGACTTTTGAAGCGGCCGCCACCAAAGCGCTGTGGGCGCTGGGCCACCCGGAGCGGTCGATGCGCGAGTGGTTCGCCACGGATCTCGCCGGCGAGATTACCCTGTAGGTGCGCTACCGCTACAATGGTCCCATGACGACTCGCCCGCTGCCCCCAATGTCCCTGCCGATTGCCGCCGCCCTGGCTTGCTCGGTTTTTTTTGCTGTCGCAACAGGTGCTTGCACGCGGGTCGATGACTCGGACCTGGACGCAGACACCGCGATGGACGCCATCCTCGACAGCGGCGGCGATTCTGCCTCAGACGCGGGGCTCCCAGACTCCGCCAAGGACGCCAAGGTCGACACGGCCGGAGAATTGCCTGGGCCCGCCAAGGAGTTATGCGGCAATGCCTTGGATGACGACGGCGACGGCTTGATCGACGAGGCCGCGTGCTATCCCGGCCCCAACCTGCGCCCAGACCAGCAGTGGACCGACTTGGGCGTGGTGCCGCTGGCGGCGGTCGCTGGCCCTGCGCCCGTGCGCACCTTTGGCGTTGCCTTGAAAAACCAAGGCGTTTCTGCGTTTGCCCGCGATTTGAGCCCGAGCAAAGCCTATGTCTGGGGCGAGTCGCTGTTGACCCCGTCCGGCCTGCAGGTGCTGACCCCAGGGGCGTGGGCTACGTCCGGCAACCGCGGCTATGTGGGGCTGGGCTTCGCGACGCTGCAGATCGGCATGGCTCCGCAGATCAGCGTGGTGGCCGGGCCTTGGGCCTTTGGCTTCACCCGCTCCAACAACCTGCCCACGGCCTACAAAGGCACCCCGCAGGCCGGCTCGCTGCATGTCGGCGTGCTGTCGCGGCCCGACTTACCGTTCAACCAGGTCGGCAAACTGGACCTAAATGTCTACTGTGTGGGTGGCGCGCCGATGCCCTGCGCCCAGCTGGCCAACCACCTGCAGTGGAAGCTGATCGTCGCCAAGATCAACGCCGTGTGGAAGCTCAGCGGGGTCGAGCTGGGCACCGTGGAGATGATCGATCTAGATGGGGATATGGGCAGCAAATTCAAATATCTAGACAATGTGTTTGCCGGCGACTCGACCAACGAGCTCAACCAGGTCTATCAGGCCATCGGCAAGCTGCGCCCGCAGTCCACCGCGGCTACGCTGGTGCTGGTCTCGGCGCTCCAGGACAACGGCCTGCCTGTGGCGGCGGGATTGTCTCAACTAGGCGGGTTGACGGGCTTTCCTGACCTGCGCGTCGGCGGCATGGCCGTGGCCTTTCAAGAAGAGCAGTGGAAGCTCGCGCTCAGCCAGCCGGCCATCTCGAGCTATTCCGCCGATGTCTGGGGCCTGGTGATTGCCCACGAAATTGGCCACTTGCTTGGCCTCTGGCACACGGACGAGGGCGATGCCAGCCTCCACGACCCGATCGAAGACACCCCGCAGTGTACCGCTAGCGGCTCTGTGCTGACCCCGGACGCTTGCCCGGTGCAGTCTAAGTACCTGATGTTCTGGAGTCCCAAGGGCGCGACTCTGACTGCGGGGCAAAGCAAGGTCGCACGGCTCAGCCCAACGCTGCGCTAAAAAAGCCCAGCTTTGTCAGGTGTTCTGGGGCTTGTTGCCGCAGCGCCGGCCGCGGAATTCCAGACGTTGACCACGGCAGCGCAACGGGCTAGCTTTCTGCTTCCACATCCGCGGCTGGCTCCCCGCTGGCCTACATGGACCGGCGCTTAGCAAAGGACAGCGATCATGGCGAACCTCAGAATTGGCAAGCGGTTGACCCTCCCCGGTGCGGCGCTGGCGGGCGGCCAGGTGGCGCTGTGGAGCTTGGCGGCATCTGCGCAGGCGGCTCCGTCCGATGCCCTGAAAATCCTTCAGCAAACCGGCCAGTCCGGGGTCGCTCAGGCCGGCATCCTCACCCCAGACAAGAAAGCCATCGCCGACCAGATCGCCAAAGACACCGCGGGCAAGACGGGCGCCAAGGTCTACATCGTGCTCCTCAAGCGAGACGAGGATCCGGAGGCGTATGCCTCGCTGTACAGCGATCTGAACATGCAGGGCAAAGACCTGCTGATCGCCTCCAACGGCACCAAGTGGGAGGTCAAGGCCGCGGCGCTGTCCCACGACGCTAAGCAGAGCGCGGTGAATAAGGCGTTGTCTCAACAGGGCGATCCGCTGACG
>JBIKTV010000281.1:0-7555 GCA_044347905.1 Myxococcota bacterium
GCCGGCGAGGCGAGTTCGACTGCAAGCCGTACCTAGACCGCGGCGTGTTTCGCGAACTCCGGGACGTCCACTACTTCAATCAAGTTGGGATTCTGTTTGGGGCTGTGACATGGCCGCACGAACAAGACATTGCCCCCGAGACGTTGCTGGCCGAGCTCCGGCCCGTCGAGATGCAGAAGGTGGGACTCGATGGCTAGTTTCCTTGCCGCGCCCCTAACCGAAGGGTCTAAACCATCAAATCGTTGAGTTCTTGACCAAACAGCAGAGTCCGGCCCCTCACCCGAGCCCGCTCTTGATCAAACGCCAAGGTCCGCTCCATCGCTTCGGCTCGCTTGGACCCCAGAAGGCCTTAGCCCACCTGCGGCAGCGGCGCAAACAGCTCATCCACAGCGATTTCTAGGCCGTCAAAGGGCGGCAGCGCCAGCTTGTCGTCGCCGTGGTAGCAGCCCAGAAGGCGCCAGTGGCAGTCGTGTAGTTCTAGCACCTCCAACGTACGCTGCTGGGGATCCACCAGCCAATACCAGGGGATGCCAGCCTCTGCGTAGGCCTGCGCTTTGGGCCCGCGGTCGTACCAGCCGTTGCTGGGCGAAAGCACTTCGCACACCCAGTCGGGGCGGATGTCGCAGGGCCAATCGTCAGGCAGTTCTGCCAGCCGGTCCTTGCGCCAACCGGCGAGGTCTGGGCCGACGATGACGCGTGTGGACAATCGCACGCCCGGCTCAATGGCGATCCACCAGCCGCCTTGCAGGGTGGCGCTGTCCGCCGGATCCAGCCTCGCCGCCAACTTCTGAAGCGCGCGCCCATGCTGGATGCGCGGCACTGCGCGGTAGTACGGCTTACCGCCTACAATCTCAGGCTGTTCGTGTTCAGGCAGGTGCACGATATCCTCCCAGGTCCACAGTTTGTCGCCTGCCATGCCGCACCTCCGGCGGGCAGCATAGGGGCGCAAGGGGGGTGGCGCAAGCTGCCCGAGCAGCAAGGCTGGCCTTGGCGTGTGCAGGAGCCGTGCCAAGGGCGGGTGCTGGAGTTTCAGTAGGTTGGCGGGGGCATGCTGGTATCGGCGGTGGTGTCTGAGACGGCTGGAGACTGGGGTTGGGACTGGGCGGGGCGGCGGGGCGCCACGTCTGGCTCGGTGCCGCAGGGCGGCTAGTCAAGCCCGCGAGCGCCGCCAGCGCCAGAATTCACCCGCGCAGCCAACCGGTTAGAATTATGCCGGCACAGCCAAGAGCTATTGGCTACACCCTCTTAGCCGGATAGGCCTTTGCGCGCGGCCCAATCTTGCTCGGTTGGCCACTCCAGAAGCCCAGACCTCTTCTACAGCGACCTCTACTGACCGACTACCGCCAGTTCCTTGGTCTTTCCGGCCAACTCGACGCTGAGCGTGGCCTTCTGGCCCGGCGCGAGCTCAAAGTACTGGGCCTCACTGACCCCCTGAGCAAAATTGACCAGTTGCACCTGGCCCACCGCCACCGACCATTTGCCTGCCGCGCCATACACCGCGCCGCCGTTGCTGTCCTTGGCGCGAATCTTGGCGAAATACACTTGCGAAGTTGGGGCCTTCTCGCTGTCTGCTGGCGCCGCGGAGGGGTTGGTCTTGTCGATGCTGCCCAGGTCAACCATCAGCGGCGCGTAAGCCAGGGCAAAATCGGCGACGGCACTGGGGTCAACCACCTGAATTGTCAGCTTGCGCGCCAGGGTGCCAGCGGCAAAGTCCACGGAAGTCGCGCCAAGCCCCTTGGCGATGAGCTCGTGGTCGACACCGTGGGCGCTGGTGACGGCCAGCATCGAGCTGTTGCCGGGCGCTGAGGTCACCAGCCCCGCGTGGTTGAGCGACTGGCCCTGGGCCCCCAGCAACTCTGCGCGAATGCTGAGTTTTGTTCCCGTAACCAGGGACAATGTCTCCGGCATCACCGCGCCCGCAGCGACGATGCGCTCGGCCCAGTTGGAGAGCTCAAGCTGCGAGGCCGCGGCGGCGCTGTAGGCGAGGTGATCGATCTCTTTGCCGGCGGAGTCCAGGGCGGCAAAGTCGGCGGTGCCGGGGCCTTTGGCCTCAAAAGTGCCGTCGCTGGAGCCGCTGACCAGAGAAAACACATTGTTGTCGCGGGATTCAATCCGCAGCTTGGTCTTGGCCAGGTCATTGCTCACGGCGCTGACGCCAAAGCGCGAGCCCACGGCGATCGGCGTGTCGGGCGACCAGCTGCTGCCCACCGTGAACATCGCCTCGCCCGTGGCGCCGGTGACACCGCAGCCGCTCAGGGCAAAAATGCCCAGGCACAGAGCGGTGATGGGGAGGGTGAACGGGGTCGAAATGCGCGTGGCCATGGCGTCTCCGCAGCCGGCGGCAGGGGTGAGGAGAGGGCGCCGGTCAGCTCTACAGTGTAGGTGCCCCTGCCGCCGCCGCCAGCGCTTGGCGCAACAGGTCAGCCACGGCCAGCAGCGGCAACCCTTCAATCGCCGTGGGATCGTCGCCGCGGCAGGCCTGCAGGATCCACGGGCCGCGCGACTCGATTTTGTAGGAGCCGGCGCAGTCCAGCGGCTGGTCCGCGGTCACATAGGCCTCGGCTTCAGCG
Organism: Myxococcota bacterium; assembly: GCA_044347905.1. Classification (GTDB taxonomy): domain Bacteria; phylum Myxococcota_A; class UBA9042; order UBA9042; family UBA9042; genus SXRM01. Next base: position 2,571 of record JBIKTV010000281.1, read on the forward strand.
CGGCTCAGCGGGCGCATGTCCATCTCAACGACCACCAGCCGCTCAAAGGTCTGGCCATCGGGCAGCTGCAGGACAACAGCTGTTGCAAGATCGTGGGTTCTACCGGCAAGCGTCAACAACTGCTCTACGGCTCGCTCATAAGTGCCGGGCTTGCCCAGGAGAATTCCGCCTTGATCATTGGGCAGCACCACCCCCTGATCGGCGGCGAGCACCCACGCGCGCTGGCCGACCGGCGTCGCCGCGACCGCTTTGGCCTTTTCGCGGGCGTGGTGCTGAATCAGGTCAAGCGCTGTCATCCCAGGCAGTTGTGGTTCATCGTAGTCGGGCGCGGCACAGTCAAACGCCAGCCCCAGGCGCTGTAGCTGGGCGCGGCGGTAGCGAGACGTCGATGCCAGGATCAGCGGACACGGAAGGTTTAACATTGCGTTATGCACCCAATCGCCTTAATACTACGCCAATTTCTCTGGCAAGATGGCCGCGATCACCGCCTGCTCCAGCTGCCCCGAGCGCAGCAGCTGCGTGGCCGCGGCGATGTCCGGGTACAGGATGCGGTCTTTCTCGAGCGCCGGCACGACACTGCGCAGGGCCTGCCAAGCCGCTTTGGTCCCGGGGGCGGGCTGCAGCGGCGCGCGCATGTCCACAGCCTGGGCGGCGCACATCAGCTCGATGGCCACGACGATCTCTGCGTGGCCCACCACGTCGTCAAAGCGCCGCGCGGCAATAGTACCCATAGATACATGGTCTTCTTTGTTGGCAGATGAGGGGATCGAGTCGACCGAGGCGGGCATCGACAGGCCCTTGCTCTCACTGACCAGCGACGCCGCGGTGACCTGGGCGATCATAAAGCCCGAATTCAGACCGCTGTGGCGGGCGAGAAACGCCGGTATTGAGCGCGGGATTCACCAGTTGCTCGATGCGCCGCTCGGACATGGACGCCAGGCTCGTCAGCGCGGTGCGCGCCAGGTCGCAGGCGATCGACACGGGCTGGCCGTGAAAATTGCCGCCTGACAGGATCAGATCGCCATCCTCTTCGCAAAAGATCAACGGGTTATCTGTCACAGCGCAAACTTCTACTTCAAGGATCTGCCGCACATAGCGGATCGCATCGCGCACGGCGCCGTGGACCTGAGGCATACAGCGAATTGAGTAAGGATCCTGGACCTTGTGGTCGTTGCCGCCGGCGTGCGAGGCGATGAGCGAGCTGCCGTGGGTCAGCAGCCGCAGATTGGCCGCCGCCGCCAGAGCCCCGGGATAAGGCCGCACGCCGACGATGCGCGGGTCAAAGGCTTTGTCCGTCGCCAGCTGGCCTTCCACCGTCAGCGCCCCGGCGATATCCGCAGCGCGACACAGCTTTTCCGCGCGGTCCAGGGCCATCACGGCGATCGCCGTCATCGCCTGGGTGCCATTGATCAGCGACAGGCCCTCTTTGGCCCCCAGCACCAGCGGCTCCATGCCAGCGCGGCGCAAGGCTTCGCCACCGCTGATCATTTCGCCTTGAAACTCCGCCTCGCCCTCGCCGATCAGCACCAGCGCCAGGTGGGCCAGCGGCGCAAGATCGCCCGATGCACCGACCGATCCCTGAGCAGGAATGCGCGGATGCACGCCGCGATTGAGCAGACCGCACAGGGCATCGACGACGACGGGCCGCACCCCAGAGTGGCCGTGGGCCAGCACCTGAGCGCGCAGCAGGGTCATCGCCCGCACCACCTCCGTAGGCAGCGCCGGCCCCACCCCACAGGCGTGCGAGCGCACGAGGTTGACCTGCAGCTCTTCCAGCTGATCGTCGGCGATCACCACCTCAGCCAGTGCGCCAAAGCCGGTGTTGATGCCGTAACGCGGGGTATCGTGTTGGCGGACAAAGCCTTCCACCACTTCGCGGGCCCGGACGACGCGCTGCCGGCCCTCTGGCCCCAGGACCACCGGGCGGTGCAGATGCGCCACTTCCAGGACATCTTCGACAGTCAAATGAATAGACAGATCAAGCGGTTGCATGGGCATCATGGGCGGAGAGGTCCGCGCGAAGGCCGTAGGGTAGCACTGCCTCCGATCGCTTCCTATCCCGCCGCCGATCTACAAATCATCGCAAGGCGTGCCCAGGCGCTGGCCCAAGTACGGGCCCAGATCGGTGTAGATGAGCAGGCGGTTGTCGGCCACGGGCAGCTGCACAAGCTTTTGTTCCTGCTTGCCTTTTGCCCACAGCGACTCGCTCTTGCCCAGCACCATCCGCAGTGTGCCCTGCTTGGTGGCAAAGATGTCGCCCTCGCTGTCGCTCACCACGTTGACCAGCGGTACGGGCTTGAGCCGACCGCGCGGGCCCATAAACACCCTGAACTGCTTAGCTTTCTCGCCCACTCCGCGATCGACGTACCAGTAGATGCCGGTGTTGTCGCGGGCCAGGGCGTAGGCGCGGCGATCCCAGGTGGCGGTGACAAACTGAGCGGTGGCCAGGATTTTGGCTTTGTCGGCCGCGGCGAGCTCTTGCAGGTAGGTCTTGCGGTCGTGGCACTGCACGGACCACTTTTGGCCCTCCGCGGCGCCGCTGTCCCAGCCAAAACCGGCCTGCCAGCGCGCTTGAACCCGCGGATCCCAGAAGATTTTGTCGAATTTCTCCGTGCCGCTGGAACCGCCGCCGGTGATCGCGACGGCGACAAAGCGCTTGCCGTCGTGGCTGTAGTAGCTGGGGGCCCAACTGTCCTTGGGGAAAGGGATCGTCGCCAGATAGTGGCCTTTGCCGTCCGTGGTCAGCACCAGCTCTGCCGCCACGGGGGAGACGTCGACCGGCGTGCCTGGGGGCGGCTCGGCCTCGGCTGCGCAGGCGATCTGGGCGAAAACCGCTGAGCATGCCAACATAGCCAGCGTCAGGCCCAGGCGAGCGCGCAAGGCCGGTGGGCAGAGGGAATTGTGGGGCGACAAGGAAGAGTTCTTCATGGCCACTGAGAATAATCCCAGCGTTCCCCAGCGGCAAGGCGGCGATGCCGTGAGCGACTCGGCCCGCACGGGCCTGGAGTGGGAAGCGACGACCGCCCCCGAATCGCTCGCGGGCGGGCCAGATCAGCCCAAGGCGGCGCATCTGGGGCCTGGATCGCTGGTGGGCGGGACCTGGATCATCGAAAAGGTCTTGGGCAAGGGCGGCATGGGCACGGTGTGGCTGGCCCGGCACCAGCGGCTGGCCAACAAACGTTCGGCGATCAAGGTGTTGCACGGAGCCGGCCTGAGCAAAGAGGCCTACGTGCGCTTTAGCCGCGAGGCGGAGATCGCTACGCGCATCGGCCACCCCAACATCGTCGACGTGCTGGACATGGCGGCGCTGGAGAGCGGCGAGCCGTACATCGTGCTGGAGTACCTGCAGGGCGAGACCCTGCGCGAGCGGTTGCGCCGCAAAAAGACTTTGGATTATGCGACAACAGCGCTGCTGACGCGGCAGTTGGGCTCGGCGCTGCTGGCGGCCCATCGCCATCAGGTGGTGCACCGCGATCTCAAGCCAGAGAACGTGTTCTTGGTGCCCACCGACTCTGGCGGGCTGATCCGCGACCATGTCAAGGTGCTGGATTTTGGCATCAGCAAGCTGCGCGGCTCGGAGACCCTGCAGACCCAAGAGGCCGTGGTGCTGGGCACGCCGCAGTACATGGCGCCCGAGCAAGCCACCGGGCTCAACCACGCGGTCGACGGCCGGACCGACCAATTCGCTTTGGCCGTCATGGTGTATGAGATGCTGACCGGCACGCCGCCGTGGGTCGCCGATACGCCGCTGGGGCTGCTGTACCAGGTGGTGCACGCGCCGACGCCGGAGCTGGGCCAGAAGCTGCCGCAGGTGCCGCTAGCGGCGGTGAAGGCGATTGAGAAGGCCCTGTGCAAGGAGGCGAACGGGCGCTTTGGCGATATCGGCCAGTTTGTCGAGGCGCTGACGGGGCAGCCGCTGCAGAGCCTGGGCGACGCCGATAGCCTTGCAGCGCCAAAGGAATTGGCTGACGCGGCGGTCAACAGTGACACGCTGGATGCTCCGCTTGCCGCCGATCAGACCGCCGATGGGCAGCTGCGAACCCCGCTGCAGGCGACGGCTCCTGTGGCGATGGACGGGCCTACGGCGCAGGTGGTGGCCGCATTTCCGCCTGATGCGAGCCCAGTTAGGTCTGATCCGGCTGCCCTTCCACCAGCCGCACCTGCCCCCAGAAAGCGCTCAGCCGCATGGGCCGCAGCTGGGGCAACGCTGGCCGTGCTTGCCACTGGCGCGGCTCTGTGGGCCGGGCAAAACCGCGGCGAGCCGGACGCACCTGTAGCGACATCCCAGGCACCGGCGGAGGCAAAACCTCAGGCGCCAAGCGGAGTAGACAGTAGCCCGGCACCTGTCGCAAACCCAGCACCTGTCGCAATACCTGTCGCAGCGCCAGCAGCGGTTGCGGCTCCGGCGGCGGCTGGCGCGGCTGCCCTGCCCCTTGCGGCGACGGTCGCGGCGGCGGCAGCGCCGGCGGTGGCCGTGGCTCCGGCCGAGGCGCACGGGCCGGCCGCAAAGGGCCCATCGACAAAACCACAAGAATTACGCCGGCCAGACAGTAGCCCGGCACCTGCAGCGAGCCCAGCACCGGCGAACCCAGAGGTCGCGGAAGCGGAAGCGGCGCTGGCCGCGGGGCGTTTGGCCGAAGCCGCCCGGCTGGCGCAGCACAGCTTGCTCGCAGGCAAGTCGGCGCGGGCCTTTGCGGTGCTGACCATCGTCCACTGCGAGCGCGGCGACCTGGGCGGGGCCCAGACGTGGTACGGCCAGACCAGCGGCAGCGCCAAGGCGGCGGCCAAGAAAGCCTGTCAAAAAGCGGGGGTGAGTCTATGAATCTGCAGTTATCCATCGCGGCTGTTGCGCTGCTTGGCCTGGCGGCTCTGGGCGGGGCGGGGTGTTCAGCGCCCATTCACATTGGACAACCGGTTGAAGTTCCGGCCAAAGGTGAGATTCAGGTGGCCCTGGGCAGCGGCGTATCGGGATCGAGCGCGGCGTA
>JBIKTV010000282.1:0-7546 GCA_044347905.1 Myxococcota bacterium
GCGTCGACCGGCTGGGCGCCCTGAATCAGCTTGCCGTTGATGAAGAACGACGGGGTGCCGCCAGCGCCCACGGCATTGGAAGCAGCCTGCTCCGCGTCGATCTGCTTGGCGATCGCCGGATCCTGCTGATCCTTCTTGAACTTCTCTACGTCGAGGCCGATCTCTTTGGCCCACTTCTCGTAGTTCTCTGCGCTCAGGCCCTGCTGGTTCTCAAAGAGCTTGTCGTGCATCTCCCAGAACTTGCCCTGCTTGTGCGCGGCCAGAGCGGCAATCGCCGCCGGCTTGGCGTTGTTGTGGAACGGCAGCGGCTGGTTGGCCCACACGATGCGGATGTCGTTGGGGTAGGCCTTCATCAGTTCTTTGATCGTCGGGCCGACGCGGCTGCAGAACGGGCACTGGAAGTCAGAGACTTCGACGATGGTCACGAGCGCATTCTCTGGGCCCTTGACCGGCATGGTCGCGGGGATGCCGCCCACGGAGCCGCCTGGAGCAGCAGCCTGATCGGCCTGCGGTGCCACGGTGGCGGGCTGGGCTGGGGCAGCCTGGCGCGAACCGACCGTGTTGGACATCCTGCCGGCGCCGAACGCGATCACGGCCGCCGCAATGATGACCAGGAGGATGGTTTCCTTCTTCATGGTGATTTGTTCCTTGCCGACCGAACACTGGCGGTCGCCTTTTTTTGGATCCGGCTGAGGTACCGAGCCGCCGTTGTGCGGTGGAACCCTGGCCAACCGGGGCGTTCTCTAAAACAGAAGGCGCCATACCGGGCGCAGCAGGGTAGGGACAAACGCCGCGGCTGTCAACTGTGTGGGCCAAGGTTCGGCGACGCTTCGATCCAGGGGTCGCTGAATTCGCCGCGGCGGACGACGGCGTGGGGCATTCTCCGAATCCGCCGCAGGGAGGGCCCAGGCAATGCGCTGCGGCTAGCGTCTGAGCGGTGGCGAGACTAGAGTGACTGCTTGGATTTGGGCGGGCCGTGGCGGCAGCGCGGCGCCGAGGCGCAATTGTTCGCGCGGAGCCCGTTTGGGGGATCGATGGCAGAGAGCAAATGTCCATGTTGTGGGGCTAAGGCGGCGGCGCGTGAGCAGAACCGCGCATTTCCGTTCTGTTCCGCGCGCTGTCGCACCATCGACTTGGGCGCTTGGTTGACGGAGGAGTACCGCGTCCCCGTGACCGAGGATGAGACCGAGCGCGATGGACCGGGCGAGAGCCAACTGCGCGGGCCAAGCGCCGATGCCGACGCCGGCGATCAGGTCAACTGAGATGAAAAACACCAGGGTAAACAGCGTTTTTGTCGCGGGACTGCTCACCGCGCTTTGCGGCAGCTTGGGGGCCGCGCCGGCGCGCGCCGATTTGGCTGCCGGGCTAGTGCCCGGGTTGCGGCTCGCCGATCCAGACGGCGCGCTGGCGATCGCGAACAATCCAGCCGGCCTGGTGGGCCCCGCGGGCTACGATCTCCGCCTGCACGGCCAGCTGACGGCGGAGGGCAAAGGCGACTTCGCCGCGGCGGTGGCGGCGCCGGCAGGCCCTTTGGCGCTGGGGGCCGCCTTCCTCCGGCGCGATGGCGGCGATCTGCGCGGCAGCATGGCTCTGGCCTGGGCCTTCTCTGATCAATTCAAGCTCGGCGCTGCGGTGCATCATTTTGCCACCCAGCAAGGGAAACGCGGCAACCAGGTCGACGCGGGCTTGCTGCTGCGGCCTTGGGCGTGGCTGTCGCTGGCGGCGGCCGGGCAGGTGATGGCGGACGCGGAATTGCCCGGCGCCTCAGGCCACCAGCAGGTGCTGGCCGGGGTGGCGCTGCGGCCGTGTGGCGGCGGCGATGCGTTTAGCTTGAGCGCAGAGGGAGGCGCGGCGCGGCTGGCGTCCGGCAGCCAAGCTTGGATCGGCGCGGCATCCGCGGCGGTGCGCCTGACCCGCGGTCTGCACCTGCAGGTGGAGCAACGCCGCGACGGCATTCAGGATTCGACGGCGTTGCTCCTTCGCGGCAGCTTTGGCACCTCTGGCGTCGACCTCGCGGGGGTCCGCCGCGGCGGCGATTGGGCCGGGGCGGCGACCCTGCGTGTCTCTGGCGATGCGCTGCCGAGCCTGTGGGATCGCAGCCCAAAGGCGGTGAGCGTGGCCCTGCGCGGCGAGCTGTCTGAGCGCAGCGGCCACGGTGGCACGCACATGGGCCGTTTGCTGCTGACCCTGCAGAAGATCGGCCGTCTGCCGGCGATTGAAGTGGTGGTGCTGGAGGCGCAAGGCCTGAGCCTGGATTGGGCGCAGGTGGAGGAATTGCGCGCTGGGGTGGCGGATTTGCGCCGGGCGGGCAAAAAGGTGGTGTTCTTTGCCGACGACTTGGGCACCCGCGGCCTGGCGCTGGCGAGCGCCTGCGACCAAGTGTGGCTGGCCGAGGCCGGCATGGTCAGCGCCCGCGGGGTAGGGGCCGATTTTCTGTCCGTGGCAGAGGCTTTGGCCAAGATCGGCGTGGCGGTACAGGTGGTGCGATATGCCGATCACAAGTCGGCGGGTGAGCCTCTGGTCAACGCCGAGCCGTCGGCCGAGCTCCGCGCCTCTTTGGAGCACGCAGCGGAGCGGCGCTGGCGAGGTTTTGCGGCTGCGGTGCAGCTGGGCCGCGATGTCAGCCCGGCGGCCTTGGAGGCTAGCCTGGCGGCGGGCGCGGCTTTTCCGAGCGATGCGCTGCGCGCCAAGCTGATCGACGCGGTGGTGTCGCCCAGCGGAATCGACGAGCAATTGCGCAAACGCGGCTGGCTTGGGGCTGGCGAAGCCGTGCAGCGCTTTGACCCGCCGGCGGTGCGGCCCCAGCGCTGGGTCGCCCGGCCGGGCATCGCGGTCGTCGAGATTGAGGGCAGCATCGCCGATCACAGCGACGGGGTAGGGCTTTTTGGCCGCAGCCTTGGCGGTACGGCCATGGCCCAGCAGATCCGCCGGGTGGGACGCGATCCCGGGACGGCGGCGGTGGTGGCGCGGATTGCCTCAGGCGGCGGCAGCGCTTTTGGCAGTGAGGCGATGCGCGACGCTTTGGCGCGGGTCGGAGAGAGCAAGCCCGTGGTGGCCAGCATGGGCGGCGTGGCGGCCAGTGGCGGCTATTGGACGGCTCTGGGGGCTGAGGCGATGTTTGCCGATCCGGGCACTATCACCGGGTCCATTGGGATCCTCTTGGTGCGACCGGATCTTGCCGAGCTGTATCGGCGCTTGGGCCTGCGCACGACCCACATTGGCGCCGGGCCGCACAGCGATTTGTACCGCCTGGACCGGCCCTGGAGCGCGGCGGAGGTGCAGGGAGTTCACCGGCAATTGGGCAGGTATTACGGGCTTTTCCTCGACCTCACGGCCCAGCGGCGCAAGCTGCCAAGGTCTTCTTTGGACGCTCTAGCCGGCGGGCGCGTGTGGTTTGGCGACGAAGCCGTGCGTCACGGCCTGCTGGACCGCACAGGGGGACTGCTGGACGCCATTGCCGAAGCTCGCAAGCGCGCCGGGATCAAGGACGACGCCGAATTGGCCGTGCGCTTTGTCCCCGAGCCCACGCTGACCCAGCAGATTCAAAGGGCTTTGGGCCTGGCTCAGCTGCAGGAGCCCTCTTGGGCGGCAACTGTGCAGCAGGCCGTTGGGCCGTGGCTGGACGCGGCGGCGGTGCAACAATTGCTGCAAGAGTCCCGGCCTCAGGCGCTGATCGATGCGCCGATCGAGGGACGAGGGCGCTGAATCCCTGGTGGCCTCAGCCGTCGATCGCTGCGGCGGCCCAGGCTTGCCCATCGCTCGCCAAGGCAACAGCCGCCGGCTGCCGGCCTTCGCGCAGCGCCTTGGTGGCGTGAAAGGCGCCCATGCCGGCCGCCATAGCCGCGGCGAACACCAGCGCTTCGCTCTGACCGCTGCACAAGGCCACCAGGGCCGGACCCGGGCACACGCCCGTGAGCCCCCAACCGGCGCCAAAAAGCACCGCGCCCAGCACCAGCGGCCGGTCTACCCGCGTTTGGCTCGGCAGGTGAAACTGCTCCGCCGCCACCGGCCGCTTGCGCTTAAAGATCAAGGCAAATGCCAGGAGATCGACGGCCAAGGCCGCGCCCATCACCATGGCCAGCGTCGGATCCCAGGTGCCAAACACGTCCAGAAAGCCCATCACGCGGGTCGGCTGGAGCATCCCGGCGAGGCCAAGGCCCAGGGCAAAGATCAGGCCAGAAGCAAAGGGGATCAGCGTCTTGATCATCGGAGGCTCCGGTGCTGTGGGGGCTGTGGCTAGAGTGGCAGGACGTGGCGGCTGAGGCCCACCACCGCCGCGGCGATCGCCATAAAGGTCAGGGTGGCGACCAAGGAGCGCGGTGAGCGCCGGGCGAGGCCGCAGACGCCGTGGCCGCTGGTGCAGCCGTTGCCGAGTTGGGTACCCCAGCCCACCAGCAGACCTCCGACCGCAAGGGCCGCCATGGACGGCCAGCCGCTGCGGCCGATCGCCTCTGGGTGGAGGATTTGCAGGACCAGGCCGCCGGCTAGCAGGCCGCCTAGGAACGCCAGGCGCCAGCTGTGATCCTTGGTGGAGGGCGAGAACAGCTGACCGGCGATGCCGCTGATGCCGGCGATGCGGCCGCTGCCTGCCAGGAGCAACGCGGCTGCGACGCCGATCAGGGCCCCGCCGATGGCTGCGGTGGCGGCGAGTTGGGCGGTGAAACTCGGTTCCAGGGTCATCGATGCCTCCACTTCTCTATCGGTGTGGTAGAGAAAGTGTAGCAACGCCTCTGGGCTGGCGCAAGGAGAATCGCGGCCTCGCAAAATGGAGGACTGTCGCTTGCGGAGGGCTTTGAAAAGGCTAGGCTAAAGCCCTGCGACCAGCGCCTTGAGCTCGGCGAGCGCGGCCGGCTGAACGCAGTAGCAGACCCGCGGGCCGTCGATTTCGCCCTGGATCAGCCCGGCTTCCTTGAGCACTTTGAGGTGTTGCGACACCGTGGACTGGGCCAGCGGCAAGACCTCGACGATATCGCCGCAAATGCAAGATGTTCTGTCGATCAGCAGGCGCAAAATCTGCACGCGCGCCGGGTGCCCCAGGGCCTTGGCGAGCTCGGCTAGGCGGGTGCTGGGATCGCCCGCGGTCTGGCCGGCTGCGGCACCTACGGAGGGCTCAGCCGCGCAATTGCCCGGCCCACAAACAGGTGAGCAGGTGGGTGGCGTGGGGGCGGCAGGCATCGGCACCTCCAGGGTACGCCGCATCGTGCAGCCCTGCGCGCGACTGCGTCAAGCGGACGCTAGAAATGCGGCGGCGTTGCAGGGAGCAAACTTGCACCCGTGCCCAGCTATGCCAAAATGAAGCGGTTGCGCGATCTCACCGCCGCCATTGGATGCTGACACCATGAACTACCTTGATGTTTCGCGCTTTGCCCTGGTCGCCCTGACCGGTGCGGCGCTGGGTTGCTCCTCAAACACGACGTCCACGACGAGTACGGTCGCTGCCGATGCCCAGAGCGACACGGTCCAGAGCGACACGGCCGCGGGCGATGCGACGACCGGCTCCGGCGATACCAGCTCCGCAGACTCCACTGGGACGGGCGGCGATGCGGCGATCGCGGATACGCTGGCAGATTCCGCAGGTGCGGATGGAGCCTCCGCTGACGTCGGCGCGGTCGATACTGGGGCGGGCGACACTTCGGCGGCGGGCCCGGTGCCGCTGGACCAGTTCACCAGCAAGATCTTTGAGGTGATGTGCGCGGCGATGGTCAACTGCGGCGGGCACACCTTTGCCACGGTTGAGGGTTGTCTGGGCTTTTTGAACTCGCAATTGGACGACCAAGATGGTCCAGCGGAAATGGTGGCGCTCGCCAAGGCCGGCAAGGCCAGCTACGACGCGATCGCGGCCGGCAAGTGCATGGCCCTGTACAGTAACTGCACGCTCATCACCTCCGGCAAGGCTCCAGGCGAATGCGCCGCGGTATTCACCGGGAACACCGCCGACGGCGGCGACTGTGATCAGGATGAAGCGTGCAAGAGCGGGTACTGTAAGCACAATGACATGCTCGACGCGAGCTGCCCAGGGGTCTGCACGGCCAAGGCCAAAGTGGGCAGCGTGTGCCAAGAGGACGACGGCTGCGAAGGCGACGCGCTCTGCATCGCCGACCTGTGCGCGGCGCCGGGCGGCAAGCTGGGCGATGCCTGTTCCGGCAACAGCTGCGGAACGGGGCTCTATTGCGTCAGCTCGGACGGGCCGCAGAATGTCTGCGCTGCCAAGCTGGACGTCTCCATGCCCTGCAACGACGAAATGGCCTGCAAGGACGGGCTTTTCTGCGGCATGAACCCGGCTGGCGACGGCGCGATTTGCCAGACTCAGGCCAAGATCGGCGCGGCCTGCGGCGGCGGCTCGGGCTCTGGCAGCGGCAGCGGCGGCTTTGGCAGCGACGCCTTTGGCACCACGAGCGGTCCGTGCGAAGGCAAGGCCATTTGCACCTCGCCGGGCGCCGGCAAGCCCGCGGTCTGCGTGGCCAAGGCCAAGGTCGGCGAAGCGTGCTCCAGCAACGCCCAGTGCGGCGGCATGGACGTGCAGTGCGCGGGGCTGAGCGACAGCAAGGCGGGGACCTGCCAGCTTCTTCCGGGCAAAGAGCAGCCCTGCAGCCAGCCCGACTTTACCAAGGGCGAGCTGTTCACTTGCCAATTGCCGCTGATGTGCGACCCCGCGAGCTCCAAGTGCAGCGATCCGCCGGGCGTTGGCCAGAGCTGCATGCTGTTCTGCGCTCAGGGCCTGACGTGCAGCGACGGAAAGTGCACGGCCAAGGCCACCGAGGGTCAGCCCTGCGGCGCGGCCCAGTGCGCCAGCGGCTTGAGCTGCGATGGCATCAAATGCGTCAAGGCCGTCTGCAAGTAGCTTGAACGGCTGAAGAACGCCTACGCAAACCACGCCATGCTCAAGCGCTGCCGACTGACCTGGGCCAGCGGCTTGTCTTGGCAGGCCTGCAAGCCGTCGACCATCGCCTGGCGGGCCTGATCGCGCAGGTCACCGCGATCGCGGCGGATCACTTCGAGCCACTGCTCCACCGCGGCCGGCCACTCGCCGCGCGAGGCTCGCAGGGCCGCCAGCTGCAGCCTCAGCGGCAATAGGTCAGGTTGCTGACGCAATTGATCTTCCATTTCATCGGGATCTTGGCTGTCATCGGCGGATAGCGCCAGCTTGAGCGCGGCGAGCAGCCCTTGCTGATCCGCGGGCAGGCGCCGCAATTCGCCTTCTTCCAGCACCTGCAGCAAATGCTGTGCCGTGTCGCGATCGCCGGCCTTGAGCGCCTGATCGGCCGCGGCCAGCAGGGCGCCGGGATGGCGCGGATCGAGCTGTAGAGCTTGGAGAATCTGCCCTGCGGCCAGGGCGCGATCCGCCGGCGAAGGCACGATGCGCTGAAGCCACGCGCTGATTTGGCCCTTGGGCAGGGCGCCGACAAATTCGTCCACCACCTGGCCGTCGACAAAGGCCTTGACCGCGGGGATGCTGGAAATGCCAAACTGCCGGGCGAGGTTAGGCGACGCCTCGGTGTCGAGCTTGGCCAGGGTCCACGCGCCGTCGGCCTCCTGAGCGAGCTGT
>JBIKTV010000283.1:0-7537 GCA_044347905.1 Myxococcota bacterium
GCAGAAGCTCTTGACCGTGCTGCAAGAACTGGTGGAGCGCGGCGACACGCTGGTGGTGATTGAGCACCACATGGACCTGGTTCGCCAGGCGGATTGGCTGGTCGATATGGGGCCTGGCCCGGGCGAGATGGGCGGAGCGGTGACCTTTGAAGGCACGGTCGAGGCGTTCTTGCACCACGGCCCGCAGGTGCCGACCAGGGTGGCGTTGATGGCCCAGGTCAATTAGTCAGGCTTGTCAGCAGGTTTGGGGGCCTCGCCTGCGGCGACCGGGCTGGGGCTTTTTGCCGGGCCGGCCGGACCGCGCTGCGGCGCCGGCTGCCCGCGGCAAAAAGGGGCGTCGGACGCCCCCCTTCGGGCCCTCATCCCTGTCCCGGGGTTAGTCGGGGCAGAAGTGTTGAACACAACACAGAAAAGCCGCGATGCACCTGCAATTGTCCTCTGCAGCCGCTAAGGTGAACCCTGCGGCACCGCAGCCGCGCCGGGGGCCCATGGCGTTTTACCGTTCGATTGCCGCGATTCCGTCCGCCGATTGGGACGCCCTGGCCAATCCAGCTGGCGCCGAGAGAAATCCCTTTGTCAGCCACGCCTTTTTGCACGCATTGGAAGCGTCGGGTTCCGTCTCTGCCCAGAGCGGCTGGGCGCCGCACCACCTGCTGATCAGCGACGCCAGTGGCGTGCCCAAAGCGGCCGCGCCCTGCTACCTCAAGGGTCACTCCCTGGGCGAATACGTGTTTGACCACGCCTGGGCCGACGCCTACCACCGCGCCGGCGGCAACTACTACCCAAAACTGCAGGTGGCGGTGCCGTTTACGCCGGTGGCTGGTCCGCGCTTGCTCGCCGCAACCCCTGAACTCCGCACGGAGCTGCTGGCGACGCTGCGCGACGAGTGCAATTCGCTTGGCGCTTCCTCTGTGCACGTGACCTTCTTGCCGGAGTCCGATGCCCACGCCCAGGTTGCGCCGACCTGGCTGGCCCGCAATGACCTGCAATTCCACTGGTACAATCAAGGGTATGGGCACTTTGACGAGTTCCTGGCCAGCCTGTCTCACAGTCGCCGCAAGCAGATTCGCCGCGAGCGCCAGGCCGTAGCCGCCGCCGGTATTTCCCTGCGCTGGGTCCAAGGCGCCGAAATTCGCGAGGCCGACTGGGATGCGTTCTTTGCCTTTTACCAGCACACGGGCGCGCGCAAGTGGGGCCAGCCCTACCTAAACCGCGATTTTTTCAGCCTGCTCGGCGCCTCCATGCCGCAAGCGGTGGCGCTGCTTTTGGCGGAGCGCGACGGACGGGCCATCGGCGGTGCCCTCAACCTCATCGGCTCCCATGCGCTCTTTGGCCGCTACTGGGGGGCTCTGGAAGAAGTGCCGTTTCTGCACTTTGAGGCCTGCTATTACCAAGCGATTGAGTTCGCCATTGCCCGCAAGCTAGCCCGCGTCGAGGCCGGCGCTCAGGGGCCCCACAAATTGGCGCGCGGTTATCTGCCCGCACCCACCCACAGCCTGCACCACTTGGCCCACCCCGGCTTGGCCCGGGCGGTGGCGGCGTACTTGCAGGTCGAGCAGGTCGCGGTGGAAGAAGAGAGGCAGCAACTGTTGACCCATGCGCCGTTTCGCCGCGGAGGTGAGTCCGCCGATTCGACAATTCGCTAGGCCCAGGGAGATCCAAAGCGGAAGGCCGCGCGTCCGTGCACGGTGGTCTTCTTGCCCGCGGAGGTTCCCGTGTTTCAGTCCTTGCCGATCGCTGTAATGCTGTTGCTGGCCGCGGTGGGGTGCGCGAGGCAAACGCCTTCCGCGAGCCAGGTCCAGGGGTTAGGGCCCATCGCCGCGGGGGCGCCGAGCCAAAAGCTGCCGACCCCCTTTGCGCTGCCGGCCCTTCCGCTTGGCCACGCCAGCCCCGCCAAAGCCGATGCGACGCCGCCGCTGCAGCTGACCTCCTCAGACGGCGCGGGGCTCGAGCTGCGCAGCTTGGACGTGCGCGCGGTGGTCGATGGGCCGCTGGTGCTGACGGAACTGCGCGCTACCTTTCACAATCCAGAGAATCGCGTGCGCGAAGGGCGCTTTCAGCTGGTGCTGCCCGACGGCGCGGCGCTGTCGCGCTTTGCGATGCTGCAGCCTGCCGGTTGGATGGAAGGCGAGGTGGTCGAAAAGGCCAAAGCTGAGCGGGTGTATGAAGACTTCTTGCACCGCCGCCAAGACCCGGCCCTGCTGCAGCAAGACGCCGGCAACACCTTCAGCGCCAGGGTTTTTCCGATTCCAGCGGGCGGCGACAAGTCGTTCATCCTCACCTGGAGCGAAGAGTTGGCCGATCCGCGCACGCCGTGGCGCTTGCCGCTGCGGGGTTTGCCCAAGCTAGCCGAGTTCAAGGCCCGCATCTACCTGCACTCCGCCCAAAAGCCAGGCGCGGACGTTGGCTCTTTGGGGGCCACGCTCGGCCAAGTACAAGTAATTCAAGTCGACAAGAAAGACTGGCAGCCGGATGACGACCTGCGGGTCGACTCGCAGGCCGCAGGTCCGCAGCCGGCGGCGATGCGCGCGGGTCAGATGGTCGCGGCGCGGGTGCAGATTCCTCAGGCCGCAGCTGGCAAAGCGCAGCCCATGGGCAAGGTGGTTGTGCTGGTCGATACGTCGGCGTCGATGGCGCTGGCGTGGCAGGGGCTGCTGACCGCCGTCGATCAAACGCTGGCGCTGTTGGATCAGAGCGGCGCGACGGACGTCGCCATCCTGGCCTTTGACCAACAGGTGGCTGAGATTTGCCAAGGAAAGACCAGCGATTGCCGCAAGCTGGCCCAGGCAAAGCTCCAAGAGCGCGGGCCGCTGGGTGCTTCAGACCTCGCGATGGCCCTGGGTGCCGCGGGCCAGGCGGCGGCCAAGCTGGGCGGTGCCCATGTGCGGGTGCTGCTGCTTTCTGACGGGATGGCGAGCGCCGGTCGCGTCGAGGGGCCGGAACTGGCGGAGGCCGTCAAAGCGCTGGCCGGGCACGGCGTCACGCGCCTGGATGCCCTGACTGTGACGGTGGCACGCGACCGCGAGCTGCTGAAAACCCTGACGATTGCCGGCTTGCCTCGCGACGGGCAGGTGGTCGACGCGAGCCGCACCGCTGAGCTGGCCCAGCTGACAGCCGAGACGCTGGGGGCGATCGCCGTTCAAGTGCCGGGGGCCAGCTGGGTGTGGCCCAAGGAGCTGCGCGGGATGCAGCCCGGTCAACCGGCGTTGATCTTTGCTGAACTGCCGGAGGCCTTGCCTTTGAGCGTGGCTCTGTCGGGCGCGGCGAGCGTCACCGTGGCGCTAGAGGCCAAGCAGGGGGCCGTCCCATTGCTAGAGCGCGCCTGGGTCGGTGCGCGGATTCGCCTGCTGTTGAACCGCTCCGCGGAAGGCGATCGGGACTTGGCGGCGGCGTTTAAGCAGCAGGCCACCGCGCTGTCGATCAAGCACCGGGTGCTGTGCCCCACCACGGCGCTGTTGGTGCTGGAGACCGAGGGCGATTACCTGCGGTACGGCATTGACCGCACGGCGTTGGCGCAGATCCTGACGGTTTCAGCCGAGGGTGCGGCGGTGCTGGAGGCGCGGGCTGCGCCGGCGTTGGGCGATGCGTGGCGCGATCAGCCGCCGCCGCAGGAGCAGCGCATGTGGCGGGGCAGGGGGCTTGGCGAGCGAGATGAGGGGCCGGTGGCGCGGAAGATGGAGCCCGACCGCGCAAGCGCAGCCGTGGACGCGGCCCTCGCGGACTTGCCCGCGACCAAGCTTGCGGCTGACCTTGGCAGCGAAGGTTTGCAGGACAACAGGGGTGCGGTGGTCCTTGACAAGACCGCTGGCGGCATGGGCTTTCGCGGGACTGGCAGCGGTGGTGGCGGTGGCGAGGGGTATGGCATGCGCAGGTTGGGCAGGGTCGAAGCGTTGTCTGGGGGCGGAGCCGCGTGGAAGGACAGATCCGCAGTGGGATTCTTCGACGGAGCGGCGCAAGCGGAATTCCGCGTGGTCGTGTCCAAAGTGAGCGGTCCGGGCGACGTCGCGGCCTACCAACGCTGGTTGGACCGCAACCGCGCAAAGCTGCGCGCCTGCTTTGTCGATCAGCCCGGCGTCCGCGTCCAAGGCAAGCTGACGCTCTCGCCCCAAGGGCTCGTCACCGCTGTCGAATGGCGGCGCATGAACCCGCAATTGGGCGCCTGCATCGAAGGCGTGCTGCGGCGCCTGTCGCCGGCCCCGACCGCTGACGCGCCGGTGGTCCTGGCGGTGACCCTGACCTACGCCCCTGGGCGACATGCCCCCGGACCCCTCGAAATCGCCGCGCCGCAACCTCCGCCGCCGAGCATGGCCGACAGCCGCGAAATGCTGGAGTTCATCGCCAAAGTCCGCGACCAACCGGCGGTCACCGGCGAACTGGCGGCGATTCGCGCCCAGCTGGCCAAGAAGGACGCCGTCGGCGCCTTGAAGGCGGCCCTCGCTTGGCGCGCCAAGGCCCCCGCGGAGCCGCTGCCGCTCGTCGCCCTGGGCGAAGCTCTGCTCGCCAATCAGGATCCTGCAGGGGCTGCGCGGGCCTATGGCTCCCTCATTGACCTGTACCCTCAGCGGGCCGACCTGCGGCGCTTTGCCGGCAACCTGCTGGAGACCACCGGCCCTGCCGGTTTGGCTCTCGCCATCGACACGTACGCTAAGGCGGTCGCCCAGCGACCCGATCACCCGAGCGGCGCGGTCATGCTGGCGCTGGCCCAGGCCCGGGCCGGGGACCTTGACGCCGCCGACGCTACCCTGGCCAAAGTGGAGCCCGGCAAGTGGCGCGCCGGCAATTTCAGCGGCGTGGAGCGCGGAATCGCCAGCCTTCGCGCGCTGTTTGCCGTAGCCCGCGCTGCCAAGGCGCCCGTCGCCGGCCAGCCCGACGCCTTCCCGCCCGCGACCGCCAGCCTACCTGTGGGCGAAGCCCCCACGCTGGCGATCGTCACCTGGGAAACCGACGCCAACGACGTAGATAGCCACTTCTTTGACGGCCGCGGTCGACACGGCTCCTACAGCAACAAAGTCATCCCCGGCGCGGAGTTGTACCACGACATCACCACGGGCTACGGCCCCGAGTTTGTGGCCGTGCGCGCCGACGCGGCTTGGCCCCTGCAGTTCTTTGCCCATTACTACCGCATGGGCCCGATGGGCTGGGGCATGGGTCGCCTGGCCTTGATCCACTGGGACGGCAAGGCCTTGAGCTTTGACAGCCGGCCGTTTGTGCTGATGATCGATGCTGCCCACGTGGATCTGGGGCAGATTCGCAAATAGCTGCCTGATGTTAGGACGCGTGTAAACACAACTCGGCAAGGTCTGTCGCGGAGCGGTGCGACGAAGTCGGCAGGCAAATGGGTCCTTGGAAGGTCGACTAGATTTTGCCGTGGCCCTTACTTGTCGAATTCGCCTCCATCGCCCAGCAGCGCCGCGACATCCCGGTAAAGGCGGCTGAGGTTGAAGGAGCGCTTGCGCTCGCTGAAGCTGCGGTTCTCCACCCGCGAGCGGATCGCCTCGCGCCAGTCCTGTGGCAAGCCGCCCGTGGGCTTCGCCGCGCTTAGCAGGTCGCGACAGAACGCCCCTGAGCTGAGGCTTCTGCCGACCAGCTCGGCCACCGCGACCTTGCCCCAGTGCTGCAGCAGCACCCCCGCCATTCGCCCGGGCCAGGGACCGTCCTCGGCGACCAGCTCTGTGGCAAACTCAATCATTTGAGCGCGTCCAGCCAGGTCGGTGTCAAACCAGCGGTTCAGCAAGGCATCAAGCCCGTCGATCTTCTCGCTCAGCGAGTGGTCGGGATTCCACTCGTGGTTGTGGTCGTAGCCGCCGCCGCACAGGCTCCAGACACCGCTTTTGACGGCCTCAGGCGAAAGCGCATACGTGCGCTGGGCGAACACCTCGGCCAGCGCCGCCTCTACCGCCGTGGCCACCTGGTCGGTCACGCCTGTCAGAGCGCTCCGTAGACTCGGCTGGCCGGCAAAATCGGCCTCCAGCTGCCAATCCACGCCGGGCTGACCGCTGAACGCAAAGCTAAATTCCCGAGTCTCCACGCCCTGCCACGAGTCTGACAGCCCACAACTGGCGCGCAGCTCCAGCCGCTCGCCTTCGCCCTCCAAAACCAGCTGAATCTCCACGCCGCCCATGGAGTCGGCCGCAAAATCCAGCGTCGACACCGTCGCCAATTTGCCCGTAACCGCCTCAAATGCCGACGCCATCGCAAACACCAGGGTCTGGTTGCCGTCGTACTTCACCCGCGCAGCCATTTCCGGCCATCGAATAGCCAAAAGCCCCGCCGCGTGGGGGCGCGGATCCGACCAGGTCGCAGAGAGGACCGCCATCAGCACCTCAGCTTGGGGCCTTTGCCCCTGATTCGCTGGCCCGCAGGCTACAAGAAGGCCAGCGCTCGGACAATCGCCCGCTGTTGCTGCTCCGTCGCCGCATGGCCAGGCGCTGATGGGCGAACGGCTCGGTGCCCGGTTGCGGCGTTTGCATGCGACACCCCTTGTCGCACCGCTCGCCTAGGATGCAAGGCGCAAGGGGGACCGGCCGAATTTGGTCCCGCAGAGGAAGGAAGCCATGGACGCCTACACCAACTCGATCCCGCTCTTGCTGGCCGCAGAGGCCCGCTTGCCAAGGTTGGCGCCGCCGCTGAGCCTGCACGAACGCGTCCGCGGCTGCCTCTTGGGCGGTGCGGTGGGCGATGCCCTGGGTGCGCCGGTCGAATTCGCTTCGCTTGCCCACATTCAGGCGGTGTTTGGCCCCCAGGGCTTGACGCAGATGGTCCCGGCGTACGGCCGGCTGGGCGCCGTGACCGACGATACGCAACTGACGCTGTGGACGACAGAAGGGCTGATCCGCGCGTGGGTGCGGGGGAGCCTGCGCGGGGTGGTCAGCTATGAGGGCTGTGTGGCCCACGCGTACCTGCGCTGGCTGCGCACGCAAGGCGAGCCCACGCACCCCGACGTCGCCTTGGGCGAAGACGGCTGGCTTTGGAGTGTCCGCGACCTTTGGAACGCGCGGGCGCCCGGCAGCACCTGCTTATACGCTTTGGGCGCGATCCGGCGGCTGGGCGAGGCGGCCGACAATCCCAGCAAAGGCTGCGGCGCAGTCACGCGCGTGGCCCCCGTGGGTTTTTTGCCGCGCGGCCACCAAGCATTTGACATGGCCTGCAGAATTGGCCGGCTGACCCATGGCCACCCCAGCGGCTGGTTGCCGGCGGGATGGCTGGCGCAGTTAATCGCGGGTCTGGCTCAAGGCGGCGATCTGGCGGCAGCGATAGCCCAAGCGGACGCCGCGCTGATGGGCCAAGCGGGCAGCGATGAGACCGTGCACGCCCTGGCTAAAGCCCGCGCGCTGGCTGCGCAAGGTCGCCAAGAGTCGGTGCCCGCCGCGCTGGGCCAAGGTTGGCTTGGCCATGAAGCCCTGGCCATTGCCCTCTGGTGTGTGCTGGTGGGGCGCGATTTCCGCGACGCGCTGGTCCTGGCCGTCAACCACGACGGCGACTCAGACTCGACGGCCAGCTTGGCCGGGCAGATCCTGGGCGCGCTGCAGGGGGCCGG
>JBIKTV010000043.1:0-21629 GCA_044347905.1 Myxococcota bacterium
AGAAGTCTACAACATGTACTCGTCGACGGACGGCAAGGTGTGCATTGCGCTGTTCCGCGTAAAGAACTCGACGGCCAATGCAATTACTTGGACCCCCCACTTCTACTATACGTCGTACGACGGCTGGAGCGAGCGCGCATCGATCGCCCTGAACGGAAGCAATGTCTGGACCGCGGGCAATACGAGCAACGCCTCGGTCGGCATCGGGATTCCGGCAAATCGCATCAGTACGGTAGTCTTTGTGGCGACCAGCAGCGTGTACCACAGCTACGGCTATCCGATCTACGAGCGCGCCACCTACTTGGCGTTCTACAACAACTCGCTCGCCCTGCCCACCGGCTTGTCGTACGTCGACGACCTCGACACGGCCACCGGCGGCTGGGAGCAGTAAACCGCTTCCCCCAGTTCCTCCAGCGGGCGTCGCAAGAATTCGTGGTCACACGGCTCTTGCGGCGCCCGCTGGCGTTTTTGCCAGGCCCCGCGAGGGCGAGGACCCAAGGCGGGGGCCCACCTCTCGCCGCGGCGCTATCGGCCATACAATCAAAGACTTCGCTCCAATAGACCGGGCCAACGGCGGGACATCCTGCGGGGCCTGAGCGCTTGCGGCCCCCCTAGCAGGGGCCCGGCGACCGCCCGCTTGGCTGCCGGCCAGATCGTGTGGTAACCTGCAAGGGCAACGACCCCCTGGCCGGCGGCCAGATCACGCCTAGAGGAATACCCATGAGTACCCGCGTTTTTCGTCGCGCCTGGAAAGTTCTTGCCCTGACCGGCACTTTGCTCGCAGCGCCTGCCGCCGCGGCCATCCCCACCACCTCGGCCATTGAGGGCGTGCTGCTCTCTTCCGGCGGCGGCCCGGCGGCGGACGGCAATTACACCGTGACCGTGGGTATTTACGCCGCTGAGACCGGCGGCACCGCTGTGTGGTCGGAGTCCGGCGTGACCATCGCCGCCAAGGGCGGGCAGTTCAGCTACCAGCTCGGCTCCAAGACCCCGCTCTCCGCTTCCGCGCTCAGCCTCTCGACCGCATGGATCGGCGTGCAGATCGGCACCGATCCCGAATTGCCCCGCAAACCGCTGGGATCGTCGCCCTACGCCCTGCGCGCCGCCGTCGCCGAAGCCCTGGAGTGCACTGGCTGCCTCAAGGCCGGCAACCTGGACGCTGCAGTGCTGCAGCCCTACGCCAAGTCCGCGGATCTGGCGCCTTTTGCCAAGACTGCCGACCTCAGCGCCTACGCCAAGATCAGCGACCTCGCGGCCTACGCCAAGAGCGCTGAGCTGTCGAGCTACGCCAAGACCGCCGACCTGGCCGATTACGTCAAGGCCGCCAGCCTCGCCAAGGTCGCCGGCACCGGCAGCTACGCGGATCTGTTGAACAAGCCCACGCTCGCCACCGTCGCCGCCAGCGGTTCGTACGCCGATCTGACCAACAAGCCGGTGATGGCCAAGCTGGGCGACGCCTGTGGCACCAACCTGGTCATGAAGGGCATCAAGGCCGACGGCACTTACGAATGCGTCACCGCCGGCATCGCGCCGGACATGATCAATGAGATCTCCAATGATCTCATCTGGAACCAGTTTGTCGACGGCGTCAACGGCACCAAAGACGTGCAGATCAAGGACGGCTTTGCCGCCGGCGTGACCGACACCCTGACGTTCCCGGACATCGGCGTTGCCCAGAAGATTTGGATCGACTTCAACGCCGGCAATTCGGACATCAGCAAGCTGCAGGTCGAGCTGTTTGGCCCCGGGATGAGCACGCCGTACATCCTGTACAAAGGCACCAAGACCGGTACCAGCCTGATCGCCAAGTACAATGACACCGACGCGCTGGCCACCGGCGACATGAACAAAGACTGGCTGGGCAAGAGCATCAAGGGCAACTGGTCGATCACGGTCAAGGATACCGCGGCGATTACCGTGCCGCCCGGCACCCCGGCGTTTGTCTACGACGGCAAATTTAACTGGAGCGTCAATATCCAGACGTTGTCGAGCAAGAAGATCCAGGTCAAAGGCAATTTGATCGTCGACGGCAGCACCAACGCCACAGGTGGCGTGAAGTTGGGCGCTCCCAGCACCTGCGACGCGGCCTCTGTAGGCCTGACCCGCTTTGACCCCACCTGGGGCCAGCAGGTCTGCCGGGCCAATGTCGACAAGAGCGACGCAAAGACCTACGTGTGGATGGCCGCGTTCTCGCGCCCGGTCATTTGGTCCGGCGGCTGCACCAGCCACAGCACGGGCGGCGGCTGGGATCGCTACTGCCTCAACGGCGTCGATTTCGACACGGCCACGGACTACCTGAGCATCGCGGGCAACGGCATCGTCACCGTCAAGGTCGCGGGCTACTACCGCATCCAGGCGTGGGCCATCGGCTACACTTCGGGCTACCGTCACTTGCGCCTGGTAAAGAACGGCGCCGATTTTGCCTACAACCACCAATACGATGGCCACAACGGCTGGGAAACTGTGCAGTTCACTCAGCTCTGGCCGTTCAAGGCTGGCGATACTCTTGAGCTCTACTACTACGCAGGCGACAATTACCGCTGGCACTCGTGGAACTCGGCAGGCCAGCACAGCCGCGCCCAATTTGAGTTCGTGGGCCCGCTGTAAGGACCCAAGCTGCTTGGCGAGGCCGTTTTGGGCGCCAAACACGCCGCGCTGCGCGGATTTCGACATCACTTTGAACTGTTGAAACGCTCGATGCTGTAAATCTTCCGCGCAGCGCTGTCCATGGGGTGTGCCCCAGTCGCCGCGGCGCACATGAGGCCCCATGCAACAGAACGCCATCCTCCGCAGTGCCCTCACGGCGGCCATCGCCCTCGCCTATGCGGGAATGGCCGCACCAGGCGACGCCGCCATCCCCACCACCTCCGCGATCGAAGGTGTGCTGCTCTCGTCCGGCGGGAGCCCGGCCGCCGACGGCAACTACACAGTCGCCATCGGCATTTACGCCGCGGAGACGGGTGGCAGCGCGGCGTGGTCTGAATCCGGGGTGACGATCGCCGTCAAGGGCGGTCAGTTCAGCTACATGCTCGGCAGCAAGACCCCATTGGCCCCGGCCGCGCTGAACCAAACCAAGGCCTGGGTGGGCATTCAGGTCGGCACGGATCCCGAATTGCCCCGCAAACCGCTGGGATCGTCGCCCTACGCCCTGCGCGCCGCCGTTGCCGAGGCCCTGGAGTGCACCGGCTGCCTCAAGGCCGGCCACCTGGACGCCGCGGTGCTGCAGCCCTACGCCAAGTCCGCGGATCTGGCGCCTTATGCCAAGACTGCGGACCTCAGCGGCTACGCCAAGACCAGCGATCTGGGTGCCTACGCCAAGACCTCTGACCTGTCGAGCTACGCCAAGACCAGCGATCTGGCCGACTACGTCAAGGCCGCCAGCCTCGCCAAGGTCGCCGGCACCGGCAGCTACGCGGATCTGCTGAACAAGCCGACGCTCGCCACCGTCGCCGCCAGCGGCTCTTACGCCGACCTGACCAACAAGCCGGTGATGGCCAAGCTGGGCGACGCCTGTGGCACCAACCTGGTGATGAAGGGCATCAAGGCGGACGGCACTTACGAGTGTGTCACCGCCGGCATCGCTCCCGACATGATCAACGAGATCTCCAATGATCTCATTTGGAACCAGTTTACCGACAGCAAGGCGGGCACGACGGATGTGCAGATCAAGGACGGCTTTGCCGCCGGCGTCACCGACACGCTGACTTTCCCAGATGTCGGCCTCGCCCAAAAAGTGTGGGTCAGCTTTAGCGCGACCAACTCGGATATCTCCAAAGTGGTCGTCGAGCTGTACGGCCCCGGCATGAGCACGCCGTACATCCTGTACAACGGCGGCAAGACCGGCAACTCTTGGACAGCCAAGTACAATGACGGCGACGCCTTGGTCTCCGGTGACATGAACAAGGACTGGCTGAGCAAGAACATCAAGGGCAACTGGTCGATCACCGTCAAGGACACGGCGGCCATCAGCGTGCCGCCAGGTACGCCAGCTTTCGTCTATGACGGCAAGTTCAACTGGAGCATCGGCATCCAGACGCTGTCGAGCAAGAAGGTGCAGGTCAAGGGGAATCTGATTGTGGACGGCGACACGACGGTAGGCGGCACGCTATCGGCCCAAACCGTCAACGCTCCCGCCTACGGCGGCGTCTTCACCCACTGGGGCAACAAGAATTGCCCCACGGGCGCGACCAAACTCTACGACGGCGCCGGCTACGGCGGCCACTACACCCACGCCCACGGCGCCGGCGGAATCTGCACCAAGGGCGGCGACCCGGGCGTGGCCAACAGCTATGAGGGCGATATCCTCTATGCGATGAACGTCTCCGGCACCGCGAGCGGCATCCCCGGTGACAAGTCGCTGTACTGCGCCGTCTGCCGCTGGCCAAAGGGCTTCTGCTTTGAGCAATGGGGCTCGTCGACCTGCCCGACGGGATTCAGCGCGGCGTACGCCGGGACTTCCATGGGCGCCCACTACACCCATCAGGGACCTGCAGGGCACTACTGCATTGATCCCGTTGGCTTTGACGCTTCTACTGCGTCGACTGGCAACGGCTGGCTCTACGTGACGCGCATTCAGAGCGCGGGCAACTACGGCGCCGCGTGGCCCGCCGGCCGCGAAGTGAAGTGCGCGGTTTGCTGCGCGAATTAGGCAGTCCACTCAGCGCCCACCCCTGATCTGCAGGCCGGACAGACCCATCGTCCATGGCCGCAACCGGCGCAGCCCGGCAAGCCCCTCCGCGGCATTCTGCAAAACGCAGCAAATCAAAGCCCAGCACTGGCGCATCCCCAGGGGAAACCTGTAGGCTACGCCCGTCGGCGAGGTCAGCAGGGTCATCCCCACTGGCGCCGCGCATTCGGAGTCCAAACGCCCAAGTGGGCCTCGAGGAGAGCGCAGATGCGCACATCGAATCTACTTAAATTTCTAACTCTTCTTGTCGCCCCGCTGCTTGTGGCCCCGGTGATGGGCTCGACGGCGCAGGCCGCCGTGCCGACGACCTCTTCCCTGGAGGGCGTGCTGCTCTCTTCCGGAGGCGGCCCCGCCGCAGATGGCAACTACACCGTCACCATCGGCATTTACTCCGCGGAGACCGGCGGCAACCCCGTCTGGGCCGAGTCCGGCGTGACCGTCGCGGCCAAGGGCGGCCAGTTCAGCTACCAGCTCGGCTCCAAGACCCCGCTGTCCGCCGCCGCCCTGAGCCTCTCTAAGGCCTGGATCGGCATCCAGATCGGCAGCGATCCGGAGCTGCCGCGCCAGGCCATGGCCTCGTCGCCGTTTGCCCTGCGCGCGGGCGTCGCCGAAGCCCTGGAGTGCACCGGCTGCCTCAAGGCCGGCAACCTGGACGCCGCGGTGCTGCAGCCCTACGCCAAGTCCGCGGATCTGGCCCCGTATGCCAAGACCGCCGACCTCAGCGGCTACGCAAAGACCAGCGATCTGGGCGCTTACGCCAAGACCTCTGACCTCTCCACTTACGCCAAGGCTTCGGATCTGGCCGATTACGTCAAGGCCGCCAGCCTCGCCAAGGTCGCCGGCACCGGCAGCTACGCGGATCTGCTCAACAAGCCGACCCTCGCCACCGTCGCCGCCAGCGGTTCCTACGCTGACCTGACCAACAAGCCGGTGATGGCCAAGCTCGGCGATGCCTGCGGCACGGGTTTGGTCATGAAGGGCCTCAAGGCCGACGGATCGTACGACTGCGTGACGGCCGGCATCGCCGCTGACCTGATCAACGAAGTGTCGAACGACCTGATCTGGAATCAGTTCGTCGACAGCATGGACGGCACCAAGGATGTGCAGATCAAAGACGGTTTTGCCGCAGGCGTGACCGATACCCTGGCCTTCCCGGACGTCGGTCTGACCCAGAAGCTCTGGGTTAACCTGAACGTGTCGAACTCGGACGTGTCCAAGGTGGTCGTCGAGCTGTACGGCCCCGGCATGAGCACCCCGTACCTGCTGTACAACGGCGGCAAGACCGGTTCCGCGGTGGTCGCCAAGTACAATGACGGCGACGCGCTCGTCAGCGGCGACATGAACAAGGACTGGCTGGGCAAGAACATCAAGGGCAACTGGTCGATCACGGTCAAGGATACCGCGGCGATTACGGTGCCGCCCGGCACGCCGGCGTTTGTCTACGACGGCAAGTTCAACTGGAGCATCGGCATCCAGACGTTGTCGAGCAAGAAGATTCAGGTCAAGGGCAACGCGATCATCGACGGCGACATCTCGATTGGCGGCAACCTGACCGTCAAGGGCCAGCCGCTGACGCAGTTGTGGCCGGTTCTCCGCTGGGGCCGCTTCAGTACCTACGACCAGAACGGGCAGTGGTACTACGGCAATACCGCCACGTGGACCCTGGGCATTGCGCCCTCCACCTGGACGGACGGCGGCGCCTACATCTGGCAGATTTCGGCCGACAAGAACCTGTGGCGCACCGTGCTGACCAACAAGATGAACATTTACCCGACGATGACCGTCATGTCGGAAGCGTGGTACGACCCGAGTTCGACCAACGGCAAGGTGCTCATCGTCCTGTTCCGCATCAAGAATACCACTGGCAGCGCGATCAACTGGGCGCCGGCGTTCTGGCACACCAACTACGGCGGCTGGGGCGAATACTCGAGCATCACCGTCAACGGCGCGGGCAGCTGGAGCAACACCGGCACCTGCTACGCGTGGAACTGCCAGAGCCAGCCGACGCTGGCCATTCCGGCCAACCGCACCAGCTCGGTGATGTTCGCCATCACGAGCGGCCCCAACAACGGCAACCGCTCTCAGCTCCTAACCTTCTACGGCAACACCCTGACCCTGCCCAACGGGCTGTCGTACGTCGACGACCTCGACACGGCCACCGGCGGCTGGGAGCAGTAGCCCCTTAGCACTACGGCAATCGCGGCGGGCGTCGCAAGCATCCGTGCCTCCACGGCCCTTGCGGCGCCCGCTGGCGTTTGGCAGTCCCACCATGACCCTGGCCCGCAGGGAATTGGCATCTTGGACAATCCGGTGATAAAATCCCCCGAGCGCAACAGAGAATCCAGCAATGCCCGGCCGGTACCGGCCCGATACGGAGCAGTAAGTATGCAAATGCGTGCCCGGATACAAGCCGCCCTCGCGATCGCCGCGGTGCTTTCTGCCTCGCAGGCTGGCGCTGCGGTGCCCTCCACTTCGTCCGTAGAAGGCATGCTGTTGTCATCTGGCGGCGGCGCTGCGGCGGACGGCACGTACTCGGCCAACTTTGCGATCTACGCCGCGGAGACCGGCGGCACCGCGATCTGGAGCGAAAGCGGCGCAGCGCTATCGGTCAAGGGCGGCCAGTTCGCCTACCAGCTGGGGGCAAAGACGCCGATCGCCGCATCCGCGCTGAATCTGAGCAAGGCCTGGTTGGGCATTCAGATCGGCAGCGATCCGGAGCTGGCGCGCAAGCCCCTCAACGCTGCGCCCTACGCGATCCGCGCTGCTGTGGCCGAGGCGCTGGAGTGCACCGGCTGTCTCAAGGCCGGCAACCTGGACGCCGCGGTGCTGCAGCCCTACGCCAAGTCCGCGGATCTTGCACCATTTGCCAAGACGACTGATCTGAGCGCCTACGCCAAGATCACCGATCTCGCGGCCTACGCCAAGAGCGCTGAGCTGTCGAGCTACGCCAAGACCAGTGATCTGGCCGACTACGTCAAGGCGAGCAGCCTTTCCAAAGTCGCCGGCACCGGCAGCTACGCGGATCTGCTCAATAAGCCGACGCTCGCCGCCGTCGCCGCCAGCGGATCGTACGCCGATCTGACCAACAAGCCGGTGATGGCCAAGCTCGGCGATGCGTGCGGCACCAACCTGGTCATGAAGGGCATCAAGGCGGACGGCTCGTATGAGTGCGTGACCGCCGGCATTGCCCCGGACATGATCAATGAAGTGTCCAACGATCTGATTTGGAACCAGTTTACCGACAGCGCCCCCGGCACCAAGGACGTGCAGATCAAGGACGGTTTTGCCGCCGGCGTCACCGACACGCTGACCTTCCCCGACTTGGGCGTGGCCCAGAAGATCTGGGTCGAATTCAACGCCGGCAACTCGGATGTCAGCAAGCTGACGATTGAACTCTTTGGCCCCGGCATGAGCACGCCGTACATCCTGTACAAGGGCACCAAGAGCGGCACCAGCTTGGTGGCCAAGTACAACGACACCGACGCCATCTCCGCCGGCGACATGAACAAGGACTGGATCGGCAAGAATATCAAGGGCAACTGGTCGATCACCGTCAAGGACACCCTGGCGATCAGCGTGCCGCCGGGCACCCCAGCGTTTGTCTACGACGGGAAATTCAACTGGTCGCTCAGCATCCAGACGCTGTCGAGCAAGAAAGTGCAGATCAAGGGCAACTTGGTCGTAGACGGTGCGGTGCAGGTCGGCAATGTCGCCAACGCTACCGTGCCCGCCGGTGCGGTGATGCACTTTGCCACCGCCAACTGCCCCGCCGGTTGGGTCAAGGCCAACGGCGCCACGGTCAACAGCTCGGACTATCCCGGCTTGGCCGCCGCCATGGGTGCCTCAGGGGCCACGTTTGCCGTGCCCGATCTGCGCGGCGAATTTATCCGATCGCTGGACGACGGCCGTGGGGTCGACGCCGGTCGTGCGGCAAAGTCAGCTCAGGCTCAGGATTTTAAGAGCTTCTCTGCCTGGAACACCGGACCTGGCGGTTACAGTCACGGCCCAGTGGCCTTTGGCAAGAGTGGCCAAACGGGCAACTTATTCGGCGGTTATTGGTCCGGTCCGGCGGGGGTTATCTCGCTCCAGTGGGACGGCTCTGAAGTGCGGCCGCGCAATGTCGCGCTGCTCGCTTGCATCAAGGGTTAAAGGGGTGTGGTCCACAGAATCTTTGCAGACGGCTGGAAACGCTCTGCGGTGTCAGGTAGGATGGAGGGGGCAGCGACTTCGCCAGGGTGGCGGTCGGGTGGCCCCAACGCTGACACCACCTAGGTAGACAGGGTCGGGGCACCAGGACAGTCGACAAGCGCGATCCGGATGACCCCCGGGCGCAGAACCGAATCTCCCGCGCAGACTTTGCGCAATTGAACGCGGGCAACCGCCCAAATACTGGCCAGTCGCACCGGGGCGACGCACACTAATGCCCGGTATCATCAGATTGGAGACAACCATGCGGATGCTTCTCAATCACCTTGGCGGACGCGGCCAGACATGGGCGCGAGTAGCGGCTGCGGTGTTGGCTCTTACGGTCGCGACGGCCTGTGGCGACGAAGAAACCACGACCACCGGTGGGACCGGCTCGACGACCGACACCGGCGCCGACGTCGGCCAAGTCGAGCAGGACACCACGGACGAAGACACGGCCGGGACGGACGGCACCGACGCAACGGTGCTCGACATCGGCTCGGATAGCGGTTCGACCGACAGCGACGCCGACGCGTCGACGCCGGACACCGCGGACGTGGGCTCCGATGTGAGCAACCCCTGCCCCGGCGGTGCGGGCTGCGCGTGCAATGACAAGAACGACTGCACCGAGTCCGGCGTCTGCATCCTTACGCAGAAGGGCAAGGTTTGCGCGGCGTTGTGCAAGACCACCAAGTGCGGCGCGGAAGAAGTCTGCACCCCGTACGGCAGCCCCGACGTGGTCGACGTCTGCATCCCCAAGTGGGGCTCCCTGTGCAATCCCTGCAACGCCAACCAGGACTGCCTGTCGCTCGACCCGGGCGCCAAGTGCATTGACGGCGGCGACAACGGCGCGTTCTGCGGCTCTGGCTGCGTCGACGACGCTTCCTGCCCAGGCGGCTACGAGTGCAAGGATTCCAAGGACGTCACCGGCGCCACCAGCAAGCAGTGCGTGGTCAAGGGTGCCGCGGCCTGCACCTGCAACAAGTATGCGGTGGACAACAAGCTGTCGACCACGTGCTTCAAAGTCGCCGGCGGCGGCGGCAGCAAGTGCAAGGGCGCCCGCACCTGCACGGCAGAAGGTCTGAGCGGCTGCGTCGCCGCGGATCCGGCCCCGGAAGAGTGCAACGGCAAGGACGACGACTGCAACGGCCAGATTGACGAAGGCTCCTGCGACGACAAGAACGCCTGCACGGAGAACATCTGCAAGGGCGCGGGCGGCTGCGAGAATCCGGCCAAGAACGGCACCTGTGACGCCGACGGCAGCGTCTGCACCAAGAACGACACCTGCGTCGCCGGCAAGTGCGTCGCGGGCCCGGTCGAAGTGTGCGACGACAAGAACGACTGCACCAAGGATGCCTGCGACCTGGCTGTCGGCTGCACCTACACCAATGACGACGGCAAGTTCTGCGACGCGGACAACAATCCGTGCACCGAGAACGACCTGTGCAAGACCGGCAAGTGCGAGCCCGGCGCGATCAAGGCCTGCTCGGCCTCTGACCAGTGCACCACCGGCAAGTGCTCGACCCTGGATGGCAAGTGCAAGTACAGCTTCCAGGACGGCTTTGCCTGCAATGACGGCAGCGCCTGCACCGAGAAAGACAAGTGCGTGGAGGCCAAGGGCGACTGCTTCGGCTCGAGCATCGTCTGCAATGACGACAACGAGTGCACGGCAGACAGCTGCGATCCCAAAGTCGGCTGCATCCACGAGAAGAACCTGACCACCCCGTGCAATGACGGCGATGCCTGCACCCTCAAGGACACTTGCGACAAGGGCGTCTGCAACGGCACGCCGCTCGACGTCACCAAGCCCAAGTCCCTGCAGGGCTGCAACGACGACAACCCGTGCACCACCGACAGCTGCAACCCGGCGATCGGCTGCAAGAACACCCCCGACAGCGTGGCTGCGTGCGACGACGGCAACCCGTGCACCAAGAACGACGCCTGCAACCTGGGCGTCTGCAAGCCGGGCACCAACACCTGCGCGTGCACCAACGACAGCGACTGCGCCAAGTCGGAAGACGGCAACCTGTGCAACGGCACGCTGTACTGCGACAAAGCGGTGGCCGGCGCGTTTGAGTGCAAGGTCAACCCGCTGACCGTCGTGACCTGCCAGCCGCCGATCGACGGCCAGTGCGCCACCGTGCAGTGCGTCCCCAGCACGGGCAAGTGCCAGACCGAGCTCGCCGCCGAAGGTCAGGGCTGCGACGCGGACAAGAACAAGTGCACGGAGAATGACAGCTGCAAGTCCGGTCTCTGCACCAAGGGCACCGCGCTCAAGTGCGATGACAAGAACCCGTGCACCGACGACTCGTGCGACCCGACCCAGGGCTGCGTGTTCAACTACAACACCAACCCCTGCGACGCGGACGGCAACGCCTGCACCGTGGGCGACACCTGCAAGGGCGGCACCTGCGTGGCTGGCGACAAGAAGGTCTGCAAGGACGATGAGTTCTGCACCACCGACAGCTGCGAGAGCGCCAGCGGCAAGTGCGTGTACACGCCGACGACCGGCCAGTGCGACGACGGCAATAGCTGCACCGTGGGCGACACCTGCGGCGGTGGCAAGTGCATCCCCGGCAAGGGCCCCAACTGCGACGACACCAATCCGTGCACCAATGACACCTGCGACATGCTCAAGGGCTGCCAGAACGTTCCGGATGCGACGATCAAGGTGACCTGCTACAGCGGCGACCCCGCCACCAAGGGCAAGGGCGTTTGCACGGCCGGCTACAACAAGTGCGGCAGCGACGGCAAGCTGGACACCAGCAGCTGCATCGGTGAGAAGCTGCCGTCGACCAAGGAAGCCTGTGACGGCGTTGACGACACCTGCAACGGCGTGGTGGACGAAGGCTGCAAGCCGACCTCGTTTGCGGCGCGCATGGGCTCGGCGTCGCTGAGCGGCACGGGCAAGACCTACGGCGCCAAGGCGTTTGTCGGTGGCAGCCAGGTCATTGGCAACGCGGTCGGCAGCAAGAATACCGTGCAGTACGGCTTCTACGCTTGGCTGAAGTCGCTCCTGGGCCAGTAAGAACTGCGGCCGGCCTAGCCGGTTTGAGGTGATGCGTTGACGAGGCGGTCTGCAGTCAGTTGGGGTAGCGCTCTACTAATGGGAGCGTCCCTGCTGACAGCAGGCCGCCTCGGCGCTTTTGTGCCAGACGACGTTGCGGTTCAGGGCGTGCTGCGCTCGGCCAGCGGCGGCCCGGCAGCGGATGGCAGCTACAGTGTCAAGTTTGCGCTGTACGGCCAGGCGAGCGGCGGCAGCGCGCTGTGGACAGAGACGGCGGGGCAATTGTCCGTGCAGGGCGGCTTGTTTCAGCACGCCTTGGGCAAGACAGCGCCCCTCGCGCCCGGAATCGCCGCAGGCGGCAGCTGGCTGGGCATCCAGGTCGGCAGTGAGCCGGAGCTGCCGCGCGTGGCCCTGGCGAGCTCGCCCTATGCCCTCCGAGCAAAGGTGGCCGAGGAGCTGCAGTGCAGCGGCTGCATCAATTCAGAGCACCTGGCCCAAGGCGTGCTCGCGCCCTATGCCAAGACGGTTGATCTGCAGGGCCTGGCCAAGAGCAGCGATCTGGCTAAGGTTGCAGGATCTGGGCAGTATCAGGACCTCATCGGCGTGCCGGACCTTGGCCTGTACGCAAAGACCCAGGCGTTGGCCAAGGTTGCCGCGAGCGGAGACTACGGCGATCTGCTGGGCAAACCGGACTTGAGCGCCTATGCCAAGAGCGCCCAACTGGCGACCGTGGCGAGCACAGGTAGCTACGCGGATCTGAAGAATACGCCGGTGTTGCCGCAACTGGGCAAAGCGTGCGGCACTGGGCTGGTGCTGCGCGGTTTTGCGGCGGATGGCAGCTTGGACTGCGCCGCGACGATCGACGCCTCGCTGCTCCCCGGCGATGGTTTGGACGAAGTGAGCAACGGCGTACTGAGCAACCAGTTTTCTGAGGTGAAGGCGGGGGCCAAGGACAAGGCGATTGTCGACAACTTTGCCGCCGGTACCTCCGACGAAATCGTCTTTGCGGATGTGGGGCTGGCCAAGAAGCTGATCGTGAGCATTGACGTGGTCAACTCAGACGTTTCTGACCTGATCATCGAGCTTTACGGGCCGGCAAGCAGCACTGCCTACAAGGTCTACAGCGGCGGAGCGACGGGCACCAGCCTCAAGCTGAAGTTTGGCGGAGATGACAGCGCGATCAGCCAAGCGCTGCGCCAGAGCTACCTGGGGGCCAACCCCAAGGGTGGTTGGTCGATCATCGTGCGCGATCTGGAGGCCAGCACCGGCACGACCGACGGCAGCTTTAACTGGAGCGTGGCGGCGGATTACATCGCCAACGGCAAGCTCGCCATCAGCGGCGACGCAAACTTGCAGGGCAATCTAACGGTCAGCGGCACCATTGCGGGCAAATTTGCTTCCCAGAATCGGAACTTGGTCCAGGTGCGCGCCAAGGGTGGCCAGTGCTACGCCGCGGGCGGCAACTACAAGCCGATCGACGGTTTGACGCTCAAGACCACCACCGTGGGCGGCTCATTGCGCATCAGCGGCTCGATTACGGTGCAGTACGGCGTTTCGACGGCGGTGCGAGCGGCAGTGGATGGCAAGTATGCCGGTGAATTCAGTGGAATACCCTGGTCGTATTTGTTCCAGGACGGCGTGGTCAGCACCGGTGGGGCGCTGTGCGGCAGTTACGTGCAGCTGAGCTACGATCGACTGTTTACAGGCATTCCGGCGGGAGCCCACACCGTGGAGCTGCAGGTCTACACCTCTGGCGCCTGTGGCGGCAATGCCTGCGGCGTCGTGGTGGGCAATGGCGGCATGGACGGCTGGCTGGCTGCTGAAGAATACTACTGATTTTATGGTTTATGCTCGTATCTAACGCTCGCCGTCGCTCTTGACGGTGGGCCGACGTGCGCGCCTTGGAGGCTCTTGTGAACGATCCGCGTAGATTTCCTCCTGGCCCAGAGCGCCGCCCTGCCCTGGCCCAGGGCGATCGCGACGGCGTGCGGCCCGAACAGCCGCGCGTGCAGGTGCTCTGTGGCTGGCATGCCGTCGAGGCGGCCCTGCAGAGCCGGCCCCAGGCCTGTCGCAAGCTGCTGCACAGTGAGGCCCGCCTGGCCGACCTCAAGCCGTATCTGCGCCACCTGGCCGAACGGCGCGCGGCCTACCGGGTCGCGGGCGAAGCCGAGCTGGGCAAGGTCGCGGGCACGCCGGCCCACCAAGGCGTCGTGGCGGCGTTTGACAAGCCGCTGGTGCGCAAGCTGGACCACGCGACGCTCAAGCGCTGTGCGGGCCGTGCGGGGCTGGTTCTGGCGCTGGACGGCGTGTCCAATCCGCACAACCTGGGGGCGCTCGCGCGCACGGCAGCCTTCTTTGGCGTGCAGACGCTGCTGGTGGGCCCTGCCAGCGTGCCGGCACTGCTGAGTACCGCCGCTTACCGGGTGGCGGAGGGCGGCCTGGACCGCCTAGAAGTGCTGCAGGTGGAAGATCTGCCAGCTGCAGTGGCCCAATTCCAGCGCGCGGGTGGTCAAACGTCAGCCCTGGATGTCCGCGGGGCCCGCGATCTGCGCGAATGGCGCGGCACCGCGGCCAAGCTGGCCACCCTGCTGGTGATCGGCGCGGAGGAGGACGGGGTCTCTGAGGCGGCGGTCTTGGCCTGCGGTCAGGCGCTGCGCATCGGCGCGGGTGCAACTGTGGGTGGGCGGATGGAATCGCTCAACGTGAGCGTGGCCACGGGCATCGCCATCGCCGAACTCCTGGCGACGGCGAGCGCATAGCCCTTTATTTTCTCAGCGCAATTCGGCCCGGCCGGCGGAGATCTTGTCCATCAGCATCTGGATGGCGTCCTGGATCTGCTCTGGGCGCGGCGGGCAGCCGGGAATGTAGACGTCGACCGGAATAATGTGATCGATTCCGGGGACGGTGGCGTAGTTGTCGTAGAAACCGCCGGTCGACGCGCAGGCGCCAAAGGCGATGACCCACTTGGGCTCAGCCATCTGCTCGTAAATACGCCGCAAAATCGGAGCATTCTTGTGCGTCACCGTGCCCACGACCATGAGCAGGTCTGCTTGGCGGGGCGTGAAGCGCGGCACTTCGCAGCCAAAGCGCGCCAAGTCGTGCTGAGCGGCGTTGACCGACATGTACTCCATGCCGCAGCAGGCCGTCACAAACGGGTACTGAAACAGAGAGAACTTGCGGCCCCAGTTGACCAGGTCGCTGACGCGAGTCGCTAAGACATTGTTCTGCAAATGCTTAATATCGGCGTCACCGCTGATACCGAGCTCGCTCTGGCGATACATCACGCCCATGAATTACCCCCGGAAACCGGACAGAAGGTGCGCACCGACAGCGCACGCTCGGCTATCTACCACGTCAGCAGCAGAGTTGCCAATCGCGCAGCGCAGGTTCGCATCTATGTTGGGTTTTCTACGACCCAAGCCCCGGGCATGAGCGCAGTCAGCGCCCGCGGCAGTGGCGCCTGCCACTCCATAGTCTGCTGGGTCAACGGGTGGGGCAGGACGATCTTTTGGCAGTGCAGGCCGATCTGATGCGCGGGCAGCGTCGGGGTCTCATCCACCCGCCCCGGCAAGTCAACCAACGCTTCTAGGGGCACTTCAACGTCCGTGCGACTGTAGAGCCGCTCATTGACGACGGGAAAGCCCATGGCGGCCAAGTGGATGCGGATCTGATGGCAGCGGCCGGATCGCACTTTGCACAGGAGCCGAGAATAGCCGCGCCCGCGGGCCTGCAAGCGCCACTCGGTCGTTGCGGCGCGGCCGCCTTCTTCAATCGCCATCACTTTGTGGAGCATGCGCTGGCCCTGGCGAACCGCGCCGATCGCCAAGGAGATTCGACCGCGGCCTCCCGGAATATCGCCGCGGACAATCGCCACGTAGGTGCGCTCGCAGAGCTCTGAGCGCCAGTTCCAGCGCAGCGCCTTGGCCGCATCGGGCGAGCGCGAGAGGACGACGAGGCCGCTGGCTTCCGTATCGAGCAAGTTGATGGGGAAGCAGGGGGCAAAACCCTGGGCCTTCAGAGCCATAATCACCGAGCGCTGATGAAACGGCCCGCTTGGATTGACGGGGAATCCCGGCGCTTTGTCGACGACTACCAGCGACGGATCGGAGAAAATCACCCGGCAGACATCCGTCGGCGCGACGTCCGGCTCGCGGCGCGGCTTTCGGCGCTGGGTCGCAGGCTGAGGCGGCAGCGGGTCGACGCGGGGTCGCGCGGTCCTTTGGGCCCGTTCAACCTGGAGGCGCTGCTCTTCTGCGCGCACGTTGCTGGTTCCGGGCGGGGCAATCGCCGGCGGTGGCCGCTTTGGCTTGGGCGGCGGCGGCGGGATGTCGGGCTTAGAAGGCAATGGCCCCAGCGGCATGGGCATGGGCGGCGCGGATCGCCGGTTGGCCGGCCCGCCAATCGGCCCGGAGGGGTCTGGGCTTCGGCCGCGATCCCCCGTAGTGCTGCGGTCGCCCGGGCGGCGGCGTTCCATACGAACTCCTTGAGGCGCAAAGGCTTTATCTGCACCGCGTGGGGATGGGGCACCCAGAGCTCGGCAGGATCCTATGATCAGTGGCGGGCCGGTTCCCAAATGTTGAGCTTTTGCCAACCCCTTCGCCGCATCGACGGCCCGCGGCAAGGAATCGACTCGCTCCGTTGCTGACCGTCAAGGTACGCAACTCTCGTCCGTAGCGCCGTCGCAGTCGTTGTCCTTGTTGTCGCACTGGCTCGGGGTCACTTCCGTCGGCAAATAGGCGGCAATATCCTCGTACTTACACGTCCACACGCCCGCAGCGCAGGTGGCCACGGCCTCGACAGCGTTCTTGGTGCAAACGCCCTTGCCATTCTTGGCGGCGTCGCAGTCGGACACCTGCCAGAGGTTGCTGGCGACGCTTTCATCGGTCTGACCGCTGCAGTTATCATCTTTATTGTTGCAGAGTTCCGCCTTGCCTGGGTTAAACGCGGAGCCGCCGCTCAGCGCGTCATTGCAGTCGTCGCCTTTGCCGTTGACCGGGGTGGTCTTGTTGCAGACTTTGCGGCCCGGCGTCGAGGACACGGCCATGGTCGAATCGCAATAGCCGTCGGCATCGTCGTCGCATCCCTCGTCGGTGCCACTGCAGTTGTCATCGACATCATTGCAGACCTCTGCGACGCCAGGATTGACCAAGGCGCCTCCAGCCGCAGCGTTGTCATTGCAGTCGCCGTTCTTTGTCGCGGAGTACTTGGTCACGGTCTCGGCCACGCAGTAGCACTTCTTGACGGACGTGCCGAAGCCGTCCCCGTCCGTGTCGAGGTAGAAATCCTTGCAATTAGTTGCGTTTTCTTCATTCGTGTCGAGATCGCAGTTGTCGTCGTAGGCGGTCGCACAGGTCTCTTTGTTGCCCGGGTAGATGTTCTTGCCGGTCGCCGGATCGTCATTGCAGTCGGTGTTGTTGGTGGTGTCGAACTGCTTGGTCGGGTCAGCTTTGCACACGCAAGTCGGTGCGCCGGCGCCAAAGCCGTCGTCGTCGCCGTCGTTGTAGTAGGGCTTGCAGCCTGTGGCGCCGATGTCGTTGTCGCTGCCGTTGCAGTTGTCGTCGGCGGCGGTGGCGCAGGTCTCCGTCGCGCCGGGGTTGATCAGCTTGCCCGTCAGAGCGCTGTCCACGCAGTCGCCGCTCTTGGTCGCGGTGTACTTGCTGGCGTTGTCAGCGACGCACAGGCACTTCTTGGTTGCGGCGCCCCAAGTGTCCTGATCATCGTCCAGGTAGAAGTCGCTGCAACCCGTCGCATTTTCGTCATTTGTGCCGCCAGAGCAGTTGTCATCCGCCGCGGTGCCGCAGTTCTCTTTGGCCCCCGGGGAGATGGTCTTGCCAGTGACGATGTTGTCATTGCAGTCGCCCGCCACCGTCGCCGTATAGGTCGCGAGATCGCCGGGCTTGCACAGGCACTTGGCAGCGCCTGCGCCGTAGCCGTCCTGGTCGGCGTCGGCATACAGGTTGGTGCAGCTCTGGGCATTCTCGTCGTCGATTTTGCCGTCGCAGTTGTCGTCGACGCCGGCCGAGGCGCACGACTCGGTCTTGCCCGGGTTGACCCCAAAGCCGTTCTTCGCCGGGTCATCGTTGCAGTCATTGCCCGGGCCCGGCGTACTGGTGCCCTTGGTCGAGATGCACACCTTAGGCGATCCCACCACCAACATCAGCGCGTCGCAGTAGGTGTCCTTGTCGTCATCGCAGCCTTCGTCGACGAGGCCATTGCAGTTGTTGTCCACGTCGTCGCACAGCTCGGTGCCGCTCGGATTGACTTTGCCGTTGGTGTCATCACAGTCGTCGGCCTTGTCTTTGGCGGACTTGGGACAAACCGGCGGCGTGCCTACGACGACCATGTTTCCGTCGCAGTACAGGTCGCCGTCGTCATCACAGCCTTCATCTACGACTTTGCTGCAGTTGTTGTCGACGTTGTCGCACGCCTCTTTGGCCCCGGGGTTCAC
This sequence comes from Myxococcota bacterium, assembly GCA_044347905.1. Lineage (GTDB taxonomy): Bacteria > Myxococcota_A > UBA9042 > UBA9042 > UBA9042 > SXRM01. Next base: position 18,328 of record JBIKTV010000043.1, read on the forward strand.
AAGCGTGCCCAGGTTGGCAACGTCATAGCAGTCGCCTGCGCCTTTGGGGCACGATTTGGGCACGCCCACGACGGCCATGCCGATGTCGCAGTATCCATCGCCGTCGTCGTCGCAACTCTCGTCGGTGGTGCCGTCGCAGTCGTTGTTGATGTCGTCGCACTGCTCGGTGACACCGGGGTTTATCGCTCCGCCCCCCTTGGTCGGGTCGTCGTTGCAGTCGCCGGTGCCAAGCGGGCAGGTGGCTGGCTTGGCAACGCTGCCCATCAGCATGTTGATATCACAGTATTTGTCGCCGTCATTGTCGCAACCTTCGTCTTTGCCGTTGACGCAGTTGTTGTCGATGTCGTCGCAGACTTCCGTTGCACTGGGTTTGACGGCAGCGTTGGTGTCGTTGCAGTCGCCGGCACCGGATGGGCAAGCGCTGCTCGCGCCGACCAGGATCATCGCGGCGTCGCAAAACTTGTCGCCGTCGTCGTCGCAGCCTTCATCGGTACCGGCAAGGCAATTGTCGTCGACATTGTTGCAGACCTCGACTTTGGAGACATTCTGCTCGGCGCCCTTCTTGGTCGGGTCGTCGTTGCAGTCGTCGCCGGGGTCGCCGTCCTTGGCCACTTTGGTCAGCGGGCAAGCTGCAACCGTGCCAACGACTTTCATGTTCATGTCGCAGTACTTGTCGCCGTCGTTATCACAGCCTTCGTCGGTAATGGCGTTGCAGTCGTTGTCCAGGTTGTCGCAGATCTCCGTCTTGGGGAGGAAGCCCGGGCACACCGCAGAGACCTTGTCCGCGCCGCAGACGACCTTGGCACCCGCTTTGCCGCACTCGCCTAGACCACAGGCGCTGCCCACGCCCAGGGAGGCTCCGGTCGGCTCCGTGTACTTGAAGATTTCATCGGCGCCGGCGGCGCAGTTGTTGTCGATGCCGTCGCAGAGCTCAGACGCACCGGGGTTGATCAGGCCAGCGTCCTTGTTCTTGGCGGGATCGTCGTCGCAATCGCCGCCGCCTTTGGGGCAGGTCTTGGGCTTGCCGTCCGTGGTCATGGTCGCGGTGCAGAACCCGTCCTTGTCGAGATCGCAGCCCTCGTCGATCTGGCCGTCGCAGTCATCATCGACATCGTTGCAGATTTCGGCGCTGTCCTGCTTCTTGCTGCCGTTGGGGTCCGTCGAGCAAGTGGCCTGGTCGGTCTTGCCCGGGGTGCACTCCACCGCGCCCGCGCCGCACACGCCAATTCCGTCACAGGCCATGCCGATCGCCAGCGGCGTGCTGGTGCCCTGAACCGTGTACGTAAAGTCCTCATCGGCCTTGCCGTCGCAGTCGTTGTCTTTGCCGTCGCAGGCTTCTTTGGCGATGTTGCCAAGTGTCGAACAGGTCAGGCCTTTCTTGTCCGCCGTGCAGACCGCCTTGCCCTGAGCGCACACGCCGGTGCCGCAGACCAAGCCGACCTTGACCGACTTGCCGTCAAAGTCCTTGAACTCAAAGTCTTCATCCGTCTGGCCGTCGCAGTCATTGTCCAGACCGTCGCAGCTGACTTCTTTGGCGGCCTCATAGCCGTTGACGCCGGTGTAGTTGCACTCCCACTTGCCGGCCGGGCAAGTGCCGACCACGTTGCTGGGGTTGCACACGCCGGTCAGGCTGCAGGTAGAGTCGGTGACCGGCATTTCTTTGATCTCGTCCGTCTCGCCGTCGCAGTCGTCGTCGATGCTATTGCACTTTTCACCGGTGACCTTGACCAGGGTGTCGCAGGTCAGCGTGCCGGTGTTGTTGGAGCCGCCCGCGCAGACGACCTTGCCGTTGCTGCACGCGCCGGTGCCGCAACCTTGGGTGATCTTGAGGAGCTTGCCGTTCACGTCCTTGAAGGCAAAGTCTTCATCCGTCGAGCCGTCGCAGTCGTTGTCCAGGGCATCGCAGCTCTTTTCCGTCATGCCGTAGCACTGCGGGGTCTTGGCCGGGTCGACGCCATCGCACTGGCAGGACGCCTCGCCGGCCTTGCAGACGACGTTCTTGTCGTATTCCGTCGTCGGCACCAGCGAGTAGTCGCAGCGCCAAGTACCGGCAACACAAACTGTTTGGATCTTGCCCTGGTTGGCGCCGCACACGCCGATCTTCTGGCACTTGGAGTCGCTGACCAAGGTCAAGGCCTCATCGGTCTTGCCTTCGCAGTTATCGTCGATATTGTTGCAGGTTTCGACCTTGCTCTGGTCCTGCTTGCCCTTGGGATCGGTCGAGCAGATGGCTTTGCCCGCGTTCTCGCACTGCACAACGCCCTTGCCGCATGCGCCTACGCCATCGCACGCCTCGCCCCACTTCAGGGTCTTGGTCGTTCCCTCTTCGCTGTACGGGAAGTCCTCGTCGGTCTGGCCGTCGCAGTCCTGGTCGTGATCGTCGCAAGTCTCTTTCTGCGGGCGCTGGTCGCCAAAACAGCCCACGCAAACGCCCAGTTTTCCGTCGCCCAGCGGCGTGTACGCCTGCTTGAGGCAGTCGAGGTCCGCGGGCTTGAAGGCCGACTCTTTGGCGACAAAGTGCTTGCACACCTGCACGCCCTTGGTCAGACCGCAGTCGCCGTCGCTGTCGCCACAGGTTTCGTCCAGGCCGCCGGGATTGCCCTCGTCGACCAAGCCGTCGCAGTCGTCGTCCCGGCCGTTGCAGACCTCCGTGGCGCCCGGAAAGATGTCTTTGGAGGTGTCGTCACAGTCGACGTCGCTGTTCCACTTGTCGCCGTCGCCGTCGCTGCTGCAGGGCACGTCGCCGTCAATCGGGCAGGGGCCCTTGCCGTCGCCGCACTGCTGCTTGGATCCCGAAAAGACGTTGGGGTTGTTGGGCTCACAGTCGAGCTCACCGGTCTTGCCGTCGCCATCGGGGTCGTCTGCACCGCACGCCGCGACTTTGCCGTCGCAGTTGAAGTCGTACAGGCCGGCGTTGCCGCTGCAGTCCTGGCCGCCCGGGCAACACGGCTCTTTGGCGCCGGGGTGGTACTCGCTGTGAAAGCTGGCGAACTTGAACTTGCACGCCGCCTCGTCTTTGTTGGAGATGCCGTCGCCGTCTAGGTCATCGGCCTCGCATCCCTCATCGGCTTGGCCGTTGCAGTCGTCGTCGAGCTTATTGCCGCAGACTTCCGCGACCTTCTTGGAGGCCGTCGAGCACGACAGTCCCTTCTGATCGGCGCTACACGCCACGACGCCGCCGGCGCACACGCCCTGGCCACAGGTGCCGCCCTTGGACAGCGGCTTTGCGGTGCCGTCGATGTCCGTAAAGGTCAGGCCGTCGTCGACCTTGCCGTTGCAGTCATTGTCAATGTCATCGCACA
>JBIKTV010000284.1:0-7472 GCA_044347905.1 Myxococcota bacterium
CGCCCCTGTCGCTCGACTACCGCTGCGATGCGCCCGCGACGCTGTTCTGGGTGGCCTCTGCGCTTTCCGGCGACGCGCAGACCGAGGCGGCGGCTTGGCGGTCCTGGTGGCAGCGCCATCCGGCGGCGGATCCAGCGGCCCACGCCCGCGAATCGGCGGCGATCGAGCAGTTTGGCCGGCTGCGCGCCACCTACCGCGGGCGGTTCCTTCAAGCTCAGAGCCGCGCCAACCCCTGGGTGCCGGTGGTGCCGCCATCGTCGCATCGCCTGGATGTGCGCTTTGCCGCGGTGTTTCTGGGGGCCCGCGACGCGGATCAACTGCGCCAGCGCGCCCAGGTGCTGCTCGCCGAGCCCGATCAGCAGATCCTGGAGGAGATCGCCGGCGTGTGGCTGCCCAAGCTCGCTTCCGCGAGTGCCGCAGAGGGGCCTCTCTGCCGCTTTGCCCGGGCCTTTGACGGCTACGCCCAGCAGCAGCAGCTCAAGGCATTTCTGCAGCAGTCCGCGGGGTTGTTGGGGGCAAACGCCGCGGGGGCGCTGACCGTGCAGTTTGTTCCGGCGCCCACGCCTGAGGTCCGCGGTCCAGCGGAGGCGGCCAGCGTGTTGCGCGGCAGGCGCCTGGGCAACTTCTTGGTCGTGGAGGTTCGGGCGGACGACGCCCCGCAGAGCCGCGGCGACGTGGTGGTCCATGAGGCGGTGCATTGGCTGCAAGAGCGCGCGGGCATGGACGACGATCCGCAGCTGATCGCTCAAGTTTTTGCCGGTGGCGACCTTCGCGCTGCCCAAGCTTGGGAGCTTTTGGCAGAGGGCAGCGCCACCGCGCTGGGCCAGGGGCTGTGGCTAGAGCGCGCCGATCCGCGCCAGCACGCCCGCAGCTTGGCGGTGCCGCTGAGCTGGTACGTCGACGCGCCGATCGACGCGATGGCCAAGAATTTGGCTCCCGTGTTGCGTTTGGCTCTGGAACGCGGTCAGCGTCTGGTAGATGTCGCCCCGCAGCTGCTGCAAGCCGCGCCGCCCCCCCCTTCGCGCCTCGCCGACGGCCTGCACCGCTACGTGCTGGTCAGCGACCATCGGGACAGCGCTTGGTTGGCGTCGAGCTGGTTCGCCGCTGTGCCGCCGCGGGCCGTCTGGCGCGCCGATCTGGCCCAAGCGCCGCAGTGGCAGCGCGAGGCCAAGGCGGCGACGATCGTCGCGATTGCCACCTGGGGCGAGCTCAAGGGCGGGAGCTTGGCGGCCCTTGGCGTCGCTCCGCCGCCCGCAGCCTTGCGCAAGACTGGGGCCACCTTCGTCGGATCGCGCCACGCCGGTGCAAGGCTGCTGGTCGTGGCGGCGCCATCCACGCAGGACCTGCAAAAGCTGCTGCCGGGGCTGGCCAAGGGCGACTGGCCGGCCCAAGGCTGGCGCGCGACGGCCCCGCGATAGCCCTGCGGTTGCAGTCGCTTGATCAAGCACCGGCTAGGCTGAGGGACCTGGGGTAGGGGAGGCAGAGGCCAGAGCGCGGCAGCCCGGCTGGTCAGAGCGCGGCAGCCCGGCTGGTCAGGGCGCGGCAGCCCGGCTGGTCAGGGCGCGGCAGCCCGGCTGGTCAGGGTGCGGCAGCCCGGCGGGTCAGAGCGCGGCAGCCCGGCTGGTCAGGGTGCGGCAGCGCGGCGGGTCAGGGCGCGGCAGCCCGGCTGGTCAGGGCGCGGCAGCCCGGCTGGTCAGGGCGCGGCAGCCCGGCTGGTCAGCGCGCGGTCTTTGAGGTCAAGACGGCGCAATGCTGGCCAGCCGGGCGGTGTTCCGCAGAAACTACAGGAGCTTGAACTCGATGCGGCGGTTCTTGGCCCGGCCCTTCGGGTCCTTGTTGTCGGCGACCGGCACGTCCGGGCCAAAGCCCGTGGTGCTGATGCGCTCGACGGCAATGCCCTTGTCGACAAAGTACTTCTTGACCGACTCAGCGCGGTCGAGCGACAGCTTCTTGTTCAGATCCTCGGCGCCCACGTTGTCGGTGTGGCCTTGAATCTCGATCTTGGTGTCCTTGAACTCGACCAACACGGCCACCGCGCCATCCAGAATCTTGAACGACTTGGGCAGGATCTTGGCCGAGCCCGTCTCAAACTCGATGCCCTTGATGGCGCCAGAGAACTTCTTGAGCTTCTCCGGGATCACGTCGGGGCAGCCGTCGTCGTCCTGGTAGCTGTTGACGTTTTCGGGCTCCTTGGGGCACTTGTCCTTGCTGTCGACAAAGCCGTCCTTGTCCGTGTCCGGCTCCTTGTCTGGGCAGCCATCGGTGTCCTCAAAGCCGTTCTTGGTCTCGGGCTCCTTGGGGCACTTGTCCTTGCTGTCGACGATGCCGTCCTTGTCGGTGTCGGGATCGTCGGGGCAGCCGTCGCTATCCTCAAAGCCGTTGACGTTTTCGGCCTTGTCCGGGCACTTGTCGTCGCCGTCTTCGATCTTGTCGCCGTCTTTGTCGCCGTCCGGGCAGCCGTCCTCGTCCTTGAGGCCGTTCTTGACTTCGGCCTGGTCGACGCACTTGTCGTCGCCGTCCAGGATGCCGTCGCCGTCGTTGTCCGGGTCGGGGCAGCCGTCGGTGTCCTGCCAGCCGTCCTTGTCTTCCTTCTCGGTCAGGCACTTATCGGTCTTGTCGATGATGCCGTCGCCGTCGGTGTCCTTGGGGATGGCGCCCAGGGTGTAGTACACGCCCAGCCAAGCCTCGGCTTCCATGACGATGGTGTCGTTGCGGCCCGGCACGGACAGGCCGAGCAGGTCGACGCGCACGCCCAGGTCATCGCTCAGCGCAAAGCGCGAACCGACGCCAAACACCGTGGCCGAGTCCGGATCGGTGCCGTCGACGACGTTCTTGGACGAGGTCATGAGGATTTCGGAACCGCCGCCCAGGCGCAGGAACGGGCGAACCGCGCCTTCCGTCAGCAGGTTGAACAGCGCGCTGCCGCGAAGGCCCAGCACCGGCGCCGAGTCCCCGGACTTCTTGAGGGCGGAGAAGATGTACTTCGCCTCAAATTCCAGAGACAGGCGCTCGATCAGCGCAAAGCCAAAGCGCGCACCCAGACCGGCCGCGGCCTGAGGCACTTCCTCGCGCATCTTGGCGTTGCCGAGCTCATTGGTCTCGTGCTTGAGGTCGTAGCCGCCAAACACGCCGACTTCGACGCTGCCGGGCGATTCGGCGAACACGGGCGCCGCGCTCAGGGCCCCTGCGGTGATCAGCACGGCGGCGGTCAGGCTCTTGAGGCCCGATCGGCGCGCCCGCTTGGCGTCGCTGGAAATGCGGTTGCTTGTCATGGTTCCTCCAGATGAATCGTAGGAGCGGCCCCCCGGCCAGGCGGGATTCAGGCGGCATTTGCGGGCGGCAAGATACGCCTTAGCAAGGGCCATGCCAAATTCCTGACGGTGCCTCCGGGGGTAAATATCCACACAAGGATTCATCAATCCAAGCATTTGTCGAGTTTTTGGCCCCCGGAGAAAAGTCCGCAACAGGTGGGGAATTTCTGCAGCCTTACTCGGCATAGCGAAATGCAATGTGGCCATCTTCCGTGTCGACGACGATGCGGCTTCCGGGCGGATAGCGGCCCTGCAACAGCTCAATGGCCATGGGATTCTCCAATCGATTCTGCAAGGTGCGCTTGAGCGGCCGCGCGCCAAAGTGCGGGTCGTAGCCTTCATCGGCCAGGGCCTGCATCGCCTCTTCCGTCACCGTCAAGCTCAGTTTGCGCTCGGCAAGGCGCTTCCTAAACCGCTCCAGCTGGATCGCCACGATCTTGATCATGTCCTGCTGGCGCAAGGCGTTGAACACCACCGTCTCGTCGATGCGGTTGAGGAATTCGGGGCGGAAGTGCCGGCGCAGTTCCTCCGTGACCACGCTTTTGACGGCCGCGTCGCCCCGCGCCTCCAGGATCAGCTGGCTGCCGATGTTGCTGGTCATCAGCACCAAAGTATTGCGGAAATCCACCGTGCGGCCCTGGCTGTCCGTCAGCCGACCTTCGTCCAGCACCTGCAGCAATACGTTGAGCACGTCGGGGTGGGCCTTCTCGATCTCATCAAACAGCACCACGCTATACGGCCGCCGGCGAATCGCTTCCGTCAGCTGCCCGCCCTCTTCGTGGCCCACATAGCCAGGTGGCGCGCCGATGAGCCGGGCCACCGTGTGCTTCTCCATGTATTCGCTCATGTCGATGCGCACCATGGCGTGCTCGTCGTCAAACAGGTAGGCCGCCAAGGCCTTGACGAGCTCGGTCTTGCCCACGCCGGTAGGGCCAAGAAACACAAAGGATCCCAGGGGCCGGTTGGGATCTTGCAGCCCCGAGCGCGATCGCCGCACCGCGTTGGCCACCGCAGAGATCGCCTCTTGCTGGTGGATCACGCGCTGTTGAAGCACCTCCTCAAGATGCAACAGCTTTTGCATCTCACTCTCCAGCATCTTCGTCACCGGCACGCCCGTCCACGCGCTCACCACTTTGGCCACCTCCTCCGCGGTGACCTCTTCGCGCAGCATGCGCTCCCCCTGGTCCAGGGCGTTGAGCTTGGCCTGAGCATCGACAATCGCCTGCTTAACATGCGGAATTTCGCCGTACTGTAGCCGCGCAGCCTCCTCGTTGTCATAGCGCCGCTGGGCCGACTCCAGCTGCATCTGCAGTTCGTCCAGACGGGCCTGTTGGCCGCGCGCCGCTTCGATCAGGTCTTTTTCGCGCTGCCATGCGGCTTTCTTGGCCCCGGCCTGCTCGCGCAGCCCCGCCATCTCCTCTTGCAGCTTGCCCAGGCGCTCCACGCTCGCCGGGTCCTTCTCGCGCTGTAGCGCCGCCTGTTCGATCTCCAACTGCTGAATTCGCCGCTGCAACTGGTCGATCTCGGTGGGCAGCGAGTCGATCTCCATCCGCAGGCGACTGGCGGATTCATCAATCAAGTCAATGGCCTTGTCCGGAAGAAATCGGTCGGAGATGTAGCGATCAGAGAGGGTCGCCGCCGCCACCAGCGCCGCGTCCTGAATGCGCACGCCGTGGTGGACCTCGTATTTCTCCTTGAGCCCACGGAGAATGCTGATGGTGTCCACTACGCTGGGCTCACCCGCCATCACCGGCTGAAAGCGCCGCTCCAGTGCCGCATCTTTCTCAATGTATTTGCGGTATTCATCCAGTGTCGTGGCGCCGATGCAGTGCAGTTCGCCGCGCGCCAGGGCGGGCTTGAGCATGTTGCTCGCGTCCATCGCGCCTTCGCCTTTGCCCGCGCCCACCAGGTTGTGCAGCTCGTCAATGAACAGAATCACCTGGTTTTGCGCGTCGGACAGCTCCTTGAGCACGGCTTTGAGCCGCTCTTCAAACTCGCCGCGGTACTTGCTGCCCGCGACCATCGACGCCAAGTCCAGGGCCAGCACCTTTTTGCCGCGCAAGCCCTCCGGCACGTCACCGGCGACGATGCGCTGGGCCAAACCTTCCACAATCGCCGTCTTGCCCACGCCGGGATCGCCAATAATCACAGGGTTATTCTTGCGCCGCCGCGACAGGACCTGCATGACCCGGCGGATCTCGTCGTCGCGGCCGACCACCGGGTCCAGCTTGCCTTGGGCCGCCACCGCAGTCAGATCGCGGCTGTATTTCTCTAGCGCCTGAAACTGGCTCTCCGCGTCCTCGCTGGTCACCCGGGTCGAGCCGCGCACTTGCTTGAGCGCCGCCAAGAGCTTTTCGCGCGACAGGCCGCGATCGCTCAGCGCCCGCCCCGCCGGACCCTTGCGATCGGGCAAAAAGGCCAGCAGCAGGTGCTCGGTCGAGACAAAGTCGTCGCGGAACTTGCCGCGCTCGTCTTCTGCGGTCTCAAAGAAGCTCTGCAGGCGCTCTGATGCGGCAAGCCCCGGTCCCTGCGCGGCTTTGACTGCGGGCAGCTTGGCGATCTCGCGGGCCATCTCCTCCAAGAGCGGTTCCGCCGGCACCTCCAGGCGCGCCAGCAGCGGCTTGACCAGGCCCTCGGTCTGGCTCAGCAGGGCCCACAGCACGTGCTCGGGCTCCAAGAACTGGTGGGAGCGGCGAATCGCCTCTTCGGAAGCCAATTTGAGGGCCATCTGAGCGTTGTTGGTAAGTTTGCTCGACAACATCGGCGGTCTCCTGGGGTGGCGCTCCACGCGCGCCGGTGACGCAGCAAAACCTCACGGCTGCCCTAGGCAAAGGCGAGCGGCAGGCAGCTGCGGCAATTTCGTTCCTGTTGGGGCCGATCTCGCCGTCGGGGCAGGGCGCCTGGGCGGCTTTGTCGCAACCCCTTGGGATTGCAGACCGGCAACCGCGTCAGCAAAGCACGGGGCCGCGGGCTGTCAAGCTGTCGACGGCCGGGGAGCTCAGCGGGCGATCGCCTTGTAGTAGCGCTGCAGGCGGTCCTGCCAGCCCGCGGGGCTGCTGCGCTGCATGGCCCGGAGCACCTGCTTGCGGTAGACCTCGGCGGCGTCGCCGGCCTGGCCAGAGCTGACCTCCACCGGGGCTTCCCCGCCGGGACCGCCGGAATTGCCGGGGTCGGCAGCCGCCGCAGTGCCCTGGCCGCCTTGCTTTAGCAGCTCCGAAGCCCGCTCCAAAGCATCCAAGATCTCTGCACTTTGTTCAAAGGCCCTTTGGGCGTCGGCGCGGCGCAGCGCTTCCTCCACTTCGCGCATGAGCAACAGGCCGTGGTCCAAGCGCTCGCCGACCTGGCGCTGCAGAGCCGGATGGGCGTCGCCGGCGTCGCTCAGGCGTTTGCGCGCGCGTTCCACCCCTAGGCGCACCTGGGCCTGTTGATCGGCCATGGCTTCTACGCGGGCCCGGGCCGCTGGCCGCAGCAGCTCGCCTGGCTCGGGCATGGCTTCGCGGAGGCGCTGGGCGGCGCGGTCCAGGCGCTCGTCGGCGGCGTCCAAGCGCCGGCTGTCTTGGGCGGTGTCTTTGTCCGCCGGCTCTTGGGCCAGGGCGCGGCGGGCCGAGGCCACCCCGTCCTGAGCCTCCGCGATGGCCTGCAAGGCCGCATCTAGCCGAGCCTTCTCCACAGCTTCGCCCGCGCTTTCCAGGGCTTGGCGCGCGAGCCCTAGCCCCGGGTGGCGCCGCAAAAGCGCCGAGGCCATGCGCTGGCTCTTCAAGCCGTCGCGGAGCTCGCGCAGCCCCTCGGCCAACTGCGGCAGCACCTGCTCGCGGACTTGCCTGAGCAGATCCTCTTGACCTCGCTGCGTTTCTTCAGACGGCGAGCGCAGTTCGTCGCGCAGCCGACCCTCGCCATCCAGGCCCCGCTCAATGCCGCGGCGCAGATCCTGGACCAGCCGCTCCAGCGCCTCATCCTTGGCCGTGCGCGCCCCCGGATCGCCCGGCTTGGGCCCCAGCGCCTGGGCCAGCCCTTGGTTCAGGTGGCGCATTTCGTCCAGGGCCTGGCGCGGCTTGCCTTCGCGCAGCAGCCGCCGCACCTCCGCCAAGCGGGTGCGCTGCTCGCCCAGATCGCGCGGCAAGCCAGCCAGGGCCGCCGGAGCATTCAGGTGCTCATCGGGCA
>JBIKTV010000044.1:0-21481 GCA_044347905.1 Myxococcota bacterium
CCGGCAAGCCCGCGCCGCTGTTTACCCAAGTGAGCGTCGTGGGCGTCGATTTGGGGGCGGACTATCTGCGGCGCATTGCCCTGAGCGAGAGGCTCGGGTGGACTCTGCGCGGCGGTCTGGGCATCGCTTTTGTCGGCGGTTCGGTGCAGCAGACGGAGACCTTGCCCAACTGCCCGCCCGCCAAGGCCGCTACCTGTGCCCATTGGCAGCAAGTCGGGAGCAAGGAGGTCGGCCTGCCGGCGGTGCTGCCGTCTGTGCGCGCGCTGACCGGCCTGCAATTGAAGATCACGCCAGAATTGGCCGTGCAAATTGAAGGCGGCTTGCGCACCGCGCCGTACTTTGGCGGTGGCATCGACTGGACGTTCTGAGATGATTCACAGATCGCTCTCATCTCCGCCGGGCGTTCTGCGGCGGCTCTGGGGGATCTGCGGCGCTGCGGCGTGAACAGGGGACAGCAGACCCGCAAGGAGAGGCGGATCATTTGCGGGCTCACAGGCCAGGTGGGTAGACTGCGCGATGAGCGGACCAAGAGTGGCTGCAGGCAGGTCAGTGTCGCTAACTGAAACCTTTGCCGGGACTGAACGCTACGAAGTGCGCTGCCGCCTTGGTGCGGGGGGCATGGGTGTGGTGTACCACGCTTGGGACAACGTCAAGCGCATGGACGTGGCCCTCAAAGTGCTGACCGCGATCAACGCGGAGGGCATTTACCGCCTCAAGTCCGAATTCCGCGCCCTCTCTGATGTCAATCACCGCAACTTGGTCGGCTTGTATGACCTCGTCTCGGCCGGGCCGCTGTGGTTTTTTACCATGGAGCTGATCGAGGGCCGGGACTTCTTGACGGCGGTGCGGGCCGCAGAGACGCACGGGCTGAGCGCCGAACAGGATGAGATCAGCAGCGAAGACACGATGGCGTGCGCGGAAGAGGCCACGCTAGACGGCGGTGCGCTGCAAGGCCTGGTCGACAGCGCCAGCAAAGGCGCCAAAGCGGTGACGCTGGTGAGACGGCGCGCGGCCGATCCGCAGCTTCTGGTGGAGGCGATGAGGCAGCTGGTGGGCGGGGTGCGGGCCATCCACCGGTCTGGAAAATTGCACCGCGATATCAAGCCATCCAACGCTCTGATCGACGGCTCTGGCCGGGTCGTGCTGCTGGACTTTGGCCTAGTCAGCGACACCAGCACCCGCAAGCGCGATTCGCACCAAGACAATATTATCAGCGGTACACCGGCTTACATGGCGCCCGAGCAGGCGATGGGCCGGCCGATGGGTCCGGCGGCGGATTGGTATGCCGTCGGCGTGATGCTGTATGAGGCGCTGACGGGGCAATTGCCCTTTCACGGCAACTGGTTTCAGCTGATTGAGAGCAAGAGGGCTGGCCCTCGGCTGCGTCCGCACGACCTCAATCCCCAGGCGCCCGAGTCGCTCTCGCAATTGGCCATGAAATTGCTGGCCTTTGATCCAGAGGAGCGCCCCAAAGAAGCCGAGATCCTGGCGGTGCTGGGCGGTGCGGCGGAAGAAGAAGCCGGGCTAGAGATGGCCGTGGCCGATGAGCCGGCGTTTTTGGGTCGTGCTGCGGAGCTCGCGGCGCTCCACGCGGCCTTTGGGTCGAGCCGGCCGGCAGCCAGCGGCCATGCGGCGGCCCCAGCGGTGGTCCACCTCATCGGCGCACCGGGCATCGGCAAGTCTGCTCTGCTAAGGGAGTTTTTTGCCCAGCTGCGCGAGACACAGCCGCCCCCGGTGTTGCTGCAAGGTCGCTGCCATGAGCGCGAGGCCGTGCCCTATAAGGCCTTGGATTCGCTGATTGACGCCCTGACGCGCTACCTACTGCAGCTCAAACCCGGGGAGGCGGAGACGTTCTTGCCCCGCGAAATTAGCGCCTTGGCTCAGGTTTTTCCTGTGCTGCGCCGGGTACCTGCTGTGGCGCAGGCGGCGGCGGTGCGCGAGGGCGACCAGCTCGACAAACGCGGCGTGCGCCGGCGCGCTTTTGCGGTGCTAAGGCAGTTGCTGCGGAGAATCGGCCAGTTTCGTCCGCTGGTGCTGCTGATTGACGACATGCAGTGGGGCGACCCCGACTCCGTCGAGCTGCTGGCCAGCCTGTTTGAGCCCCCAGAAGTGCCGCAGATGTTGCTGATTTTGGCCTATCGCGATGAGGACTGGGCGAACTCGCCGGTGCTCCGCGGGGTGCGCAAGCTGGCGCCGCCGCATGTGCCGGGGCTCCAGTCGCGCGACGTGGCGCTCACGGGCATGAGCGACGCCGATTGCCGGGCCCTGGCGCAGGCGATGATCGGCGAGGCGGAGGACGAAGAGCGCATGGATCTGGTGGCCCGCGAGGCCCAGGGAAGTCCGCTTTTTGTCATCGAATTGGTGCGGTATCGCGATGGCCGCGGCGCGGCGACCCCCGGATCGGCCAGCTCGCGGCAGGTGTCGCTGGACTACGTGCTCGGCGCCCGCGTCGCCAATCTGTCGCCCCCCGCGCAGAAGCTATTGCAGGTCATTGCCGTTGCGGGCCGGCCGATTGCTCAAGGGCTGGCCGTGCTTGCGGCCGAACTGCAGCGCGAAGCCAGGGCGATCCTGCTGCGGCTGCGCTCGACGCACTTTGTCCGCACCGCCGGCGATGACGAAGGCGACAGCGTAGAGACCTTCCACAACCGCGTGCGAGAACTGGTGATTCGCGGCCTCGCCCCGGAGGCCTTGCGGGCCATCCACGCCGCCTGGGCGCGGGTGTTGACAGAGGACGCACGGGCGCGCGGCGGCGAAGAAGACGTCGATGGCTTGGCGTTTCACTGGCTTGGCGCGGGCGATGAGGATCAGGCGCTGCGCTACGGCCTGGCTGCGGCGCGCAAGGCCCACGCGGTTCACGCAAATCACGATGCCGTGCGCTACTTTGAGACGGCACTCCGCCTGCTCGCCGCCCGCAAAGACCCAGAGTCGCTGGCTCTGCGCCGCGAAGTCGAAGAGGAGACGGCCCAAGCGGCGCGCCAGGCGGGCCTCTACACTCGCGCGGCCGAATTGCTCCAGGGCCGGCTGAAAAGGGCAGAGAGCGCCACAGAGCGCGCCGATATGCACGGCAGCCTGGGGCGGGTGTACCAGGAGATGGGCGATTCCGACCGCGCCATCGTCGAGCTGGAGACGGCCCTGCAGCTGTACGGCCAACCGTCGCCGCGAAGCACGGCTGCCATGGTCATGCGCACCGTGGCGCACTTCTTGCTGCACCAGTGGCACACCGCCGTCTCTGGGCGCCACCGCTCGGCGGCAGAGGATCCGCCCAAGGCCATCGACCCGACCTTGCAGCGCCGCGCCGACATCATGTTCGCGCTGATCCGCATCTACTATTTCATCGATCTGCTGCGGGTGACCTGGGTGGGCATGTACGCGGTCAACGCCGCCCGCCGCCTGCCGCGCGATGGCGACCGGGCCTTGGCGCTGAGCTTTTACGGGGTGATGCTGGTCGGCATCGGCATGAATGCGCGGTCCACCCGCTGGTGCGAAGAGGCGGTTGACCTGGCCCGGCGCGCGGTCGATCCGGTGGCGGAGGGCGTGGCGGTGCAGCGGCTCGGCCTAGCGGCGATGTTCCGCAATGACCTGGCGCAAGGCGAGCGACTTCTGAAGGAGTCTATTGAGATCTTTAAGGAAGTTGGTGAGATGTGGGAGCTTGATACGTCCCTCATGCTCGCTGCGACCTCGCGGCTGATGCTCTCTGACTTCCCCGGCGCCATCCCGCTGTATGAAGAAATGGGCCAGACCGGCCGGCAGATCAACGCGATCATGCACCAGGCTTGGGCGCTGACCTGGACGCCGTTCTGCCGCTACCTGCTCGGCGAGATTGCCGCAGAAGATGTGGCGCCGTATCACGAACAGGCCCTGGAACTGTCCGCCCGCGCCAAGGACCTGGCCAACACGGTGGCGACGCTGCAGCTGATGGCGGTGATCGCCGTGCGCGAGGGCCAGGTCGAAAAAGCCGCGGTGCTGGCGGTGCGCACCCATGAAGCGGTGTCGCGCTACTTGGTCGAAGTGCCGTTTCTGCAGTCGGCGTGGCTTTATGCCGGTGAGGCGGCGCTGTTTGCCCTTGAAAACTCTGCGATTTCAGTAGGTCGGGCCAAGCTGATCAAGATCGTGGGGCGCTGCTTTGCCAAGGCGTCCAGGCTCTCTAGCCACGTGCCGTATCTGCGCGGGCAGGCCCTGCGGATCCGCGCGAGGTATGTCGCTTTGGTCGATGGGCCTCAGGCCGCCGAGCCAATCTTTCGCCGTGCTATCGCGGTGTTGGAGGGGACGCCCAACCGCTGGGAGACCGCCACGGCCCTGTACGACGCCTCGCGCGCCGTGCCAAATCAGAGCCAGGAGAGGCTTGGGCAAGCGATCCGCATCTTTACGGAAGTCGGTGCCGAGGCCGAGCTGCGCCGCATCCGCCGGGGCATGGACGACGGCAAAGTGGCCGGAGACCCCAAGAGGTCTGCGTGAGCGCGCTGTTTACGCTGCTGACCCACCGCAAGGAATTTGGCAAGCGCTCCAACACGGGCCGCTTGGTGGTCGACGTGCTGGGCGACGCGGCTGAGCAAGTCTGCTGGGAGCGGACCCAGCCACCGCAGCGCCTGATCGAGCAGATCGCCCGCGGCGGTGTGGCCCTGGTCTATCCCGGTGGCGGCGACAGTGAAGGTCAGGACTTTAGTGAGATCCGCCAGTTTGTGGTGATCGACGGCACCTGGATCACCGCGCGAAAGATCCACCAGCGCAGCCCCTACTTGCACCCGCTGCGCCGGGTTAGCTTTGTGCCCGCTGCGCCATCGCAATACAACCTGAGAAAAAACCAGAAGGAATCCGGGCTGTGTACCGCAGAGACGGTGGTGGAGGTGTTGCGCGTCGCGGGTCGCCACGCCGAGGCTGATGAGCTGTACCGGCGTTTTCTGGCCTACATCAAGCCCGCCCCCGCGGCACAGTCAAGGGGCGAGCCGTCTGGCGATCTCAGGGCTCGCGCCGAGCTGAACGGGCCCGATCTGCCAGATCTTGCAGGCCTTTGTCGCTCAGCGGCCCCTCCACGGAGGTGATCACCTCGCCGTTTGCCGCCACAGCCGCGCTAAACGGGATGCCATCCACCCCCCAAGCGCGGTGAGCCGCCCCGGCGCCGTCGTAGGCCACTGGAAAGGTGTAGCTGTGCTTGCGCAGGTAGTCGATCACGTCTAGCGATTCATCGCCGGCGACCGTCAGGATCTGCAGATCGCCGCGCCGCGCCGTGTCGGCCCAAAGCGACTGCCAGCGGGGCAGTTCCTCAGCGCAGGGCTTGCAGGAAGGCGCCCAGAAGTGCACCAGCAGCGGCTTTCCGCGCAAATCCTTTGGGCCAATCCGCGCTTGCGTAGGGCCCCCGTCCGTCCGGATCAGCGGCAGGGCAAAGTCCGGGGCGCCGCGGCCAAGCAGGTCGGTGTGCACGTGGGGCGTCTGGCGCAGGGCTATCGCCGCGGAGAGGCCGGCGGCCAACAAGCCCAGCCCCAGAACGGCGGCGGCGCGTTTGCGATGGGGGGTAAGCGGCGGCGCAGGCATGGAAGTCATGGAGATACCAACCTCAAGGGTGATGCAGCACCGCGATCGCGTCCAAGTCGAAGCCGCCCGCGCTGCCTGCATAGGGATTTGCGCCGCTGTCCACCACCCGCACAAAACGGAAGGGCCCCGGGCCAATGGCACCCAAATCGGCGAGATCAAAGGCGTCACCGCCGGCAGCTGGCCAATCGGTCGCACTTATCTGCGAGCCTGGAGAGCTGTAGACCGGTTCAACCCCGGCACATCCGGGATAGTCCGGCGCCTGCAGCGCTGCACAGGGCCACTGGTGCCAAACCACGCCGTCGGCGCTGACGGCGACCCGGCCCGTCTCCACATAGCCGGCAAACGAGTTCTCAAACACCAGCAGATCCGCCCCCGGTCCATCGATCAGCGGCTGATCGTCCAGGGCCAGCACAATCGTGCCCGCTTCGCCCAGCGACACCACGTCCAGGCTGCCCGCCGCCGCCCCGGCCCCTTTGGGAGGCCCGAGCACCACAGTCGGCAGCTTGTCTGCGCCAAAACCCGCAGTTGGCCCGGGAGCAAAGGACACCACCCGGTCCGCATACGGATCCGCAGGCTTGCCCGGCGACTCGAGAGGCGCACCATCGTCGCAGCCCGCCGCCATGACGGCGACCAGCGCCAGCAACCATAGGGATCGCATCTACTTCTTCTTGGTCATCTTGGTCCAGCCAAAGCCGCCGCAGCCGCTGTTGGCCGGATCCTTGTCATCCGCGACCAAGGTGCTGGCCTTGGCCAAGTCTATGCTATCCTTGCCATAATCGACGGTGCAGTAGTAGAAGACCTCGCCCTTGGGCTCCGTCCACACCTGTTTGCTGAATTTGTTGGGCCCGTACTGGTCATCCGGCGGATTCTGCGTGTAGGCGACGTTCTTGGCATTGTCAAAGCTGGCGATGGTCTGCGGGCCCCATTTCTGGGCGCTAATGACCTCTTCTGTGGCAAAGTTGGTCGTCCACGTGCCGATGAGCTCGAACGGAGCGGCGCTGGTGTCGGCGCTGGCCGCGTCAGAAGCCGAAGCGTCGCTCGCGGAAGCGGTGCTGGTCGTGTTGGAGTCGCTGTCGCACGCCGTCAACGCGCCGCACAGCAGAAGAGGGGTCAAAGCGCTCGCCAAGCGGCAGGGCAGCGTCATCCGGTGATTCATCGCAGACTCTTTGCGGAAACCCTAAAGTAAGCAAGGGGGTTTCCTTGATGCCATCGCCCGCGAGGATTTCAGAAGGGCAGCGGGCCCAACAGGTGGTCCGGGCCTGTCGCAGCCGAGCGACTAGGAGCGGGCGCACAAGAGGGCGCGACCACCTCTCCCCTTTCCACGAGGGAGCGTGCAACAAGGAGTTCCCGACTCGCGCTCAAAGCTCCGGGTTTCCGCCGCTGCGACCCAAAGGGCGACAGGCAAAGAAAGAGCTATTTGCGCATACGGTTGCGGGCCAGTGCCGGAGTCTCACCGGCTTCCTCCTGCGCATCGGCAAGGCCGCGGCGCGCGGCTAGCATAGGGTGAGCGCCGTGCTCGGCGCAAGCGACCTGCGCAGCAGGGGGGGGGATCCGCGCTCCGCGCGAGGGTGGTTTTGGCTTTTCTTGGCGGATTTTGCAGGGGAAGGAACCATAGGGCCGAGGGGCAAAGCCCCTTCGCCCTAAAGTTTCCCTCCCCTGCACCCCACCCTCCTTTACTCTCAACCCCTTCCCAGCATTTGCGGCGGCGGATCCCAAATGGCGCGGGCTCGTCTGGGCAGAACCCAGCCGCCAGCGAAGCGCGGTGGCGGTGGGAACTGTCGAGACTGTCGGTGGGACGAGCCAAAACCCAGCCGCCAGCGAAGCGCGGTGGCGGTGGGAGCTGTCGAGACTGTTGGTGGGACGAGCCAAAACCCAGCCGCCAGCGAAGCGCGGTGGCGGTGGGAGCTGTCGAGACTGTTGGCGGGACGAGCCAAAACCCAGCCGCCAGCGAAGCGCGGTGGCGGCGGGAGCTGTCGAGACTGTTGGTGGGACGAGCCGAGACCTCCTCCGATCAGTGCAGAACGACGTTGTTCGGGATAGCTTCTCGAATCAGATGGTTAGGTGGGCCAACGAGAGGATCGTCAGATACACCGCCACCGCGCTTCGCTGGCGGCGGGCGTCCGCCATTGTTAGAAAATGGCCATGAAACTAGACATCTTTATCGCGTGGAAGGGGGTAGAGAGTAAAGGAGGAGGGGTCAAGGGGAGGGGCAAGGCGCCGCGCGCGAATACATGGAGCGATAAAGCGGCGCTGCGACAGCGATGGTTCCTCCCCTTGAAAACTTTGCGATGAAAGGCCAAAACCCCACTCGCCCGGAGGGCGGATAGACCTTTGCCGCGTTCTCTCACCCTCGGAACCGCAACCCCTTGCGCCCCACCGCCCGGTGGGCTACACCCTCTCGCGGAGGTGCCGTGTCCTACTCTCCGCAGCCCCAAGACGCTGTCTTTCTGCCCCCGTCGCTGACCGCGTGGGTCCTCGCCGCTCTGCTCGCAGCCGCCGCTGCCGCGTGGCTCGGCCGCCCCGTGGCAGCAACGCCGCGCGCCTCTAACGCGGCGTTCGACCTGGAGCGCGACCTGCCCAAGGCAGCCGTCGCCGTCGAAAATCGAGGCGTCACAACTCCTTGTGCCTGGCATCCTGCCGATCAGCGTTTTCGCTGTGGCGACGATCCGTGGGCCTTTGTCGGCCCTTACGGCGGCACCACCGAAGGCCACGCCCGGCGCTGCACCTGGGCCCATCCGATCGCCGCGGGCTCGACGACGGTGCTGCGGTGGCCCGGCGCAACCGTCGGCGCCGAACTCAGCGCGAGTTTGGGCCTTGTAGACGGTGCTCCGGACGGCTCGCCTGTGCGCCTAAAAATCCTGTTGGATCAAGATATTGTCGCAGAGTTGGAGTCGCGAAGTAGCGCCGACCTGGCCCAGGTGGTCAAGTCGATCGGCAGCGGCGGCCACCAAGCCGACCTGCGGGTGGAGCTGTCGGCCACCGACCACAGCATGCGGATGGCCTGCATCGACGTGCGCATGCGCGGCCCGCGCGCCCCGCGCCTCAGTGGCACGGAGGCCCGATGAACACATTGGATTCATGGACATCTCCGGCTGCCGTCCCCGTGGCGGCTTGGTCGGCGCGCGCGGCGCTACTGCGCACGCTGGCTGAGGTCGCGGCGATGGTCGCGGCCATCGTCGCGGCGGCCTGGCTGCTGTCGCCGGGCATTACCGTGGCCGCGTCCAGTGTTCCGACCCTCTCGACCTGGCTCAGCGACGCGCCGGCCTCCGTGGATGGGCCGTGGGCGGTGCTGCTGCGGCGGCTGATGAAGCTTCTGCCGGCGGCGGTGCGCGGCGAGCCGCTTTGGGCGTTACAGGTACTGCAGACGGCCCTGGGCGGCCTGGGGATTTACCTCGTGGGGCGCTTGGCCTGGGCTCTGGCCCGCGGTCCTGGGGCCGTGGCGGCGGTGGCGCTGGTGCTGGTTTGGCCCGCCGGCCGCGCCGCGCTGCTGAGCTGGTCTGCCGAGACACCTCTGGCCCTCACGACGCTCGCGGCCGCGTTAGCTGCGGTATCCCAGGTGAATTCCCCGCGGGCCTCGGCGCTGGGGCTTGGCTTGGCCGGGGCGCTGACGGTCGCGGTGCATCCGCTTGGGCTGTTGCTCGGGCCGCTTTTCCTGCTGGCGGCGATGCTTTTGCCGCTGGAGCCGGCGCGTGTGGCCGCAGGTGGCGGCTTGGCGGAATCGCTCGATCGCCCGGACCTGCCCACAGGCCCGCGCTGGCTGGGGGTGATGGCGGGCGCGCTTCTCGCGGTGGGTCTGTTGCTGGCTCTGGTGGGGCCTGGCGGGCTCAAGCCGTGGGGCACCGCGCAGTTTGCCGTGCTGCGCCGGCCAGAAGCGGTGACCGAGCTCGGCGGCGCCGCAGGGTGGCCCGTGGTGGGCCCCTGGGTGGCGCTGTTGGGGCAGACGCCGCTTGCAGTTTCCTGGTTGGCCCTGGGGCCGCTGCTGCGCGGCTTGGGCCGCTCTGGGCGGGCAACGCCGCTGGCTGGGGCGGCCGCAGTCGCCGCGGTTTGGCTGCTGACCTTGGCCATTGCCAGCTCGCCGCTGTCCCTTTCTCTGGACGCGCTGTTGGCGCTCGCCCCATTGGCCTGCGCAGTCGCGGGTGTCGGATTTGCTTGGCGCTGGGCGGGGTTGGTGCAGATGGATCGCCGCGTCGGCGCGGCTGTGTGGCTGGTCGCCGCGCTGGCCTTGCTGGCCGCCGATCTCTGGGTCAGCCCGGACGATCGCCGCTCTCTAGTCGGGCGCATTCCCGGCGTGATGGGCATGAGCGAGCCGCTCCAGGGCGCCCAGCTGGGCCCGGCCGACCTCGCCTTGCTGCAGCGCTTTCCCGAGCCCACGGCGATCCTGCCCGCCCGTCGGGGTGGCTCGGACCTAGCTAATGCACTGAAGCCGCTGAGTAAATCTTTGGAGCACGGCGTCTATCTGCCGGCTCACTTGGCTCGCTTGGTGCTCCTGCCTGAGCCCCCGGTGCATCCGGTCGACCGGGTGTTCGCCGATCACGCCGTGCGCCTGGGCTGCACCGCCGACGCGCGGCTGCAGGCTCGCCATTGCCTAGTGCGGCTGGTTGGGCGCAACCTTCCGAGCAATACTCAAAAACCTTAATTCATCTCAGGTCATTCCGCGGTGGCGGTAGCGGATCCTTGCGATGTCGACCAGCATTTTGGACGCGTCGCGCACCGGGCTCACCGTCGTGCGGTCGTCGTTGATCCAGCGCACGCCGACCTCTGAGATGCGGTAGCCGAGCTTGCGCGCGATGTACAACACTTCGACATCAAAGGCAAAACGCTCAATCGTCATCCTGCCAAAGCAGCGCCGCGCGGCCTCGGCAGAGAAAAGCTTGAAGCCGCATTGCGTGTCGGAAAAGCCCGGCAGCGCCATCGCCCGCACCAAGGCGTTAAAAGTGCGACCCATGGCCTCGCGGTAGGCCGGTTGGTGGCGGGTGACGTTGCTGTCCGGCCGGTCGCGCGAGGCGATCGCGATGTCGGCACCCGCGTCAATCGCCTTGCAAAGCTTGAGCAATTCCTCAATCGGCGTCGACAAATCCGCGTCTGAGAACAGCACCCAATCGCTCTGCGCCAGCTCAACCCCGCGCCGCACCGCCGCGCCCTTTCCGCGATTGACCGGCAATTTCTCAACCCGCAGGCGTGGTTCAGTCTCTGCCCTCTGCCGCACCACCTCGGTCGTCGCGTCGCGCGAGCCGTCGTCGATCACAATGATCCGCGTCTTCGGCGCGTGCACGTCCAGCCACGCCAGCATTTGCTCCAGCGTCGCGCCAATCCGCCCGGCCTCGTTATAAGCCGGCACGATGATCGTCAAATTGTCCAGAATCTCTGCCATGCGTCTCCGCTTGTCGCTGCGTAGGTGGGCGTGGTCGCCGCGGCCATGGGGCCGTCTAGCACTCAGTTGCGGCGTTCAGAGCCGCTCTTCCAACGCGCTCTTGTTCTCTTTGGGGGTGCTGCCGCTCTTGCCGCCCGCCCGTCCGCCGCCCGCCTTGCCGCCCGCTTTCTTGGGTTCCGCGACCTTGTCATCGCTCTCTAGCTTGCGCAGCGTCACCTTGGCGTGGGGGGCGTCTTTGCGGTCCAAAGAGATCTCCTTGTCCGCGTACCCTTCCAGGCGCAGCACCACCGCCTTGCTTCCCTCGCCGCTGAGCGACACCTTGAACGGCGTCTTGCCCGCATCCACCCCGCCGATTTCCACAGTCGCCCCAGGCGGATCGCTCTCCACTTCGACGTCCACTGGGCCGGCACTCGCCGCCGCTGCGTCGGCCTGGGCGCTCGCTTCGCCGGTCGCGGCAACGGGCACAGCCGGATCCTTTCCTGCCGCCGCCCCTGCTGCTGCCGCAGATGCTTCCGCCGCCGAACCTGCCGCCGCCAGGGGTTTTCCGCCCGGATCCGCCGCAGCTTGACCAGCCAGCGCATCGGCTGCGGCCTGGGCCTGTGATTCGCCCGACGCGGCCTCGCCGCCGCCCGTCAGCCAGGCAATCGCCGCACCGGTGACCAGCAGCACCGCGAGTACCGCAAAAATCACCGCGCCTGAGCGCTTGGCCGGTGGGGTCTCAGGCTCGTCTTGGGTGGGTCCGCCCGCCTTTGTCTCCGCCGCTGCGCCAATTGTGGGCGCCGGACCTGCGGGCGGGCCAGTCGTTGGGCCGGCAGTAGCCCCGTCTTTGCGCGCGGTTGGCGAATACAGTCCCGTTGCAGCCCCCCCAGAAGGCGGCGTGCGATGGACCGGCGCCGGGCCTTGAGGCGGGGCCAGGGGCGGCGGGCCAGAAAGAGGTATGGCCCCCGGACCCTGCAGCGGCGGTGCGGAAGAAGCCGCCCCAGGCGCAGAGGGCATCTTATACGCCGCGGTGCGCGGTTCCACGGCGAGGGCATCGTAACCATCGGTCGATCCGTCCAGATCGGCTTGTGAAACCATCGCCGCATCTGCGATCACCCGCAGCGAGCGCGTTGGACCCACCCGCGGCGCCCCACGGCATGCTTCCAGGGCCTGGCGCATTTCCAGGGCATTGGCAAAGCGGTCTTCCGGATTCTTGGCCATGGCGCGCTCAACCACGCGCACAAAGGCCTCCGACAGCGGCACCAGCGACGACTGCCGCAAATCGGGAATCGGATCGGCTACATGCGATAGCAGCACGGACAGCGGATTCTCACCGTCATAAGGCGGCCGCCCCGCTGCCAGCTGATACAGCACGCAACCAAGGGAATAGAGGTCGCTTCTTCGGTCCAGCCCCTTGTTCTGCGCCTGCTCTGGGCTCATGTAAGTCGGCGTGCCAAAGGCCTTGCCCGTGCCCGTCAGATTGGAGCCCAGGCGCTTGGCGATGCCAAAATCCAGCACCTTGACCACCGGATCGTCGCCCTCGACCTCGTGCAAGAAGATGTTGTGCGGCTTGAGATCGCGGTGCACCAAGTTGGCCGAGTGCGCTTCTGCCAGCGAGCGCAAGATCTGCGCACCGATGGTGATAATGTCTTGTTCTTCAAAGTATTGTTGGCTTGAAACCCGCTCTCGCAGCTCTTCATTCAGCGGTCGGCCGCTCAGCAGCTCCATGGCGATGTAGAGCGCGCCGCCTTCGGTCTGGCCAAAGTCAAAAACGCGAATCGTGTTGGGGTGCTTGAGCGACGCCGTGACCTGGGCTTCGGCAAAAAACCGCTGGATCATGTCGGAATCGTCGGATTCCAGTGACACGGCCAGCAGTTTGATGGCGATATCCTGATCGGTCGCCAGGTTCTTGGCCCGGTACACGGCGCCAAACCCGCCCTGGCCAATCATGCGCCCGATGCGATAGCGGCCGTTGACCTCGGTGCCTTCACTGAGCTTGGAGTCTGGGTTTTGCGCCAATACCAAGGTCGCAGTGCCGTCATCCGGGCAGCGCGCCTCCTGGCTCTTCTTGCCGCACTTGGGACAAAGCCGCATCACCCGCTCGATCCTCCCGTCCCGCCTGCGCCCAGCCTGCTTTCTCTACGACGCCCGCTGCGGTCGCTCGCTTCACGCACTCGCCGGGCAACCGCCGATTCTACACCAGCGGATCGGGATCTGGCGAATCCGCCGGCGCCTCGGGCTTTGGCGGCGCCTGGATCTCGGAGGCCATCCCCGGCAATAGACTGCCCTCGCCGCTCAGAATCGCCGCTACTTCGGCCAATTCCGGCGGCAAATCGCCAAAAACCACCCGGCCATCGGCGAGCACGGAGATCGCGATCTGCAGCTTGGGCCCCGCCATCGCTCGCCCCGGCTCTACAGGCCGCGGGTGCTACCCGCCTTGAATTCTTTGGCTTCTTCCACAGGCAGCGCCCCTTCATAGGCCGCGGCGTCGTAGCCGTAGACGTCGTAGCCAAAGATGGCGTTGCCGTCCTCGTCCACCCCGGCGCTGGCGTAGTCGATGTGCACCGGAATCTGCGTCTTGAGCCTGATCTCTTTTTCCTCTTTTTCCTTGATGATGTCGCGGATCGCCTTTGGGCTCATGTTCTGGTCGCGCCCCAGGACCAACTCTGCCAAATCCAAAGGTTTATCTACGCGCACACAGCCGTGGCTGAACGGTCGCCGCGCCTTGCCAAACAGCGCGCGGAACGGGGTGTCGTGCAGGTAAATGTTGAACTTGTTGGGCCCTTGGAACTTGACGTCGCCCAGCAGGTTGGCCTTGCCGGCCTTTTGGTACCACACTTCTGTGCCGTCGGGCTGAACTTCGCGAACATAGCCCTCTTTCTCTAGGAAGGACGGGTCTTTTGCCAGCTTTGGCTGCAGCTCAAGCTCGACCACCCGCTGCGTCGGGAACCACTTGGGCGCCAGAATCACCCGGCTCATCTTGTGCGAAAACAGCTTGGTGCGGTTGATCTTGCCCTTCATCATCGTCAGCTGGTCGGTGTCGCTGTCGTTGTTGCCGACAATTACCCGGTGCTTGGCGATCGGCTCGCCGCCGTCCATGGCCCACAAGGTCTGAAAGGCAATGTTGACAAAGATGTAGAATCCGGTGCCCGGGTCGCGCGCCTCAGACTCGCGGTAGCGCTGCAGCGACAGGCGGATCTGCCGCAGGCGCTTGTCGGCCGGCACGTCGGCCTCGTTGATCACGGTCTTGGTGACCACGCCGTCGGGGTCGAGCTGGTGGCGGCCCTGAAATGCCTTGACCGCGGTCTCCAACTCGTCGTCAAACAGCTCGCCATCGCTGACGTCATAGCCTTCTGTCCGCAGGCGCGTGCGCAGGGCCTTGATGAACTCCAGGTTGGCCGGACTGACCGCGCCCTTCTTGATCGTCTTGTCGATGATCTTGGGCAGGGGCTGCCAGCCGCCGGCGGTCACCAGCTGCTGATAGCGCTCGCTGGCTTCTAGCAGCTTGGCGTATTGCGGATGTGTCGGCCACAGGGCCTTGAGCGCGTCCCCCAACCGCCCGGGGGCTTCGCCCAAGATCTTTTGCAGGGCTTCAGCGTTCTTGTCGGCCAGCTTCTTGATATCCTGAGGTGTTTGCGCCTTGACCGGGTGCATCGGCGTGGCCATCTGCTGGTCAATGGCATAGCGCAGCGCGGCCCGGGTCAGCTCGATATCGGCCGCCAGAACCGCAAGCCGCGCTTTGGTCGCCGCCTGGGCCAGCTCTGGCACCGCGCGATCCAGGGCCTGTAGACCTGCCGGCCCCAGCTTCTCCGCGCCAGCCCTGGACAATTGCACCGCGCCGCCCTCGCCGCCGCGCAGCCACAGCGCCGCCGCGCCGCCCACCACCGCCGCCAGCGGTTGCCGGGTCATGGTCAGCAGCACGCCGCGCTCCGCCTGCAGACTCGCTGGCACCGCCGCCGTGGCCTGATCGAGCTGGGCGAGGCGGTAGCCGGCCTTGTCGATGCCGTGGCGCTCCAAGTCGGCCAGCAGGGCCAAAAGAGCCTGGGCGTCGCTGTTGGGCTGGCCATTGCGGCCAAAAAAGCGCAGGGCGCCGTCCTTGTGCAGCGCCGCGATCACCTTGGCGTCGGGGCCAGAAGCCTTGATCTGCTTGGCCAATTCCGCGGCCTCGGCGGCGTTGGCTTGATCCGCCGCGGCGCTGAGCTTGGCGATGACCTCGGCCAGCGTCGGCGTCTTGACCGCCGGGCCGTTCGCCTCTGCACCCGCGGGGTTGGCCTCGCCGCCCTGGGCCGCTTCCGTCTCTGCCTCACCGGGCTTGGGCTTTTTGGCCTCGCCGCCGTCACAAGCGCTGATCATCAGGGCCATCAGCAGCGCGCTAGCCCCGGGGGCGCGGCGGTGGGCGGACAGGGCAGGGCGAAGGAGCGAAGCGATGCGCATAGCAGTTCTCAGCCGCAGAGGTCGGCCAGTAGACGATAATCGAACCCCAGCGGCGGTCAAACATTCTCGGCGTTTGAACCGATCTCTGCGGGGTCGGGCACCGCCATCGTCGGCCGGCCGCCAGCTATACCACTGAGATCAAAGCACTACGGCTGAGGGGTCGCGGGGGCAGTGCAGGCCTTCTCTACCGTCTGCAGCGTGTCGCTCATCGCCTGCTTGGCAGGAGCGGGCAGGGCGCCGTGGCTGATGGCCGCGCGCAGGGCTTCGGCTCGCCGGGCGGCCTTGCAGGGATCGCTGCGCCTCTCCAAGTCCACCGCGTGGGCCTGGGCCATCAGCGGCCCCAGCAGCGCGTCCATCGGCAGGCGGCTGCGCGCGTACTCCAGGAGTTCTTTGGGCGGGGCATCCTTGGCCAACCCCGTGCCGCGGCTCAGCTCTGTGTTGCGGTTGCCAATGGCGTAGCCGTAGCCCAGCGCCAGGGCCTGCACGGCCGACAGATCGCTTAGCTTGACGCGGTTTTGCTGGTCGCGGTCGGCGTCGCTCAGGCCCAGGCTGCGCAGCACCGCCCACCACGCCACGTCGGCATTGGCCAGCACGCCGATGCGGCGGTTGTGCAAGGAGGCGTTGAGCGCTGCCACCACTGCATCGCCGCTCTTGTCTTGGCGAATCAGCTCCGCCAGGGCCACGTCATCCAGCGGCGTGCGAAGGGCCAGGCGCTTGACCAGCGGTTGATCCAGCCAGCCCGTAAAAACCGGCGCCGCGGCGGCAAAAGCCTCGCCAAACAGATGGCCGTCGCTGCGCGGTGCCCGGCCGGTGTTGGCCGGCGCGTCGGGCTTGGCCGGCGGCAGCTGGATGGGCGCCAGCACCCGCGCGGTCAGCTCTGGCCCACAGCGGGCGTTGGCCCCGGCGATCAGATCGCGCACCAGCGACTGCACGCGCTCCGCGGCGTCTAGGCGCAGGGCCTCCTTGCCGGAAAATCGCATGGCTTTGTCTAGGTTTTTGGCGAGGTGGCACGGTCCCAGCTGCTGCTCCGCCTCAGCGCGGGCGAGGGCGGCGGCCACCACTGCGACCTGCCAGCCTGGCGCCTTTTTGGCCGCCAGATCGAGCAACTGAACGGCCCCAGCGTGCTGCAAGCGATCGCTCGTGGCCAAAAGCCGCGCCGGCTCGTCCGCATAGACCAGCGCCCGCGCCCAGCCCAGCAGCAGCGCATGGCGGGCAGAAGCCTCCGCGGTCCGCACGTTCTCCAGCCGCAGACTGCCGCTGGGCCCCACGGTCAGCCGGCCGGTGATGCCCACCAGCAAGAAACGCTCCACCGCGTGCCGGCGCAGGGCTGCGGGTCCTACAGCGTCGATGGCGGCCAGGGCCCGATCCGCCGGCAGCTCGTCGCGCAACATCCGCTCGCGATCCTCAAGGCGCACAAGGCCTTGGCCGCGCACTTCGGCCACCAGCGGGTGTTCGCGGTAGGCCTGCCACGGCTGCCAGTGGGCCACCAGCGCCCCCGGCAAGGGCACCTCCGCCCTTGTTGCGGTCAGCTCTCCGGGCAATTCTTCTGCCTGTGGCTGGGGTTGGGCCAGGGTCACCCCTGCGCTCAGCACCTCGGCCGCCATCAGCGTCGCCAGCCCAAGGGCCGGGGCAAGCCAGCGAGTCACGGCTTCACCGGAAAAACCCGGAAAGCGCGAGCGGGTACGCTGACTTCTGGGCCGCTAACGCTCTCGCCGCTCACCGAGTCCTTCAGGCTGCCGGCGGGCAAGCCGCCCACACTGACCGGCGCGTCGCCGCGGTTGATCGCCACGTACACGCTGCCGCTCGCGTCGCTCATCTTGTAGACCCACGCGTCTTGGCCGATCCACTCCGTCGTGCGGACGCCGCGGCGCAAAACCGCCATGTCTTTGCGCAATTGCCCCAGCTTCTTCATCTGGGCGAGCAACTGCTTTTGCGGCTCATTCCAGCCGTTCCACGCCATCATGCGGCGGTTGTCGGGGTCACCGGCGCCGGGCAAACCGATCTCATCGCCGTAGTAGATCAGCGGAACGCCGCGGTTTGTCATCAGAATCGCCATGGCGAGCGCCACCCGCTCATAAGCTTTGGCGTCCTGCACCACTTCAGGCGGGTTGTTCCAGGCGCTGCCCTTGCCGGCATCCCAAACGCTCTGGAAAAGCGGCGGGTCGGTGGCCAAGTGGATCAGCCGCGGCAGGTCGTGGTTGCCGGCAAAAGGCGACATCACCGCGTCTGGTCCGTAGAAGGTATCATTCTTGTTCATGAACGACTCCAGGTCGCCCATCTTGCCCTTGCGCAGCAGCACCACTTCGTCCAGCACGGCGCGCCAAGGGAAGTCAAACTGTCCGTCGAGCTTGGTGCAGGGATCAATGAATGATTTGATAAGGTTCTGGTCGCCAGTGTAGGTCTCGCCCACCAGCCAGATGTGCTGACCGCGCTTGGGCTCCAGCTCGGCGTTGAGGCGCTGGCGCAAATCGGTCAACCACGGTCCGTCGATGTGCTTGATGGCGTCCAGGCGCAGGCCGTCCGCCCCCGACTGCTCCATCCACCACATCACGTTGTCGATCGAGGCCTTGCGGGCCGCCGCGTTGTTGAAGTTGAAGTCCGGCAAATAGTCGCGGAACCAGCACCAGATGCCTGACGGGCCATCCCACGGGCAAGTGCCGCTGCCACATACGCAATCGCCGCCACCGCCGTTCAGCGCATAGAACCAGTCCGGGTGATCCTTGAACAACGGCGCGTCTTTGTGCAGGTGATTCATGGCGTAGTCCAGCACCACCTGAATGCCTTGGGCGTGGGCCGTGTCGACCAGGGTCTTGAGGTCGGCCATGCTGCCAAAGTGGGCGTTGGGACTATTGATGTCCCGCGGCCAGTAGCCGTGAAAAGCCGTGTAGAGCTTGCCGTCGTCGCCGTACTCCGCGGCTTCGGTGTTGTCCATGGGCACCGTGAGCCAAAGCACGTTGACGCCAAGGTCTTTGAACCAGCCGGCCTCGATTTTCTGCGTCACGCCCTTCCAGTCGCCGCCCATCCAGTTGGAGATGTCGGGCACGCCGCTGTTGGGGTTCTTCTTGTCGTTGCCCGCGTCGCCGTTGAAGAATCGGTCGACGAACACAAAGTACATCACGCCGTCGCGCCAATCGAACGCCCCCACTTTGGCCGGCGCGCCGCACAGCGTGGTCGGAAGCGGGCAGAGGCCATCGACCGGGCAGCTCAGCGCAGAAAGGATAGAGTTCTTGCCGCCGTAGCCGTCGTCCGCGCTCTGCGGATTGGCCGGGTCGGCCAGCCACTGCTCCTTGCCGCTCAGGGATACGACGCGGAATTTGTACAGAATATCTTGCCCTTGCGGCAGCTTAATCGTCGCCTTCCACACGCCCGCGTCCAGGGCCATGGGCGCAGCCGCCTTCCAGCCGTTCCAGCTGCCGCGCACCTCAACGACGCCTTCATCCCCGGCACCGGCATACGCAAAGGCCGTGGGGCAGAGCTTGTCGGCCTCGGCACAGCTCCCGGCATCCGCATTGCCGCCGCCGTCCGCATCGCCGCTGTCTGGACCGGCGCCGTCTGGCTCGGCGGAATCCCCTGGCGAAACATCGGTCCCGCCGCCGTCCTCGGCCGTGTCGCTGTCCTCCAAGGCGGCGCTGTCGCTCCCCGCGGCATCGCCAGTGTCCAGGGCAGCGGTATCGCTTGGGGAGGCGGTGTCTTTCGCCACGGCGTCGGTCTTGGATCCATCGGCAGCATCGGCGACGTCGACCGGAAAACCGCTATTGGTATCCTGCAATTGCCCGCTTGCCACGGTCTGGGTCGGCTCCTGGCAAGCCGCGGTCAGCACCAGCAGGAACAGCAGCACCAAAGGGGACGAGACGGCGGTCATCACTTTGCGCATCGGACACCTCAGCGCTCCAGGGTACCCGCGGCGCTGGGCAGCGGCAACCCCAGCGCGGATGCGCCGCCTCCGGGCGCGGCCCGGCGCTGTCGCCCCAAACGGACTCCTGTGGCCCAGGATTCCCAGCCTCCCCCTGCTCAGCCACCAAACCCGGCCCGCCGCTGTCACCGAATTGTCTCATTGCGGTGCCCCGGCCCTGTCTTGCGGTTGCTTTCGCCCGGCGCCGCGGCACACTCGCGGGGCGTGGCGCGAGCCGGTCGTTCGACTGCGGCGCTGGCGCGTAGGGGTGTCATGACCGTCTCTCTGGTAATCCTGTTGGTGGCGGCGATCGTTTTCGACTTCCTCAACGGATTTCACGACTCCTCCAACATCGTCGCCACCATGATCTCGTCTCGCGCCTTTACCGGCCGCCAGGCGCTGGCCATCACCACCGTCTGCGAAGTCACCGGCCCGTTTCTCTTTGGCGTGGCCGTCGCGACCACCATCGGCTCAGAGCTCGTGGGCGGCAGCGCCTTGACCCAGGGCGCGGTGTTCATGCCGGTGATTATCGCCGCGCTGTTTGGCGCCATCGCCTGGAACGTCTTGACCTGGTGGCTCGGCATCCCGTCCAGTTCGTCGCACGCGCTGATCGGTGGCATCGTCGGCTCCGTGGCCGTTGAGTTTGGCCTGCAGGCGATCCAGTGGGCCGGCATGCGCAAAGTGCTGATCGCCCTGTTCCTTTCGCCGATTCTTGGCGCCGCCGCGGGTTTCATCATCCAGCGCTCGCTGCTGCACCTGATGGTCTGGATGCGCGCGACGCCCAAGGCCAATTGGTTCTTCCGCAACGCCCAGTTCGGCACCGCCGTGGCGCTCGCCCTTGCCCACGGCACCAACGACGCGCAAAAGACCATGGGCATTATCACCATGGGTTTGGTGGCCACGGGCACCATCTCCAGCTTTCACGTGCCCTTTTGGGTGATGGTCCTCAGCGCCGCCGCGATTGGCGCAGGCACCGCGACAGGCGGCTGGCGCCTCATCAAAACGCTAGGTTATGGCTTCTACAAGATTTGGCCCATCCACGCCTTCACCTCGCAGCTGGCCTCCGGGTCGGTGATCCTGGGCGCCGCGGTCCTGGGCGGTCCCGTCAGCACCACCCAGGTGATGTCGAGCGCCATCGTCGGCGTCGGCGCCTCGGAAAACTTCCGCAAGGTCCGCTGGCAAGTGGCCGGCAATATCGTGCTCGCTTGGGTGCTGACCATTCCCGCCTCCGCGGCGGTCTCCGGCGGCCTGTACTGGATTTTTAAGGCCCTGGGCGGCACCGGCAACTGACCACCGGCCCCCTTGGCCTCTCTTTCGACCCTCGCGCGAGGCAGCTTATGAACTGGTTCAAGAATCCCCTCAAGCCCCGCCGCGATCGCTTTGTCGAGCACCTGATCAAGCAGTCGGAATCGTGTGTTCTGGGCCTAGAAGGGCTCGTCGAGTACTGCAAGAACCCGACCGAGGCCAACGCCCGGGCGGTCCGCGAGGCCGAGGAGCGCGGCGACGAAGAACGGCGCATGCTCATCGATGAACTGAACCGCACCTTTGTCACTCCGCTGGACCGCGAGGATCTCTTTGCGCTGTCGCGGGCGATCGACGATATTCTCGATTACGCCTGGTCGACGGTCGACGAAATGACGCTTTTTCGTTTGGATTCAACGCCGCACCTGACGCAGATGTCGGAGTTGCTCCGCGACGCCGGCAAAGAAATGCTGTTGGCCATGCAGCGGATTTTGGAGCACCCGGCGGTGGCGAATGAGCACGCCATGCGCGCCAAGCACTGCGAGAATCGCATGGAGAAGGTGTATCGCGAGGCGATAGCGTCGCTTTTTACGCAAAAGGTTGATTCCATCGAAGGGGTTCTGCATCTGCTCAAACTTCGAGAGGTCTATCGGCACTTGTCCAATGCGGCGGATCGCGCCGATGCGGCGGCCAATATCGTGACCGATGTCATCATGAAGGTGATGTAGGGTCTGGCCGACCGGGCTTTGGGGCGCGCTCCGCGCGAGGGGGGAATTGTCTTTTCATTACCTGTGTTTTGCAAAGGGTGAACCATAGGGAACGTGGGGGCGTTCCGCCCCCAACCTCCCTAATGTTTCCCCCTCTGCACTCCCCCTCCTTTACCCTCCATCCCCCTGATCAATCCAGTAGTTAAGGGCGTCTGTCCGCCGCCAGCGAAGTGGCGCGGCGGTGTGTTGGACGATCGCGGTGACAAGCTCACCAAACCAGCCCGCCGCCAGCGAAGTGGCGCGGCGGTGTGTTGGACGATCGTGGCG
>JBIKTV010000285.1:0-7464 GCA_044347905.1 Myxococcota bacterium
GGGCTTCGGCGACGGCGGCGCGCAGGGCGTAGGGCGACGATCCCAGCGGTTTGCGGGGCAATTCGGGATCGGTGCCGATCTGCACGCCGATCCATGCGGTCGAGAGGCTGAGCGCGGCCGCGGAGAGCGGGGTCTTGGAGCCGAGCTGGTAGCTGAACTGCCCGCCCTTGGCGGCGATGGTCACGCCGGACTCCGACCACACCGCGGTGCCGCCGGTCTCAGCGGCGTAAATGCCCACGGTGACTGTGTAATTGCCGTCCGCAGCGGGGCCACCGCCGGAAGAGAGCAGCACGCCCTCGATGGCCGAGGTGGTGGGAAGGGAGGCATTTGCCGCCGTGGGCACCAGCACCGGGACTGCCACCACAAGAGCCGAGGCCAGCCGGCCCACAACGCGTTTCAACCTCCTATCGCCCTCCAATTCATTCAATCTGTTTGCTGATTGTTCAGGAACTCGAATTGTCGCACCAGGCCAGACGACCCTCCATGGGCCGGGCCCAAGCCCTCTACTGCGCCGGTAGGCCGCCGCCCGTGGTGAAGGGCCGGTAGTAGATCCAGCCGCGCCGCGCGGTGACAGCTTTAGAGATCAAGGGGTTGTCGCAGCTATTGACCCACACCATCAGGCCGCCTGCCGCAACCGCCATCTGCGCCGAAGTGACGCCGTTGGAGAGGCAATTGAGCTCGTTAAAGGGCGGGGCGGCCAAGACAAACTCATTCCAGTACGCGGTTCCCGACTGTTGATCTGCGGCATCCGCGTGAACCATCAGCACCGGCAGGCGATTTGAGGTGTTGATCGGATCGGGCTTGGTGCCTGAGATCAAGACATTGGCCCCGGAGCGGTCGACATTGCGGAAGTTGTAGCTCGACTGAACGCCCTTGGTCACGGCCGCCGCAAAAATCCCCGCCGTGCCGACCTTGGAGTAGGCCACCGTGCCCAGGGGGCCGACCAACCACTGCGAGGTCGATCCCGTCAAGTTCTTGAGGACAAAGTTGGCATGCCAGTTGTCGGCGAGGAACATCGAGGTCGTCGATGAGAAGGTCGGGCCAGAGGTCACGACATAGCCGGCGGTGCTGGAGAAGCTGTTGGTCAGTTCGTTGAGCGCTGTGCCCGTCGTGGGCCCGCTGCGCACGATCCCCGCCACGCTGTGGTTGAACACCGCCGCGCAGCCGATGCAGGTCGTGGAGTACCACACGGAAGAGCCGACATTGCGGTAGGATCCAGACAGCGTAGCGGCCTTGCACGACCATACTCCGGCAAAGGCGTTGTCGCCGCTGCAGCGCACCAAGTAGTTGGTGCCGTCATTCGGCAAGTGGCCCGTCAAGGCGACGTAGAGCGTGGTCCCAGAGGCATAGGTCGCGACACTGTCCCACTCCAGCGCGCTGGTGACGACGGCCTTGACCGCGGTGTGCAGGGCCGTGTTGATCTTCCAGCTGGTCGTTCCCGCCGATTGCACCCAGATCGCGTTGCCGTAGCCGACCATCACCTGGTCCGCAGCGGCGTGCACGGTGCCCGGGGCGCCCGTCAACGTCGCGGCCCAGGTCTGCTCCGGGGCGGTCGGCAAGGTCTTGGCGCCGTAGATGCCCCAGCCGCCCAAGGTGAATTCGTCAAGCGCGCCGGCGTTGTTGGCCGTGGCCGTCCAGGTCTTGGCGCCGCTCTGGTAGCTGATCCGGCCGATCGGCCCGCTGGTAGGCCCAGCTTTCTGCATGGTAAAGCCTGCACACTGGGTCGCGTAGCAGAAATCCGCGCTCGTGTAGGGGATTCCGTCATCGCAAGCGCCAAAGTCCGGCACCGCCGCGCCTGGGGTACATGAGCCCGTGCCATTGCACGCGTCGCCGTTGGTGCAGGAGTTGTTGTCGGTGCAAAGCGATCCCTGGGCCAGGGCCTGGGTGGTGCAGCCCTTGGCCGCTTCCGTACACACCGCTGCGAAGCACTGCGCCGGTTTGGGGCAGGTGGGCGCGACGCCGCCAATGCACTTGCCCACGCCGTCGCAGGTGTCGGCGGTGGTGCAGAACAGCGTGTCGTCGCAGCTCACGCCCTTGGCCTTGGGCTGCTTCTTGCAGGCCGCGGCGCCCGTGGTGCCCACGTAGCAGACCCCCGTGTTGCAGGTGTCGTTCTGCGTCGAGCAGTCGAACATCTTGGTCGTGTCCGCCACGCACGCGCCGGTGCTGTTGCAGGTGCTGGCGAGCGAGCACGGGTTCTTGTCATCACACGTTGCGCCATTTGTCACTGTATTGACGCACTTATTGGCCGTACACGTGTCGGTCGTGCAGGCATTGGCGTCGTCGCAGTTGGCGTTGGTCTGGCATTGGCAGGTCACCGGGCCCGCCTGGCACTTGCCCGCGGCGTCGCACTTGTCGGGGCCGGTGCAGTTGTTGCCGTCTTCGCAGGCGATGCCCGCCGCCGGTGTATAGACGCAGCCTTTGACCGCATCACAACTATCGGTGGTGCATGGGTTATTGTCGTTGCACACCACAGCGCCGCTGCCCTTGCAGGTGCCCACACTGTCGCAGGTGTCCGTCTGGGTGCAGACGCTGCCGTCGGTACAGGCCGTGCCTGCCGCTGCCGGCTTGGTGGCGCACTTGTCGCCCACCTCGTCGCACACGCCAGTTTGGCAGTTGCCGCCCGTACAGGTCTTGGCACCGCCCGTGACGCACTTGCCCGCGCCGTCGCAATGGTCAGAGATCGTGCAAAACTGCGCGTCATCGCAGGCGATCGTGTTGGCCTTGGGGGTCTTGACGCACTGGTCCTTGGCCTCGTCGCAGGTGCCGGTGTTGCACGCGTCGGTCTGCGCGGCGCAGGAGATGGCCGCCCCCGCGGCGCACTTGCCCGCCGAATCGCACTTGTCGCCCGTGGTGCAATACTGGCCATCTTCGCAGGCCGTACCCGCCGCCAAGGCCGTTTGGTTGCACACATAGCCGCTTGGCTGGGCTGTGTCGGACTTGCAGGTCCCCACCGAGCAAGCATTTGCGTTGGCGCACTGGGCCTTTGCGCCGGCGACACATTGGCCCGTCGCGCACTTGTCGGCGACGGTGCATCCGTCCTTGTCCGCGTCACAGCTCGAGCCGTCGGGCTTGTTCACGCTCTCGCACTTGCCGCTAGACGGGTTGCACGCCGCGTTCTGGCACGCATTGGTCGCCGTGCACACGATCGGCTGGTTGGTAGCGGCGCAGGTGCCCGCACTGCACTTGCCGGTGCCGGGCTTTTGGCACTTGTCACTGGAGTCGCAAGCCGTGCCGTTGGCTCCCGCGGAGTCCGCCACGCACTTGCCGGCCTCGCATTTGTCTACGGTGCACGGGTTGTTGTCGTTGCAGTCCGCGCCGGTCTTGCACTGGCAGGTGTTGGTGCCGGCGCACTTGCCGGCCGCGCACTTGTCCCCGGTGGTACAGGCGTCGCCGTCTTCGCAGGCTGCACCGTCGGCCGGGGCGTTGACGCAGCCCTTCTTGACGTCGCAGCTGTCCGCGGTGCAGTCGTTGCCGTCGCTGCACGCCTGATTGGTCGCCTTGGGCGTGCAATTGCCAGTGGTGCTGTCGCAGCTGTCCAAGGTGCAGGCGATGCCGTCGTCGCACGCTTTGGGGGTGCCCACGCAGCCGCCCTTGTCGCAGGTGTCGGTCGAAGTGCAGGGATTGCCGTCATCGCAAGCCGTGCTGTTCGGGGCAAACACGCAACCGCTCTGGGGCGAACACGCGTCGGTGGTGCAGGCATTGCTGTCGTCGCACTTCTTGTCGGCCGCGCCTGTGCAAGCGCCGCTGAGGCAGGTGGACACCGAGGTGCAGGCGTTGCCGTCGTCACACCCCTTGCCCTCCAGCTGTGGTTGCGGCTGGCACTGGCCCGTCGCGGGCGCGCAGACGTTCTTGAGGCACGCCGTGTCGCCGCTGCCGTCGCAGAGGACTTCCTTGCTGGCGTCGGTCACGCACTTGCCGGCCTGGCAGCTGACGGGCCCCAGGCACAGATTCTCCTGCTTGCAGTCGCTGTCCACGCTGCACGAACATGTAGATTCACCTTTGCATTCACCGGCATCGCTGCACTTCTCGCCAGCCGTGCAGGCGTTACCATCGTCGCACGCGGCCCCCGCGACAAAGCCGGCCTGCTTGCATCCCAGGGCCGGGTCGCACGCCTGCTTGGTGCACGGATCGCCGTCGTCGCAAAGGTCGTCCTTGGGGGTCGCTAGGCAGCCCTTGCCGGGATCGCAGCTGTCATTGGTGCAGGCGATGCCGTCATTGCAGCTCAGCGCCTGGCCTTTGCACTTGCCCAGCACGCAGGAGTCGCCGCTGGTGCAGGCGTCGCCGTCGTCGCAGAGCTCGGTCAGGTCGGTGATGGGATCGTGGCGCACCTCAAACCCCTGATTACAGTAGTCTTTGGTGCAAGGATTGCTGTCATCGTAGTCCGTGGCCGAAGCCGGGACACACAATCCCACCGCGCACTTGTTGCCGCAGACGCCCAGCCCGCAGCTCGTGCCCTCAGCCAAGTCCGCGAGCGCGCAGACGCCGGTGTCATTGCAGGAAGCCTTCTGGCACTCCGTGGGCGACAAGCTGGGGTCGTTGCAGTTGGTGCCCACGGGCTTGTTCTTCTTGACGCATTGGCCCGCCTGACAGACCGGCAGGCTGCACGGGGTCTTGCCGGTGACGATGGCGTAGCAGTCAAAGTCGGTCTCGCACTCGGCCTTGACGTCAGCCGCCACGGTGTCCGAAGCGACGTCGGCAGAAATATCCCCGGCGCTGTCGGCACCTAGCCCGTCTGCGCCGCTCTGCGAGTCGGCCTCCTCCGTCACCTCTTTGACCTTGACATTGCCGCAGCCGCTGGCGAGGCCGAGCGCGACAAGCGACAAAAGCCACAGCCGAACGACTCCACCACGCAACCTTATGGAACTACGCCAATTCATCGTGACATCCCGTTGCGCTTTCATCGCGTCCCCTTGTGCGTGCCGCTCGCGGCTCCGACACTTGCATGCTCTAGCGGCCCAGAATAGCGCAATCGCGCAGCGACTTCAAAGGCTGCGGTGCAGTTTGCGCAGGCCCGGCGGCGGGCGGCCCTCAGCAAAACCGACTTTGTTACAATGGATTAGCCGACCCCTGTTGACCCCACCCGTCCGGCCGGCGATCATCGGGGCGGAGGTCCCATGTACTACGTCAAGCTCAGCTCTTTTCCGGCCCAGAAGCTCGAGCGCGTAGAGCGCATCGTGCAAAAGCACGGCGGCGGCCAACTCGACCACCACGGGCGGGTCGCGCTTCTGCGGCAGGTGCTTGCCGGCCAAGTGCAGGTCATCGCCCGGTACGCGGAAGAGCACGCGGCCCACAACGTCGTTGCGGAGGTCGCTCTGCAAGGGGGCGCCTGCGCGATTGAAAAGGCGTAGCCCGCCGTGTCTTTGCCGAGCCCTTGCCACAGCCCAACGGCCCTGTCGATCGGCGGCGGTGCAGGCCTGCCAAGCTCTGGCGCTGCGGCCCTGCTGCAAAATCCGTTTAAGCTCGTAGATTTGCACCACCGCCGTGTGGAGTACTTGCGCCTGTCCGTGACGGACCGCTGCAACTACCGCTGCACCTACTGCATGCCGGCGGAGGGTGCGCCGTTGGTCGGCCACAGCGAGCTGCTTTCGTTTGAGGAAATCGTCCGCCTGACCAAGGAGTTTGTCGCCCTTGGGGTGCGCAAGGTGCGCCTGACGGGGGGCGAGCCGCTCGTGCGCCGCGGCATCGTCGACCTAGTGGCCATGCTCGCGGAAATACCCGGGCTCCTTGACCTTTCTATGACGACCAATGGGCATCTCCTGGCGCCGCTGGCCGGCCCTCTCAAGGCGGCTGGGCTGAGTCGCCTGAACATCTCCTTGGATACCCTGCAAGAAAACCGCTTTGCCAAGCTCACGCGCCAGGGCCAGCTGCGGCCGGTGCTCGCTGGAATCGCCGCGGCCCAGGCGGCCGGCTTTGCCCACACCAAGCTGAACGCGGTGGTGCTGCGCGGGCTCAATGACGACGAATTGAGCGACCTTGCGGTGTTTGCCGCCGAGCAGGCCCTGGTGCTGCGGTACATCGAATACATGCCCATCGGTGTGGACGATTTTTGGGGGCCCCAGACCTTTCTGCCGGTGGCGGCGGTGCGCGACGCCCTGAGTGCGGACTGGCAGCTGCAGGCGGATCCCGGCGACACCACCCCCGGCGGCGGGCCGGCGACGCGGTGGTTGGCGCGCCACCGCCACCGCCCGGAACTGAGCGTGCGACTGGGCTTTATCGCCGCGGTGAGCGAGAAGTTCTGCGAACTCTGTAATCGCGTTCGCCTTTCATCTACGGGCACCCTGCGGGAATGCCTGTCTACCGCGGGCGCCCTGAGCCTGCGCGATCTGCTTCGCCAAGGTGCGGGACCAGCTGAACTGCGCGCCGCGATGACGGAAGCGATGGCCGGCAAGGTCGACGCCCACCGCTTTGATCAGGCGCTGACGACGCCCGAGGCGATGAGCTCAATTGGCGGCTGAGATCAAATGGCGGTTGAGACGAATCGTCGGCGGCACGCGGCCTGAATCGAGCGCTGGTTCGGCTTGCTCCGGGCCTTGAACCGACCCAAAGCAGCGCCAGCAAAGGTGATTGACCATGATGGATCCCTTGGACTACTCCAGCGATGTGCTCGTCATCGGCAGCGGCGTGGCGGGCCTGACTTTTGCCCTGGACATGGCGGAGTCCGGGCAGGTCACCCTGGTCACCAAGCGCGATCTGACCAACAGCAACACGGTTTGGGCCCAAGGCGGCATCGCGGCGGTGCTCGATCAGACGAGCGACACGCTGGAACAGCACATCCAGGATACGCTGGTCGCCGGTGCGGGGCTTTGCCGCAGGGACGCGGTGCAGCTGGTGGTGGAGAATGGCCCGCGGGCGATCCACCGGCTGATAGAGCGCGGCGTAGAATTTGACCGCCAAGAGAGCGGCGAATTGCACCTGACCCGCGAGGGCGGCCACAGCACCCGCCGCGTGGCCCACCAAGCCGACCACACGGGCGAGGCGATTGAGCTGGCGCTGGTAGAAAAGGTCAAGGCCCACGCCAACATCCGCGTGCTGGAGTACCACCAGGCCATTGACCTCATCACCCGGGCGAGGCTTGCGCGCGGCACTGGACGCGGCACCCCCGGCGGCAAGGGCGATCAGGTGCTGGGCGCCTACATCTTGGATATCCAGGCTAATCGCGTCCTTGCCGTGAGCGCTGCAGTGGTGTGCCTGGCGACCGGCGGCTCCGGCAAGACCTACCTGTACACGACCAACCCCGATGTGGCCACGGGCGACGGCGTAGCGATGGCCTGGCGGGCTGGCGCGCGGGTGGCCAACATGGAGTTCTTCCAGTTCCACCCGACCTGCCTTTACCACCCAGACGCCAAGAACTTTTTGATTTCTGAAGCCCTGCGCGGCGAAGGCGGCATCCTCCGCAGCGGCAAGGGCGACGCGTTTATGCCGCGCTATGACGCCCGCAAAGACCTGGCGCCCCGCGACATCGTG
>JBIKTV010000286.1:0-7458 GCA_044347905.1 Myxococcota bacterium
GGCCCCCTTCGTCACCCCCGCGAAGGCGGGGGCCCAGGCTAAAACCAAACCATTCGCCTGGGTTCCCGCCTTCGCGGGAATGACGGTGTGGGCGGTCCAGCGGTTCTTGCGATAGCCCTGGGGGTCAATTCAGGGCTCGTGACAGCGACCCCAGAAAACCTGGCCGCGCGCCCTAACCCTTGGCGACCGGCCTAGCTGCAGCCAACAGCGCGGCCTCTTTCCCGGCAGCCGCAGCGGCTTGGCGCAATTCGGCAGAGGCGTCCGCGGCGTAGCGGGCCCGATCGTAAGCGGCGGCAAAGGCGGCCAGGGCTTGGCCAATGGGCGGATCGTCGCCTTCGACCCGCTGCGCCAGGGCCCGCCAAGTCTCCCAACTCTCGCGGCGCCAGCCGTGTTTCAGGAGTGTTCGGGCGAGCTTATCCGCGGCACGGTCGACCACGGGGTCAAAACCACGGCCGCGTTCGCGGTTGCGGTAGCGCAAAAAGCCGATGCCCAGGGCGATGACCGCCGCCGCTACCGCCAAGCCCACCAGCCACGCGGGCAGGCCGGCGCGCTCTTTGGCCGGCTCTTCCAGCTGTTCCTGGCTGCTGCTGCCGCGGCCGGTCAGCTTGTCCATCAAGCCTTTGGTCTGGAGATTCTTGAAGAAACCTCCCAGCGATCGCAGGGTTTCGATCTGGCGCTCCAGGTCGTATTCCACCACCCACTGGTACCAGAGCAGGGAAGCGCCATCGGCAACCTGGCGCAGAGATTGGAGAAAGCCGCTGTCCATCTCTGGCACTTGGCCCGAAGGCGGCGTGGGGTCAAAGGTCCGCCAGCCGTAGCCGGGGAAGAACACTTCGACCCAGGCGTGGGCGTCGCCTTGGCGGATCATCCGGTAGCCGCCGATGGGGTTATAGACGCCGCCGGCAAAGCCGTGGACGGGCCGCGCGGGAATTCCCAGGGATCTCAGCAGCAATACCATGCTGGTGGAGAAGTACTCGCAGTGGCCGCGGCGCTTGCCAAACAGAAAATCGGCCAGCGGCTCTTGGGCGTCCTGATCGCCGGCGAGCGAATACTGCCAGCCCACCCGCAGGCCCTGCTCGACTTGGCTGGCGCGGTCAAAATCGCTGACGGCCGGCCCTGCGAGCTGGCGGGCCAAGGGGGCGATGCGCGGATCGAGGTCCGGCGGCAGTTGCGTGTAGCGCGCCAGCAGATCGCTGGGGAATTCGCGGCCCGCCTGGCGCAACAGCTCGTCCTCTGCGTTTTCTGAAATCGGCTCGACCACCTGGACCGCGTAGTGCAGCGCCGTATCGGCTGGGGCGACATAGCTCAGATCGCCGTCTGCGTTGCGGGTCACCAGCTTCTTGCGGCCGCGCAGGAAATCGTACTTGGTATCAAGCAATTCAATGGCATAGGTCTGCGGCGGCGCGAACAGCACGCGGTGGTCGCGGTCCAGCGGCTCTAAGTAGATCTCTGCGCGCCACTCGCGATCGCGGCCCAGCTGCGGCGGACTGACCTTCGGGACCTTGAGCAAGCCGGCATTCCACCGCAGCGGATGGGTAGAGCTGGCATCGCGGAC
Organism: Myxococcota bacterium; assembly: GCA_044347905.1. Lineage (GTDB taxonomy): Bacteria > Myxococcota_A > UBA9042 > UBA9042 > UBA9042 > SXRM01. The sequence continues at coordinate 1,556 of JBIKTV010000286.1, forward strand.
GGGCCGGGTCCAGCCGTTGCCGGCAAAGGTGTCAAATGTCACGCCGCGCAGGCGCTGATTCTGCTGCAAACGCTCTGGATGGTTGGGAAATGTCAGGCGCATCACCACTTCTGCGTTGCTCTTGAGCGCGCCAAAGCCGCCGAGCTCCGCCTCCGTAGAGAAGCCGATCACCTGCTTGCCGGGGCGGGTCTGGGCAAAGAAGAATCCGACACCCAGCCGGGGAAACAGGAAGAAAAACAGAGCGGAACCGCTGAGCACCAGCAGCGCAAGCACAGAAGTGGCGGCAAAATAGCGCGGGGTGATCAGCCGGCGGCTGCGCCATTCCAAGGCCGAATTCTGAGCCGGCAGATCGGGCCACTCCACTGCCTTGGGCGCGGGCTTGGCCGGCAGCAGCCCCAGCCAACGCCGCGAGGGCGGCAGCAAATGCTCAGGGCCGGTGCGGGTTTGGACCTCGATCTCCCGCACCAGGTTCAGCAGGGTCAGGCCCCACATGGTCGCGACGGTGTAGGCCAGAAAGCAGATGGCGAACATGGGCCCGGGCTGAACGATCGCCGCGACCAGCAGCAGAACCAGGCTCAGACCCAGCAATTGCAGATAGTCCTTGGCAAATCTCCGCTGAAAGAACCGGCTGGCTGTGAGCAGCAGGGCAAACTCCAAAGCGTGGAGCAACCAGGCGCCGTCCTGCAGAGACCAGGCGATCAGCCCAAGAAAGCTCAGCAGGACCACGCCGGTCCACAGGGTCGCGGTGATCGGCCGCGGCGGACTCGTGCGAGGATCGCGGGCCAGCGACCCCACCAAGGCCACGGCAAAGGCACCCGGGGCCAGCGCGCCCACTTCGCCCGACACGGCGATCGGAATAAACGCAGCCAGGACCATGGCATAGGCCACCATCTGCAGCAGGCGATGGCCGTCCCAACGCGGGCTGGTGGACGGGGCAGTGGCGGCGGACGCGGTCATGCGGCCCTGCCCGGGCTGCGCTGCGCCTGCATGGCGCTGACCGCGCCGTCTGCGGAGAGCACCACGCGCACATCGCAACCGCCGGGGACCTGGACGTCGGGGCGATCGGCAAAGGCCACCTCAAACACCTCTGCGGGGCCCTGGGCGGCAGAAGCGGCCCACTGCAGTACCTCACCGCGGGCGATGGCGGCCTGGCACGCTTGGGCGCGGTGGCAGGCGTCGGCCCACTCGGCGTCGTCCAGGGGCCACTGCGGAGGGGGCGGCACGTCTGCGGGCAACAGCAGGGCCAGATGGCGGCGCAGGCGCAACAGCACTTCGCCGGAGTCGGCGGCGTCGGCCTCTGGGGCAACGCAGCCCTGAAGCGTCTGTAGGCCCACGGCAAAGCCCGCGCGCAGCAGCGCCTGGCACAGGCCGGCGACCACGGCACAAGCGCCATCCAAGCTCTCCGGGCCCTGGCCCGCCTCCAGAGCCGGCGGCCGCGGCGCCACATGGACAAAGCGCACCACAGCCACGCGGTTGGCCTCCGCTTGCCACTCGCGGGCGATGAGCCGGCCGCGGCGCGCAGAGACTTTCCAGTGGATATCGCGAAGGGAATCGCCGTCGCGGGCATCGCGCAGCCCGGCAAAGGTGTCGCCTAGCCCCGTGCGGCGCGCCAGCTCGGCAGCTCCGCGATCGGCCGCGCCGCGCGAGGGCAGGGTCAGCGGGGTCACCCCGGGCAGAGCCAGCAGCTCCGCGGCATCGTCAAACAGCCGGGCTTTTCTAGCAAAACCAAAGGGATAGCCGGTGGCGATCTGCAAGCCCCCCGTCCGCAGAGGCCCGCGGCGCAGGGCCCGCAGCGCGGCAAAGGCCTGGCCCGTCTCCCCCGGCGCCAAGTGCAGCACGTAGCCGTCCTTGACCTGCACGTCGCTGGCGCCGTCCAGCACTTCACCCACTTCTATGTGCAAGGCCGCGCGCTTCTTGTCATTCCACACTTCAATGCGCAGCGGCGTCGCCTCGCCCTGCACCACCTCGCGGGGATAGCGCCGCCGCACCTCCAGATCGCGCAGGTTGGCCTCGCTCAGCACCCCGGACACGGCGATCACGGAAATCACCAGCGACAGCATCAGATACAGCAGGTTGTTGCCGGTATTGACCGCCGCGGCGCCCAGCAGCAGGGCGATGCCGATGATCCACTTGCCCTCGCGCGTCACCACCAGCTTGCGCGGAAACCAGCGATTTGATCGGCCCAGGCTGCGCCAAAAGCCCAAGCGCTGGCGCACGAGGTCGCGCAACTGCTTGTGCCGCTTGGAAATAAGCGGATCGACGGGCCCGGTCGCCGCGGCTCGCTTGGGCGCCGGCGGTTCGCGCCAGTGCACGCGGATGCGCGGTTCGCTCGCGGCGTCGCGGCGCTCGGTCTTTCGCTCGCGGTGTTCGGCCAAGGCGCCCCCTTGATTACCACTGTAGCGTGTTTGCGCTGCGGTTCAATCGCAGAGGCCGCACTTCCGTTTGCGCGAGCCCGGCGCAGGACGCGCGAAAAGCCCCGCCGCCTGTCTAAGCGGCGGGCCGCGTTTGACCTGCGAAGGCGGGCAAGCTACAACGTCCGCCTATCTCTGGGGCCCACGCGGCGCCCAGTTGCGGCAGGTGGACCATGACCCCAGGCATCGAACTCCGCACCTTTACGATGATCGACGTGCTTCAGCCTCAAGTAGCCTCCTTTGTGGCTACGGTGGCGCGCGGCTTTCTGCCTTTGGAGGGCCAGGCGGCGCTCTTGGTCGAGGTAGCCCCGGGCATGTCGATCAACATGGTGACCGACGCAATTCTCAAGCGCACATCGGTCATTCCGGGCATGCAGATCGTCGAGCGCGCCTTTGGCATGCTAGAGGTCCACTCCAGCGATCAAGGCCAGGTCCGCGAGGCCGGGGATGCCGTGCTCGAGCACTACGGCGCCACCGCTCAGGATCGCCTCAAGCCGCGGATCATGACCTCGCAGGCGATCACCGGCATTGAGGGCTACCACACCATGCTCATCAACCGCATGCGCCACGGCGACATGATCTTGCAGGGGCAGACCCTGCTGACGGTTGAGGTGCATCCGGCTGGCTACGCGCTGATCGCCACCAACGAAGCAGAAAAAGCCGCCAACATTAAGGTGTTGGAGATGGTTACCTCCGGCGCCTTTGGCCGCATTTGGCTCGGCGGCGATGAAGAGAACATTGCCCAGGCCGCCAAGGCGATCGAAAAGGCCTTGGGGGCGATCGATGGCCGCGAAAACAAAGGCGATCGCCCGGTGTGATGGCGGCGCTGCTCCCGCTGATTTTCGCGGTGATCCTGCCGAGCGTCCTGCTGCAGCTGCTGCCGTCCGCATCGGAGACGGTGCCCCCGCAGGCCCAAGGCGGGCTGGTGCGCCCAGAAGCGCCCAAACACCGGCCGATTTACGTCAAAGTAGAGACTGCGCTGCCTTGCAGTGAGGTGCTGATCGGCCAAACCTTGCTCAAACTGCGGCCGCTTTTGGCGAATTGCGCCATGGCCGGCAAGAAGCCCAAGGACGGCACCTTTCGCATGGGCACGGCGATCTTTGCTGTGGAGCTGGGCGGCAAAAAGCCCAAGTTTGACGCGGGTAAAGGCAGCCTGAGCCCGGCGGTGCGCGCTTGCATGGTGCGCAAGGTGCTGGCGCGCTTGCCGCTGGCCGACCCTGCGACGGGCGTCGACGGCTGGCCCAAGCAGAATTGCTCCGTTCGCCTGACGATTCGCGCGGATTAGGCCTTACGGCTGGCCTGATCGCCGATACAGCCAAGCGATTCCCGACTCCACGGCCTCTTGCGGCACGCTGTACAGCGTCACGGGCAGGCCCACCAGCAGGTCCAGGGCGCGCAGCAGCTCGTCTTGGCCGGCGTCGTCCTTGCTGCTGGCCACGCTCAGGCCGCTGGGGTGCCAGCCGATCGGCACAAAGTGGCCGCGCTTGCACATGTCTTCCGTAAACAGCTGGCGCGCGTCGCCCTGAACAAATGCATCTGGCCAAGCCGCTTGGTCGCGCAGCCTGAAAAACTCTTCGACCGTCAGATCCTCCAGCTGCAAGGCCCCCTGGTACAGCAGTTCGACAAACTCCGGCAGCGGCAGCGCCACCACCGCGGGCGACAGCAGGATGTCGCGGCCAAAGAACTCTGAGGGAATCCGCCCACTTTGTCGCACGCCCTCGCTCCTTGCGGGATCGCGATGGCGCAGCTTGTCCTGGACCACAGCCGGCTGCGGCTGCGCGACTTCTGCCGGCGGAGCGGGCGTCGGGCTGGTGAGAGTCTCTGCTTCAGCGATACCGCTCTCCATGCGCCGCTTGGGGCGGCTGGCGGGTCCAGTTGGGATGGCCATGGCGAACTCCGTGGGAGGGGGACCTGTCTGTAAAGCCCAGTGATAGATGACGAATTGTCGAAATTCGCCGCGCAGCCGCTAGAACAAGTCGCGGTGGTTGCTGGCGCGGAAGACCTTGCCGGCGTTCTTGCACTCTTGGCGGGCGGAGTGCTCAAAGTGCTTAAAGCGAATCACATCGCCATCCGCCGCCGCGTGATAGGCGCCGCGCAGCACCGCGTTCTTGATATTGCCGCCCGCGAGCTCAAAGGCCCGGCCGAGCTCCAGCCAGTCCATCTCCGGGTCCACCGGGCAGGCCTTGGGCACCAGGGTCTTCCAGATCCGCGCGCGAAACTCGGCTTCGGGAAACGGAAAGTGGATCTTAAAGCCGATGCGCCGCTGAAAGGCCTTGTCGATGTTCTTCTCCAGGTTGGTCGTCAGGATGACGATGCCGTCAAAGTTCTCGATCTCCTGCAGCAGCATATTGGTCGCCATGTTGCTGTAGCGGTCCACCGAGCTCTCTACCTTGGTGCGGCTGGCAAACAGCGAATCCGCTTCGTCAAACAGCAAGATGCCGTGCGAGGCCTTGGCGGTCTCAAAGATTTTCTCAATGTTCTTCTCAGTCTCACCGATCCACTTGCTCACCACCCGCGGGATAGCGATCTGGAACAGCTGCTGGTCCATCTCATTGGCCAGAATCGTCGCGCAAAGCGTTTTGCCCACGCCCGGATCGCCAGAGAACAGCGCGACAATGCCCTTGCCCGTGCTCATCTTCTGATTAAAGCCCCAGTTGTGCAGCACGTGGGCGCGCTGGCGGGCGGCGATGAACATTTCTTCAATGTCTTCGCGGGTCTCTTTGGGCACGATCAGGTCTTCCAGGGTCAGCGTCACTTTCTTCTTGACCGCGTACTCGTCCAAGCTCGCGCGGATCTGCTCGTAGCAGGCTTTGCGCAGCAATTCCGCAGTGACCGTCGGATCCTCGGGATGGTCGGCAAAGGCGCGGTTGACCGCCACCTGCATCGCGTTGCGGATCAGCGCCCCCGGGAAGGTGAATTGGCCGGCCAGGGCGGAGATAGCGCTTTCGTCGTCAAAACGCACCCCTTGGGGCAGGTGCAGCTCAAAGATCCGCCGGCGCTCCACCGCACCTGGGGTGTCCAGGGTCAGGCGCTGCACCACAAAGCGGTCCAGGTTCATGTCCAGCGCCGAGGTATCGCGCGAGGTCAAAATCACCAGACCCGGATGATTCTGCAAGGTTTCCTGCACGACGTCGACCTTGGAGCTGCCCTTGGCCAGCAGCCCGTCCACCCCGTCCAGCACCAGCACCGCGCCGATCAGCCGGGCTTGATCCAGCGCGCTCTGCAGCGCCCGGTGCACGTCGGGATCGGCCAAGTCTTGCAGCCGCGTGGCGTCGACCTGCAGGATCGGCTGGCCCAGATGGTGGGCTAAACCATGAACAAGCATGGTCTTTCCCGTTCCAGGTGGCCCCGACAGCTCGACCACAAGGCCCGGCGCCATGGTGAACGGCGAGGGCGCCCAGGTCGGCCGGCTGGCGCGCTTGGCCCAGGCATCCAGCAGGGTCAGCATGGGATCCAGGTCGCCCGGCGGCAGCACCACCTGCTCCAAAGTCA
>JBIKTV010000287.1:0-7429 GCA_044347905.1 Myxococcota bacterium
GGCGCGGATGGTCACTTCGCAGTAGAACGCGGGATTGTAGATGCGCAGTCTTCGCACGGCCGACCTCAGCCGGGGCGGATTTTGCCCCTTGCAGAGTTATCGGCAGCTGCCGACTTTTCCCGCGGCGCCGGGCGAAAATAGTTTTGGGTGGCGGGCCAAGCGGGCCTGGCGGTGGCCGGAGGAGTGCGGGAGTGATGAGTAAATGCTGAGCAATATCAATGATCAGACAATAGCCATGCTACTGCCAGACGCAGCCCGGGCAGGGCGAGGAGCCCGTGGTATTCGCCGGATCGCCTTGATCACGGCTGATCGCTGCCAATCGGGGTGGCCACCGCTGACCGCCGTGCTCGTCTCCATTAGGCATGTACGCACGCCGCGATCCCTTCGCCGGTTCGACCCGCACAGGCCCCCTCAATGTCGCCGGCACTCCTGCTCGTAAGCGGTCGCTTGGCCGCGCCCACGTCTGGCGCAAGTCCAAGCAGGCTTACTGGCCAACCGCCCACCGTTGATCGAAAAAATCTGTGAAATCAATGATCAGACAGGTGCCATGTAACCGAGGACACAACAGAGGAAACGGAAGCCCAGCCGCATTCCCCTCGCGATTCAGATGGCCTCAAAGTCGGCGCCCCCTTCAGTTTCCACACCGTGCAGCGCATCTAGTCCGGCGCCCAGGTCAGGATCGGTGTCGTCCCCGTCGTCCGCTGCGAGTTCTTCGCCGTCGCCAAGGTCATCCAGGCCCGGCAGGATTGCCGCAAGTTCTGCAGGTTCGTCCAAGGCCGCCGCGGCCAACGGAGGCACCACAGCGTCGTTCAGACGCGGAGCCGCCGCCGCCGCAATAGTTGCAGAGGGGTTTTCAGGTGCGGCAGCCATGGGCAGTTGAGGAAATTGCCCGGCCGCCACCACCGCCAGAAGCGTCGCCGCCGTCGCTATCAAAGCGTGCTGCCACGGCCAACTCTGCTGCTTCTTTGGTATATTTCGCGAGGTTCTTAGCAGTCTGGCCCGGGCTAGGTCATCCAGCCGCGGCGCCGTGGCATCAAAAACCCCTTGGATCGCCGCAAAGTCGACCACCTCCGCAGCGTGATCCAGCAACCGCTCGCGCGCAGCGGCATCCAACTGCGCCACTGGCCAACTCGCCGCTATCTCGGACTCGCCAAGCTGCAAGTCCGGTTCGCGCTCTTCGTTTCCCATGGCTCCCCCCGCCGGAGTCGGCATTACTGCCCCGCCGTCGCAAGCACCGTCCGCAGCACCTTGGACGCCTCGCTCAAAAGTTGTCGCACTGCAGCATCAGAGATTCCCATCACTTCGGCGATTTCTCGGGAGCTCAGACCACCGTCGAATCGCAACAACGCGGCCTCCCGGCGCTTCTCGCTCAGCCCGGCCAGGGCCAATTCGACGCTGCGGCTCAGCTCGCGGGCCTGCAGAATCGCCTCTGGGCTGTGGAGCCCTTCCGGCGGAACGGAGGCCAATTCCCGCACATTTCTTCGCCGTTCTGAGCGAGCCAGCGTCGCGGCGCTGCGCATCGCCAAGGCGCAAAGCCAACCGCGCAGCGAGGTTCCTGGCTCATAGCGCGCCAATTCGCGGTGGGCCAGGGTCAAGGCCTCTTGCACAGCCTCTTCGCCTAAGGCGCGGTCGCCGCAACTGCGCACCGCCAGGCGAAAGCACCGGTCCAGGTGTGGCTCCACCAACTCCGCAAAAGCCCGGCCGTCACCGCCCAGAGCTCGCTGCAGCAGCCGCCGCTCCTTCTCCACATCGGCAGGAAATTCGCTTTGGATGTTCCCAGCAACGCTCTGCATGGCCTTCCGCGCGGGCGGAGTACGCCCTGTTCGCTAATGCCGCTCGCGCCGCGTTTGTGAGACAGGGCCGCCGGCCTCAGGTCACGTGCATCCAGTGGCTAAAGTCCCAGGTGAACCAAAGGCAGGTCAACGCGCTCAGCGCCAAGGTCGCTTTGTACCCGCGATCGTTCAGCAGCATCGCCAGCGCTGCAAAGGCTGGAAATAGCACCGCTGTGTAGCGACCCGCGGCGTTAAAGCCGGTCGACGCGACCAGGACCACGGACACCAGCACCAACGCTTGCATGCCCCAACTCAGCCGCTTGCGCGCCCAAATCACCAGGGCGAGCGCGCCAAAAAGCACCAGGACATACATGAGGTTCTGAAACCGCAGCGCCAAAGGATCGCGATCGTGGCGAATTGAGTTGAGCACGTCGATGAGCCGCGACAGGCCTGGGCGCTTGTCCCACACCGTGGTGTACGTCTTGAGGAACAGCAGCGCCTCGCCAAACTGCAGCTTGAAGTACAGGAACAGGCTCAACACAGGCAAGGGGCTGATGACAAAGGCAATGCCGTCGCGCTTCCACTTCTGCCAGTCCAGGCGCGCCACCTGGGCGAACTCGATCGCCAACGCCAGCCCCAAGACAGCTCCGGTCACGCGCGTCACCCCGGCCAAAGCAACCAGCGCGGCGGCGCGCCACCAGCGATCCTCGCGGGCATACACAAAGGCCCAGACGCAGAGCGCCAAGAACAGGGACTCCGTGTAAACAGCCGAAAAGAATAGCGAAAATGGGAACCATGCCAGCAGCATCAGCACCCGGCCGGTTAGCGCCTCGCCCCATTCGCGCTGCCCCAAGCGCTGCAGCCCCACAAGCGCCACGTAAAACAGCGCCAGCGACCAGGCCATGCCCGCCACGTAGAACGCCTTCTCATCGCTCAGGAAAATCCGCAGCGGCAGCGAGACAGCCCAGGTCGTCCAGGCGTACAGCGGAAAGAAATTGACGTTGCACGCCTGGCCCGGCAGCCACTGGTAGCCATCCAAGGCGATGCTGGCGTACCAAGCCGAGTCCCATCTGGCCCAGCCATCCAGCATCGGCATGTCCGCAAACTTGCGCCAATGCTCGGGTTTGTCGACGGGAGCTCGCCAGAGCAGCCCCACCCAGGCCAGCAAGAACAGCGCCAAGCGGCTGCTGATCCACGGAATCAGCACCTGCTTGGTTTGGGCCTGGTCCGGCTGGCCTGGGCGATGGAAGGGGGGCTGCAAAAACACCAAGGGCTAGGCGCCTTTCTTTGAGGTGGCCTTCGCTGCGGTCTCCACCAGCGGCAGCTCTTTGCCTGCGTCGCTCTTGACGATGGCCGCGGGGCGCAGCAGCTGCACCGGCAAGGGCTCATCCTCGACCAAGTACTCGTAATCCGCGCGGAATTGCTCCAGGCCGATGCGCGCCGTTGCCGCATACTTCGCCAGGGCGTGCGGGTCCTCAAAGTCGTCGCGCCGCAAGCGAATCATGTAGCGGCGGGCGATCTTGTAGCGCTCAGCCTGGATGTCGACCATGCGCACCTTTGTCCGGCCGGTCTTGGGATCCATCATGCTGGTAAACGGCAGGGGCTGAAAAGCGTCCTGCTGCATCGTCACCATCACGCCAGAACCGCCTTCATCCAAGTACTTGGCGGCGCAGTAACCCAGATCGCGGGTGTACTCCATGTCAAACGGCACCGGGTCGGCGCAGCGCAACTCATAGCCGATGTTCTTGGCGACGATGGTGGGCTTCAGGCCGTACTTCTTGAGCGACTCCAGGACCTTGGCCTTGAGGATCTCGCCAAAATCTACTTCTGCGATGCGCAGGTTGTCGTGGGCGTCGCGCTCGGCATGGCCCGCCAGATTGGTCAGATCCTCGGGGCTCAGCCCTTCCACCAGACCTTCTGCCAGGATCGCCACGCCGTCCGGCCGCCCGTCTGCAAGCCGCTTGATGATCGCGCCGGCCAGGGTATCCACCACGCGCTTGAGCGTGACATGACCTTGGAATTCCTCTGGGATCAGCGTAAGCGATGCACCCGCGGACTTGCCGATGCCCAGGGCCAAGTGGCCGGCCTTGCGCCCCATCGTCACCACAAAGTACCAGCGCGACGTGGTCTTGGCGTCGACCATCAGGTTCTTGACCATTTCCACGCCGATGTGCCGGGCGGTCTGGTAGCCAAAAGTCACCATTTGCGACGGCAGATCCAGGTCGTTATCAATGGTCTTGGGCACATGGACCACGCGGATCCGCCCTTTGCTGTGCTGCTCGAGCTGATAGGCGGAGAAAGCCGTGTCGTCGCCGCCGATGGTGATCAGCTTGTCGATGTTCAAGCGCAGGAGGCTGATCACCGTATTTTCAAGGAGTTGCTCGCTCCTAGTGGGGTTCGCCCGGCTAATGCCGATGAACGAGCCGCCGCGGAAGTGGATTCGGCTGACGTTGTCGATGGTCAGCGGCGTGGTGTGGTCGATATTGCCCTGCATAAGCCACTGAAAGCCATCGCGTAGTCCGACGACTTCAAAACCGGCGAGCACGCCGCGGATGGTGGCTGCGCCGATGACGCTGTTGATGCCGGGAGCCGGGCCGCCGCCCACCAGGATGCCAAGGCGCTTGATGCTGTGGGTCATGATTGTCCTCTGCCGCATGTCGCGGCGGTTGCGGCGAGAGGCTACGCCGGCCACCGGGGGCAGACAAGGCCCGGACGGCCTCCCGGGCCAGGCTGCGCCACCGCATTGTCAGAGCTGCTGCCGGCCCCAAGCGCCCGACAGGTGCCAGGCAACTGTCTGTACCGTGAAATTATTCAGTAATCTCAGATTTTCCTTGGGCCCAGGGGCAAACGGTCCGTCCGCCCATCCGCGACGCCGCGGCCGTCCAAAGCGACGCCAGCTAGATCAGCCATGGGTGCCGGGCACCTGTCTGATCGTTGAAATTGTTCGCCAAGCCGAAAAGGTGCCGGCCCCCAGGATCAGGAGACCGCCCAGCCCCGCGCGCCAGCCCGGTTGCTCGCCAAACAGGGCAATGCCCACCAGCAAAGAGAACAGCGGCGTCAAGAAGCTGTAGACGCTGGCCTCACTTGCGTCCAGGCGCCGATAGCCGCTGGTCATCAGCAGCTGGGCGATCGCCGCGGTCACGCCGGTGCCCAGCAGCAGCCAGCCTTCGCGCGCCGTGGGCACGAGCCAGTCGCGCCCGGCCATCAGCAGCGAGCCCAGGGTCGACACCGCCGCGAGCGCCCAGACGATCATGAGCGCGCGGTTGGCAGCGCTGGCTTTCTTGAGCGCCACCATGGCGATCGCCCCCGCTATCGCCGATCCCGCACCCAGCCATGCCCCCTGACCCGCCAAGGTCGACAGATCGCGGGCCCCCAGCAGCAGCCACAGGCCCACCAGCGCGGCGGCCAGGGCAAAGGCCTTGACCGCGGTCATGCGCTCGCCCAGCAGCGCCACGGCGGCCAGAGAGGTCAGCACCGGCGAGGTGTTGTTGAGCAGCACGGCCTCGCCCAGGGGGATGAAGCGCAGGGCATGAAAATACATGGCGATCGCCGCAAAGCCGGCCAGTGTGCGCACCGCCAGCACCGGGACCATGCCAAACCGCAGCGGCAGACCCATGCGCCGGCGCAGGAGCTCCATCACCAGCCAGGTCACCGCGCTGCGGGCCGCTACGAGCTCAAACGTGGGGATCGCGCTGCTCGCCGCCTTGGCCATCGCCCCCATCGCGGCAAAGGCCAGCGCGCCGATCGCGATGAGCGCCACCCCTTGGCGTCGGTCGATCTGGCCCAGCTGATCCGCTGCGGTGATCTGCGAGCTATCGGGGCCCAGATCAGCCACCGCGTTGGCCAAATTGCCTTTGGATCGCCCAGCTTTTCTCCACCTGCTATGCCCCCAGGAACATGCCGCCGTCGCAGCGCAGCAGTTGTCCGCTCAGCGCCCGACCTTCCGCTGACCCCAGGAAAAGCGTCAGTTCGGCCACGTCAACGGGCAGGCCGGGTTGCAGCAAAGAGCTGAGCTGCTTGGCCATTTCTTTGTTCATCAGCGGCAGGTGCGCGGTCATTTCGGTCAGGATGAACCCAGGGGCGATGGCATTGGCGCGCACGCCGCGATCCTGCCAGCTCTCCGACCACAGGCGCGCCAGCTCAATCACGGCCGCCTTGGCCGCGGTGTAGTTGCTCTGGCCAAAGTTGCCGGCGATGCCCATCACAGAAGACATCAGCACCACAGAACTACCGCGATCCATCAGCGGATCCAAGGCGTTCTGCACCGCGATCATGCTCCCCAGGTCCACCGCCAGCACCTTGCGCCATGCGGCCAGGTCCAGCTTCTTTAGGGTGCGGTCGCGGGTAATGCCGGCGTTGTGCACCAGCAGGTCCAGCCGGCCACCCGCGCGCAACGCGTTGGCCAGGGCCGCGGCGCCGCGGGCATCGGCACAGTCTGCGGCGATAAAATGAGCCTGACCGCCCGCTTGGCGCAAGCGCGCGACCGTCGCCGCGCCGGCCTCTTCTGCCTGGGCCACGTCATTGACCCACACTTCTGCGCCCGCTTGGGCCAAGCGCAGGGCCACGGCGGCGCCAATGCCCCGGGCCGCCCCGGTCACCAGCGCGACTTTGCCTTGCAGCTGCGGCCCCCGGCCAGACGGATCGCCGCGCGACGGCCCCAGCTGCAGGTCCAGCCCGGTCAGGAACGCCGAGCGCGGCCCGAGCAAAAAACCCAGCGCCTCGGCCACCGCCGCGGGTTCAGCGCCGTCCAGCACCACCCGATGCGCCGCCGAGCCCGAAGGGCCCAATTCCTTATGCACCGTGCGCATACAGCCCAGGGCCGCCGCGAGCAACAGCCGCCCCGCCGGTTCCGCCGCCAAGCTGCGGTCGCCCAGAAGCACCCACCGCGAACCGCTTGGCGCACGGCACACCGCTTGCCCCACCTGTTGCAGCCGATCCGTGGCGTCATTGACCGCGCCATCGCCGCTTTGCGGGCCGCGCAAGCGATCGACCACCAGCAAGGGCCGGCGATCCTGCCGCGCCGCCGCCCTGGCCAAAAGCGGCTCTAAGTCGCCCACCCAAGCCTCGTGGCGCCCGCCGGCTTGCAGCACCTGGGCCACCAGCGCCGCATCGGCCTTGGGGTCGCAGGCCAGCAGCGCCGCACCTTGGCGCAAAAGCTCAAGCGCAATCGCCAAATCGGTGGCATCTCGCAGCTGTGTCACCAGCGCTCGCTTGCCTTGCAGGGGCACGTCGGCCGGGGCCTCTGCGGCGCGCTGCAGCGGTGTCGGCAGCTTGACAGGCAGCGGCAGCCGCCCCAACAGCCCGCGCACCCGCGGATCCAGACTCCAATCGATCGCCCCGGCCATCGCCGCCTCCGCTTTGCCGACCGCCTCTAGTTGCGGCTGCGCCCGGAAGGGTAGTCTCCTGCAGATATTGCGGCAACTCTGACCCTTCGCCGGGCCGGTCGTGTGTAGAATATGACGTGGAATCATGCTGTTGACACAAGGGTGGCAGCCACACCCCTCTTGGCCCTTGCAGGGGGCCCGGCCCGCCGCGACAATGGCGGCCATGACGACGCTCCCTTACGACTCTTGGCCGCCATCCCGTCTGCAAAATGCTTTGGTGGAGGCAGGTTTGCGTCCTGGCCAGGCCCACCGAGCCGTGACCATGCTGGGCCA